>JADLDR010000036.1 GCA_020846535.1 Armatimonadota bacterium | reverse complement strand
GCATCGGGTGGCCCGGTTCATGCAAACGCACCAGATTCAGGCGCAGCGTCCCCGGAAAACGACCCGCACGACCGACGCGCGGCACGCCCTGCCCGCCGCCGAGAACACCCTGGCCCGTCCGTGTCAGATCGAGCAGAGCAACGCCGCCTGGTTAAATGACATTACGTATAGACCTACCGATGAAGGCGGGTTGTATTTGGCCGCCGTGATGGATCTGGCCTTGCGAAAGATCATCGGCTGGTCGATGGGGGCCTCTCCGGAAAGGGAATGGCTGAGACAATATCCCGATGGAGATCTTCTTTGCCAGGTTGCAGGCGGAGTTGATCCATCAGCGCCACTTCGCCACCTGCGCCCAAGCCCGCAGGGCCATCTTTGATGACATCGAAGTGTTCTACAACCGGCAGCGATTGCACAGTGCCTTAGGCTACGTCAGTCCGGTCCAGTTTGAAGGCCAGGCCAGGGGACAAGCTGCCTAACCGTGTGTCCGAAAAACTGGGGGAAGTCCACAGGGACACCCAGGCTTCCGGCTTGCACAACCCCTCCCACACGCTCCCCTTGCGAGCGACAAACCTCACCCCGCAGACCCGGCACCGATACCGCTGCTCCTTCGGGATCAACACCCCGATGTTCCCGACCCCCTGTTGCCCTCGTGCAGAACATGGGGGATGGTGGCAAAATACGGTTTCTGGATTCATCGCCGCAAGTCCTCCCGCCTGTGTGCTTTACTGATGCACACATCCGAGATCCTCGCCGATGAATCCTCTTTTCACAGAGACCTGACCTGCAATCACGGGTTACTGGGGAGCTACCCCGCCCTCCAAGCCGACGCTGTATTTGAGAATATACTCTGGCGGAGGCCAGTATGTGCCGGATTGGCACAGCATCGACCTCCTGCGTCCCGATCTTCTTTTCCGCAACCCGAATCAGCCGCCTCCGCCGGAGAACGAACAGGGGAAGGACGATCCGAGGCTGCAAAAGGAAATCACCCTGGAGCGCCTCGTCTACCGGAAGGCTCCCGACAGAGACGAGGCAGTTCCTTATTGGGCCAAATCCGAGGAGATATTGCAGCAGCTTGCCCGGGAAAGCGGCCTGGACATGATCGCCACCGTCCACAAGGACAATGTACCCTATGGCCCGGAGGATGTGCGCCGCCAGCCCATCTACCCGCGCCAGAATGTCGATAAAAAGTCGGTCTGGAAGGCCCTGAATATCCTGACCGCCACCTACTATTACACCTGGGAGCGGCAGGGGGATTGGATCCATTTCAGGAAGAAGGACTGATATCTGTTCGCGGATTGAGGGCAAGAGGTCCCTCGCTTTAAGGGGCGCACGGCCGTGCGCCCCTTTGTTTTTGCCCTCACACCCTATACAGCGGCTCGATATCCGCCAGGATCGAGTCCAGTTCCTGCCGGTCCAGGGCGTCGAGGGAGGGGCCAGGGGCGCGAAAGGCGGGGCAGGCGATGACGCCCCGGCGGTAAAGCACCTCTTTGCAGAGGGCGATGCCGTGCAGCCGCTCGTAGTTGATGAGGGGGAGGATGCGGTTAAAAAGGGACCGGGCCTCCTGCTCCTGGCCCGCCTCCAGCCTGTCCCAAACCGTTTGCAGGAGGTCGGTCGTCTGGCAGGCGGGCATGCTGCCTGAAGCGCCGCGCCGGTATTCGTCGAGAAGATAGAGCCCGCCCTGGCCTCCGAAAATCCCTTCGCAGCGCGGCCCGGCAGCCTCGGCCACCTGGCTCATCAGATGGGGCGCGGAGGCGGTTTCTTCCTTGATATAGCGCGCCTGCGGCAGCTCCCGGCACATGCGGGCTATCAGAGGGGCGGGCATGGGCGTTCCCAGCGGGCCGGCGTAGTTCTGGATCATCACCGGGATATCGAGGGCGCGGGAGAGGGCCTCATAGTGGCGGAAGCACCCCTCGGCGTCCGGGTGGAGGATGTGAGGGGGCATGGACATGACGCAGGCGGCCCCTCTATCCCGGGCGAACCGGCTGAACTCAACGGCGGGCAGGGTGTGGCCGCAGGTCGCCCCGGCGATCACCGGAACCTGGCCGCCCGCCTCGTGAATCACGATCTCCAGCCACCGGCGGCGCTCGTCATCGGAAAGGGTGAAAAACTCTCCCGCGATGGCCGGGCCGACCAGCCCCTTCGCCCCGGCCTCGATGCAAAAAGCCGCCACCCGCCTCAGCCCCGCCTCGTCCATCTCCAGCCCTTCGGTGAAGGGCGTCACCACGATAGGAAAAACGCCGCGCCAGGAACGATCCATGAAGAGCCTCCGGTGGTTTTGTGGCCGCAGGGGAAAGGCTGCTTGTTGTTGGCAGACTGGAATCAAAAATCGAAGGCCGGTTCCTCTTCCGTTTTGGGAGGCCAGAAGACGCCCAGGATAATCCAACTGTTATATTTCAAAACGGTTCCGACGAAGAAATGGGGATCACGCTTAGAAGAGCAAATCTCGTCCAGGAATTTCATACGGACGCTTCGGACAGCATCGCCGGGGTTGCCGCATCGCTGGAGTTGTTTCCAATACAATTGCCCGACCTCCCAGTCTTCAATCATCATGCTGT
>JADLDR010000035.1 GCA_020846535.1 Armatimonadota bacterium | reverse complement strand
GATGATCCATTCGTAAGGGCCGGAATCTGAGGTCGAGAAGAGGTCGCCCCAGGGCTGGTAGCTCCGGGCTTGGGCGCTGAAGAGAATGCCGAGCGAGGGCATCAATTCTTTCGCCTTCACGGCTGCCGGAAAAAAGCGCTTCATGAATCCGGTCATAAAGAGGCTGCCGGACTTCAGGGCCGCGGAGGCGATTGTGCAGGCGTCCTCCGCCCCGTTCGCCAGGGTCTTTTCGCAGAGAATGTCTTTCCCGGCGGCGATAGCCTCCAGGCAGATATCGAGGTGCAGGGCGGAAGGGGTCAGGACGCTGACCGCCGTCACCTCCGGGTCTTCGAGCAGACTCCGCCAGTCATGGCTGAAGCGCGCCCCGCAGCGCCGGGCCAGCGCCTCCCCTTTCTCCGCGTCCACATCCGCGATATGGACGATATCGGCCCCGATTTTCTCCAGGGCCGCCAGATGAAAGCGCGAAATCGAGCCACAGCCGACAATGCCGTATCGGATGGTCATATGATGAGTCCTTTCGTGGAAAAGAGGTTGATGGCTTGAAGGAAAGCGGCCCCTGGCTTAAAGGCAACCGCCCCCCAGCCCCCCGCCGGGCTTCGGCGGGGGGAGTGGCCTTGGGGGCCTTTGAGAGAGTACCAAGAGCACGCACCATCTAGCCCCCCCTTGCTAAGGGGGGGTTGGGGGGGTGCTTTTCCAAGGCTGCTCCGTATACGCCCCTATCCCTCCACCACCACTTTGATGGCGCTGCCCCGGTCGCAGGCGGCGGTGCGGAGGGCGGTGTGGATCTGGCTCAATGGGAAGCGGTGGGTGATCAGGGCGGCGGCGTCCACCATGCCGGTCCGGATGAGTTCATAGGCTCTGGGGGTGTAAAGGGCCGGGGAGGCGAAGGAGGCGCGGAGCTGTAATTTTTTGAAATGGAACTCGTTGGCATCGAAGGTGAGATTGGCTCCCTCTCCGTATTGGATGCCGATGAAGGAGAGGATCGCGCCTTTGGCGGCGATATCGAACATGGTTTTCAGCGTGCGGGGCGGGGAGGAGACGAGAAATCGGTCCGGGGGCCTGGGGAACGCATATTCCTGGAGAGCGATCTTGTCCGCGCAGATGACCTCATCGGCCCCGAAGCGTTTCGCCATTTCCAGACGGAGGCCCGCGGAGGAGACGTCGCAGGCGTAGATACGCCCGGCCCCGGACAGTTTCGCCAGCCGGAGGGCCATCAGACCGATAGCGCCCAGGCCGGAGACGACCACATGGCTGCCGATCTCGATATCGGCCAGGCGGCTCATATCGATGGCGACCCCGAGCGGCTCGGTCACGCAGGCTTCGGCGGGGGATATCCCGCCATAGGGAATCGCACAGATGGTCGGGGCGACCATCTCTTCCGCGAAGCCGAAGGAGGTTTTGTAGAAGAAGGATTGAATATTCGTTCAAAGCTCCTGCCGGACGTTTTTGCAGTTGGGGCACTCCCCGCACGCGCTGGCGCTTTCGATGACGACCTTCTGCCCGACCGAAAGTCCGCGAACCGCGATCCCCATCTCCAGGATCGTCCCGGCCACCTCATGCCCGAACGGCTCGAAATCTGCCCTGCCGTCCAGGGCCTCCGTAACATCGGTGCCGCAGACCCCGCAGGCATCCACCTTGAGCCAGATTTCTCGCGGCTCCGGCTTCCATAGGTCGATATCACGCAGGACGCACTGCTCCAGAAGAATCTGGAGATTGCCGCGTCGCTGCGCTCCTCGCAATGACAGCGACTTTACGGCTGCGCTCCTGGCAGACTGCATCGATGATGGCGTTATCCTGAAAAGGCCAAGCGAAAAGTATGTAATGACCGGGGCAGCCCCTCTATTCACCCCTCGCTTGCTTTCCCCTTCCTTAAAAGAGCCATATCCGGTAGGTTTGAAGGCCGGTCATCAGAGACACCACCGTCCAGAAGGCCCCGGCGGTGAATTCGCCCAGGATGAGTCCGAGGGCGAGGGGGACGGCGTTTCGGTAGCCTTTGAGGCCGCCGTAGCGGAGGAGCAAAACTTTGCAGGCCCAGGCGATGAAGATGGGGGTGGAGACCATCCAGGTTCCCCAACTGCCGCAGATGGCGTAACCGACCGGATGGAAGGGGGAGGCAAACCAGATTTGCCTCAGCCCGATCAGGAGGAGGGCGATCAGCGCCCCGGCCATCATTTCGGCGACGGCCACGCCGTCCGGGGCGGGGGGCTGGCTCAGCCATGCGCCCAGACGGATCCACCCCTCTTCGCTGATGGCCTGATAGCCTCCGGGGGCCATATCCAGGCCGCGCCGGGAGACCATATAGAGGAAGAGCCAGGGGCCGATCAGGGCGGTCAGCACACCGGCCAGGCCGGTCGCCCACCAGAAACCCCGGCGAAGCCCTCCCGACTGGTCAGACATATAGGCGGCCTCCATCTGGTGCGGCATAGGGTGACCTTGCAGGGAGCGGGTGTAAGCGAAGAGGGACCCGAACGCCTCCAGGCCCGACTGACCCAGGCCCCTCCCCCCGAAAGCGGCGATCATAGGGCCGTCGGGGCCGAAAAACTGGAGATTGTGTACGGGCAGGCCGAGTTCCGCCCGCAGGCGGGTGACCAGAAGAGAGAGAATCAGAAAGAGCGCCAGGACGAGCGCGGCGGCCCAGGGAGCGAATCCCAACTGCCAGAGGAACCATCCGACAAGGAGGCTGCCCCCGATCAGGAAAGCATAGTCCATCCGCGCGCCCGCGTCACCGTGGAGAGCGTCGTTCCAGCGGCGGGCCAGCTGCCTGCGCGCGCGCCAGAGCCAGCCGATCCCCAGCACCATAATCGCCCCGACATTTTGCTCCAGAAGGCCGGGGACATTGCCCCCGAACGCATAGGGGGACCCACGAGCCATGCCCCACATGCCGGCCAGATAGAGCTGCGCCTTTCCCAGAGCGTAGAAAAACCAGGTCGAGAAGAGAAGGTCGGCGGGGAGGAGGAAGGCCAGGCCCAGCATCAAGGGGTGGAAGGTGAGCGGGATCGGGCCGACCGCCTCCCAGCGCGGTTCGGCCATATTGCCGATATACCAGTGGACTTTGACATCCAGGAAGGGCAGGCTTGGATAAAGCTGGTGGAGACCGTTCAGGAGGTCGAGGGCGACGGCGGCGATAAAGCCACCCAGGAAGAGGCGGGAACGCCAGAGAGGGGATCTGCCGCCGGTCATCTCCATCGGAAGCCAGGTCAGGGGAAAGGAGAGGCGCTCGTGGTGTGCCCAGGGGTCTTTCAAAAGGCGCACCAGGGCGATGAAGAGGAGATAGAGGACGCCCATCAGCCCGCCCCAGGCCAGGAGGGGCTGCCACCAGGCAGGCCAGATATCGCTCCACTTGCCCCCCTGGAAGACGGCGTTCGCGGCAGCCGGGTCTCTCACCACCGCCCAGTCGGGCAGATGGGCCATCACCGGATTGCTCCAGAGCGCGGCGGGGCTGGCCCGGAAGCGGTAGACGCCCGGATGCGCCAGGGCGGGTAGCGCCGTTCCGAACGCCTCCCAACTGCCGTAGCAGCCCGCAATCGCCATCATGGAATAGAGGCAGAGCATTTCCGGACGCGAGAGGGCCAGCCGCCCCGCCCACCGCGCCAGCAGAGCATTGATCCCGATGAGCGCCCCGAAGAGGACGACCACGTGGTAGTAGAGCGCCAGCCCCGTCGGCTGGCCCGTGTGGTCGGTATGCTCCATCCGGACGACCATCCAGAAGGAGAGCAGCGCCAAGGGCAGCCCCAGGAGCAACACCGGCCCCAGCCGAAAAGAGGCCGGAGTCTGTCCGGTGCGCGTTCGCGGTTCGGAGGATGTGGTGGTTGTAGGTGGGTGGGTCATGTGGAGTTGAATTTTCAGAAGCAAGCGCCTTAAGCGACCGCCCCCCCGCCGGGCTTCGGCGGGAGGAGTGAAATGAAGGGGGAATTTGAGAGTCTTCCCAAGAGCCCGCAGAATCTAAGCCCCCCTTATAGCACGGGGGGTGAGAGCAGATTTACTATACCAAACTTTATTTGATATAGTAAATCTGCCTCTGGTTGGGGGGTGCTTTTCGATTATCTCTCCCGATACACATGCTTTTCGCTGACGATTCCGGAGGCGGGGGCTTCGCTGCCAGTTTTGTCTTCGACGTTGTTGCCTTCCACGGCGTAGGTTCCGGGCTGGTCGAACTGGAAGCCGATAGGCGGGTCGGGGGAGAGGGAGACGGGATACCAGAAATAGGCGAAATTGCGCCTCAGCGCAAGATGGTCGGCGGAGGGGCCGACATGGTAGCCGATCATCGCATCACGGGAGAGGTTGAGTTCGACGATAGAGCCGACAATGGAGGGGGTTGTATCCCCTTCCCTTCTGGCCCGGCTGCCGATGTTGACCCCGCTGCCCCGATTGCGGATGAAGGAGTTGTAGCGAAGGACGTTGCCCATCGCTCTTGGGAACTCGATAGGGATAGCCGGAGAATCCCCGCTTCCGATGAGAGCGCCGTCGCTGCATTCCTCCGTGCGGTTGCCTTCGAAGAGGTTGAAGTTTGCAGGGCCGATGCCGGCGTTCCAGGTGACCGGCTGGGAGGAGGCCAGAGTGGTGCAGGTGGCGTAGAGATAAAGGCCGGGCCGCCGCTGGCGGCTGATGTGGTTGCCGGAGACGATATTTTCCACACACCCGATCCAGAGCTGAACGCCGGTCATGCCGTCCGGGATCTCGTTATCCACCACCAGGTTCTGGTAGTAGAGGGTGCAGACGACCACCCGAGAGCCGGGGGCGGGCGGTTCGCGCCAGGGGCTTTCGAGCCGGTAGGTTCGCCCGACCCGGCCAAGAACCCGGCGCGTCTGCCCGGCTCCGGCCCCGCTGAGAACGGTCACATAATATTGGTTGACCGGCGGCTCCCCTGTGCCATCGTCTTCCGAGGCGTCCGGGGGCCAAAAAGGGGTTTCGCGGCCCTGGGCGTCATGGGCCAGGGAGTCGCGCTTGACGCCGCCCAGGCGGCTGTCGGGCGTGGGGGGAAGGGTTTCGGGCAGGGTGATGGTATCGCTCCCCGCCGATTCGATGGGGCCGAAGAAGGCGATCCGCTCGCAGGCTTCGAAGAGAATCATCTCCCCGACATTCTCCTCCCCGCCCGCCACCCCGCCGAAGCGGGCGCGGTCGACGCGGTTGCGGGCGATCCAGTTGTGGCTGACGGAGCCGTGGCCGGTGGCGATCCAGGCCATCCGCCGGACGGTGGGTCCGCCTGCTGTCATCCCTTCGGGCGCGGCGATGATATTGTCCTCCACCACGCACTCTTCCATGATGTTGTACCGCCCCAGGATCGCGCCTTCGGCGTTGCCGTCGTACCGGCTCTGGCAGACCAGGCGGTTCCCGGAAATGACGCACTGGCGCGCTCCGGCCATGAAGACCGGCGCTCTGGCCCAGAGGTGGCATCCCCGCACGACGGCCCCTTTCGCATAGGAGAGATAGACCGCCCGGTTTTCGGCGAAGGCGCTGGTGAACATCGCCCCGGGCCGGTAAGCCTGCTTGCCCTCCACCCCGGTCACGGCGACAGACTCCACCCGGCAGTCCTCGATCCACCGGGGATATTTTTCATGCCGGATCAGAACGCCGGCATTGACCGCCGGGCTGCCCTGGATGAGGATGCGGCGCAGGCCGCTCCCGCTTCCGGCCAGCCAGATGGCGGCCTGCGTCTGGCCGTCCAGCTTTACAGGGGCGAACCGGCTCTCCTCCCGGTTGGCGCATCTCAAAACAGAGACGCCGGGCTCCGGGCCTTCCAAAACAACGCCGGTTCCTACCTTCAGGGTCCCGGTCAGCTCGATTTCCCCGGCAGGCAAAGCCACCACCCCTCCCCCAGCCTTGCGAGCCGACTCGATGGCGGCCCGGAGCGCGGCTTCGGTGGATTCCTTGAGGGCGATGCGGCAGGCCGGAGCGGGACGGGCCCTCACCCGGAGGCGGGCCGGGCCGCTCCCGCCCCAGTCGCCGCCTGCGCCGGTGTGGAGCCAGAGGGTATAGTCGCCTGCCGGCAGGTCCGAGGGGAGAAAGGCCCGCAGCCGATATTTGCCGTTCCCGATAACCGGCAGCCACAGGCCCGCGCCGGTCTTGCGGTTCCGGGCGCAGACATGGGCGCGGTCGAAATCGGGCCTGCGGGAGAGGTTCGCACCGAAGATGTCCACCGTTTCGCCGGGGCCTGCCGTATCGGGCGTGATCCACCAGACCTGCGGGGCGTTGAGGACAAAGGGCCTGGAATAGCCCTTTTCTCCTTTGACCCAGGCGACCATCGGGCCGTCATAACATTCTTCGGGCAGGGTGGCGGCCAGATAGCGACCATCGTTGAAGAGGACTTTCGGCTTCCACTCCCTCCCCCCTCCGGCCCCTGCGCCCGCGCCCCAGACCGCCACCTCTCCGGATAAATTTTCCCCGGAAACGAAGAAGGTCTGATCCGGCCCGGCCTCCCGGGTATAGGCGAAGACTTTCGGGCCGTCCGGCGCAGCTTCCCGCACGGGAACGGACAAGGGCGGGCCGGGAGAGGCGGTCGGGCCACCTGCCGCCAGGGCGGGCAGGGCCAGCGCAAGCGAGGCCATGGAGAAGATGAGGATCAAGCAGAAAACAGAGGACAGCGCAGTTCGTATAGCGGCTGCAATATCCGTTAGAAACACCTCCTCAGGGTAACTATTCGATTGTACTTCTGTAGCAGGAAGAGATTTTTTGACTACCTCTGGAATCTTTGATACAAAGGGCAAGAGGCAATCCAATGGATTGCCTCTTTTTGTCTTTGGTTATTGCCAGTCGGCTTCTAGCCTTTGCTTACATCCCAGCGCAGATAGCTCTTATCATTACCACGGGCATCCCAGATCGCTTCTGCCTTGAACCATTTGGCATGCCCGTCTGCGAAGATGATGTTGCTTCCTCCCTGGTGGCGGGTCGCTTTACTCTTGTCTATTGCAGGATTATCTGCTGTGCCGCAGAACGAAGCGCTAACCCCTGGGAAACAGCAACCGCCTTCCGGCCAGGCGACCGCTCGTGGGCAACTACAGATTTCATGCCAGGAATCTGCAAAAGCTAATGTGCTGGCAGGTGATTTAATGGCGGCAAATGATCTGCCATTAATGCATGCGTTCATACCATAACCCGGCGTAATATTCCGGAACATCTCCTCGAAGTGCCAAGCACGTTTGCAATCACCGCCTTGGCACTTATGTCCGTTACTCGGGCAAACATAGATAGCTATGCTCTTCGTATAAGGATAGAGCGCTGACTCATAACGAATTTCGGCAATCTGCTGACCTTCTGCAGTTGTCATCAGACCAGAAGCACCCAAATCAATCGTCGTATGCTCATCATAATCTTGAACATACATCATGAAAGCGTTGCCAATCTGCTTGCAGTTGGACATGCAGGAGATGGCGCGTGCCTTTTCGCGGGCCTGGGCGAAGACCGGGAAGAGAATCGCCGCCAGGATGGCGATGATGGCGATAACGACAAGCAGCTCGATCAACGTAAAGCCTCGTTTGCGTTCGATACCGTACATTTTGCCTTTCTCCTTTGTGTTTTTCGGATCGTCAATGACCGGACCAGGCTTCTGCGGCCCGACACAGCATGACCAGAATTCGTATATAGCCTTGACCAGCGCACATGCAGGTGCGCCCCTGCCGGAATATCTCTATACCTCCTTTCTCTCGTCTGCCCGGGCCAAGCCTGTGGTGGCCCGGATGACCAGGCGGCCTCTCAGGATGAAGGATTTCGGGGGATGTTGGGGGCTGTTCAGCCGCTCCAGCAGCAATTGGGCCGCCAGAGCGCCCAGCTCGTTGAAGGGCTGGTATACGGTGGTCAGCGGTGGGGTCAGCATTTCCGTATAGGGAGCGTCGTCAAAGCCGACCACCGAAATATCTTCGGGGACGCGCAGGCATATTTCATGTAATGCTCTCAAGGCGAAGCCTGCGATCCAGTCGTTATAGCAGAAGAGGGCGGTCTGCGGCTCCCCCCTCCGGGCGGCGGCCTGCAGGAAAGCAGTCAGTATTTCCTGAAAATTGGAGGCGGTGTCGGGATGGGCATCCAGAAGCCACCGGTCCGGGAAATCCAGGCCGCGCTGCCGCCAGACGGAACGGATGCCCTGGAGCCGTTCGCTGTGGGAGAGACCCGTTCCACCGGTCAGCATTCCGACACGGCGGTGGCCCAGGCTCCAGAGGTGTTCGCCCACCTCGCGGCCTCCCTGCTCGTTGTCCACATTCACGCGCCATGCCTGAACTCCTTCAGGAACCTCCCCGATGATGACGCAGGGGAGGCTATCCAGGACGGAGGTATCCGGGTAAGTGTAAGAGCCGATAAAAATGACGCCATCGGCCTCATGCCTGCGGTAAAGCTCGCGGGCCGCCTCATATTCCGAGTGGCAGTCGTCATTGACCTGCACGAAGGCGTAGATCCCCTGCTGGCTGAAGCGGTGGCTCATCTCCAGAACCATGCCGTAATAGATGGGGTTTTTATTCGGAAAGCAGAAGAGCGCCACCCGGTCAAGACTCCTCTTCCGCGCCCGCAGGCGCTCCACCGGATAGCCCATTTCCCTGGCCGCCGTCAGGATGCGCAACCGCGTCTCCTCCCCCATGAAGACCCGGTTGCGTCTTCCGGTAAGAGCGGTGGAGATGGTTGCCGGGGACAGGGCCAGCCGCTCGGCGATTTCCCGAATTGTAACCTGCCGCTTATCGTCCATACTTTGCGCCGAATATCACATGATGATTATATAAACATTTTACGATAATCTATTTTACCACGATGGTTTCGTTTTGTCAATAGCTGAAACGTCAAATTCATAAAAATTTACAGCCCATGTTTCAAAAAAAGAGGGGTAGCTCGATACCGCTACCCATAGGCATCAAGATAAGGCATGCTGTCCCGCCGGGGCGGGGTGCGGGGCTTTGGGAGACCGTTACCTAACCCCCCGGCCCCCTTCCTGAAACGGGAAGGGGGAGTGGATGGTGCCGTCAAGTACCGCACGATCTGTCCCCCTCTCCCCGGAGGCGCTCCGGCGCATCCCTTGGGTTTCGGGGAGAGGGGCCAGGGGAGAGAGGTAACTTATCCCCTATGACCGGATGGTGCTTCCCCTTATCTTGATGCCTATGGGTAGCTCGATACCGCTACCCCTCTAACGTTGCGTTCCGTAACCAGGCTCTTCCTTACACGGCGGCTATCTCCATCTTGGCGAAGGCCAGTTGCCCCTGGCTGTCGGCGTCGATCAGCACATGGTCGCCTTCCCGGAACTGGCCTTCCAGGAGGCGGGTCGCCAGTTTGTCCTGAATGAGGCGCTGGATGGCTCGCTTCAGGGGGCGCGCCCCGTAGGCCGGGTCGTAGCCTTCCCGGGCGATAACCTCGCGGGCGGCTTCGGTCAGGTCGACGTAGATGTGCCGGTCGGCCAGCCGCCTTTGCAGGTTGCGGACCTGGATTTCCACGATCTCTTTGAGCTGCGGCAGCCCCAGGGCGTGAAAGATGATGATCTCATCGATGCGGTTCAGGAATTCCGGCCTGAAGTACAGGCGAAGCTCCTCCATCACCCTGGATTTCACCTCTTCCTCGCGGGCCGGGTTGATCTCCAGCACGGCGGTCATCTCCTGGATCCACTGGGTCCCGATATTGCTGGTCATGATGATGACACTGTTCTTGAAGTCCACCGT
>JADLDR010000034.1 GCA_020846535.1 Armatimonadota bacterium | reverse complement strand
GAACGGCCTCGGTCGGTATAGGGCGGGGCGAAATCGATTTATCCGCCATTCTCGCCGCCCTCAAAGAGGCAGGCTACCGGGGCGGCCTGACCGTGGAACTGGAAGTCGAAGACCCGCAAAACCTCCCCCGCTATACGGAGGAGGCTTACATCTACCTGTGCGGCATGCTGGGCGCGAAATTACGGGGGAATTCTTTAACATAACCCAGCCCGCGTCACCGGATAGATCTTCCGCCTTGCATCATTCTATTATTACTCACCAGGAGGTTTGGATGCCCGATCAACCCGTCATTCGTTACCACTGGCCCTTCAAGGATCTATTTCAATACGAAAGCCCGACCGGGCCGGTTGCCGTCCGGATGGCTGCTGATTGGGAAATCCGACGGGCACAGATCGAGCGGGCGCTCCTCAGCCTGCTGGGGCCGTTTCCCCTGAGGCGGTGCGCCCTGGAGCCGTCCGTTCGGGCCGAGGAGCAGCACGACAGTCTCATCCGCCGCACGGTGGAATATTCCGTGGAGCCGGGCGACCGGGTGCGGGCCTATCTGACCTTCCCGGAGCGGTTCGATGCCCCTCTGCCGGTTGTCCTGGCCCTGCACGGAACCTGCGCGGGCGGCAAGGAATACTGCTGGAACTGTCCGGGCTACCCTGACATGGAGACCGCCCGCATCCTTCCCTCCCATGGTTTTGCCGTCCTGGCCCCGGACGGCCCGGTGATGGGCGAGCGCGTCGGCCCCCACCAGTCCGTTTTCGATACCCGGCCCTTTTACGAAACTAACCCGGGCTGGTCGATCCTGGGCAAATACGCTTACGAGGCGTCCAGGGCGGTCGATTACCTGGAAACCCTCGATTTTATCGATACCGGGCGCATCGGGGCGCTGGGACATTCGCTGGGCGGCCACTGGACGATCATGGCCGCCGCCTTCGATGAACGCATCTTCGCCTCCGCATCGAGCTGCGGCTTCATCCCCTTCAGAACCGATTGCAATGTCGCCCCTTTCAATAGTCCTTCGCGATGGGCGCGGGACGAAGGATTCCTTTACATGCCCGCCCTGGCCCGCTATTACCGCGAGGACACGCCGCCTCCCTGCGACTGGCACGAAATCCTCGCCCTGCTCTTCCCCCGCCCGTTCCTGAATGTCTCCGGCTGGCATGACGATTGCTTCCAGGACGCCTCCGGCATCCCCGAATGCTGCGATCTCACAGCAGAGCTTTATGCCCGGATGGGCCTGCCGGAGCGGTTCAGCAATTTCATGTACAGCGGCCCGCACGACCACTTCGAGGCCGATATCATCTATGGCTGGATGGCGCGGTGGCTGAAACATAAAATCGCTCTGACAGGAGGTTTCTAAATGACGAAGGTGGTGGCGATTTTCTCTATAGGTGCGCTGGCATTCCTCACCATCTCTGCACCTACGCAGGCCAAAGATCTGGTGCTTGTCGAAAAAGGCCAGCCAGAAGCGGTGATCGTGACGGCGGAAGGCGCAAGTGAGAAAGCCCGGCTGGCGGCGGAAGATCTGCAAACCTACCTCCGGAAGATGACCGGGGCCAATCTGGAGATCGTTTTCGACAGCGCCAGCCCCAAAGGGGCGGCTATCCTGGTCGGCCAAAGCAAGCTGACCCGGGCGATGAAGGCCAAAATCCCGGAAGGGCTGAGCCATGCCCGTAGGGAAGAAGGCTTTCTCATCCTCTGCAAGGGCAGCCGCCTGGTTCTGGCCGGTAACGACGAAGGCCCCTATCATGGCACGGAATACGCGGTCTACGAATTCCTGCGCCGCCTGGGGGTGCGCTGGTTCATGCCGGGAGACTTCGGGGAGGATGTGCCGCAGGAGAATACAGTCGCTTTTCCCGAAATGCAGATTCTGGAGAAGCCCGATTTCGTGATGCGGAACTGGTGGCTGCACGCCAAGCCGGAGCTGCTGGAGCAGGAACGCCGGTGGAAAATCCGGAACAAGATGAACCCGGAGGAGTTCTTCGCCACCCCGGGCGACAGCTCGGTTCGCAATGTCGTGGGGGACGAGAAAGTTTTCAAGGAGCATCCCGAGTATTTCGCCCTCAACCTGGACGGCACGCGCAACCCCCACCTGCCCAATCTGACCCATCCGAAGGCGGTCGAGATCGCCGCCAATATCATCAAGGACTATTTCCGCAAAAATCCGAACGCCAATTCCTACGGTTTCGCCCCGGACGACGGGCTGCCCCGGGACTTTAACCCCGAAACCGTGAAGCTCAACCAGGGCTTTGTCGAACTCGGCGGCAGGCCGGGCGTGCCGGGGGAGATGAGTACCAGCGAAGAGTGGTTCGCCTTTGTCAATAAGGTGACTGCGGAGGTGCGGGAAGAGTTTCCCCATGTCTATATCGCCACCAACGGCTATGCCAACCGGGACATCCCGCCCCAGGGCATGAAGCTGAACGACCACCTGGTGATCATGTTCGCCGCCATCTGGAGCTGCACCCTCCACGCCTATGATGACGACCGCTGCTGGCAAAAGACGCTTCAGGGGCAGATGCTCAAAAAGTGGGCTGAGATATGCCCCAATGTTTGGATTTACGGCTACAACTACGGGATGCTCGTTTCCGGCCTGACGCCTCTGCCGATGGCCCGCAAGCTGCGCCGCGATTTCCCCCTGATGAAGAAATGGGGTGTGCTGGGCTTTGCGGACGAAACCCGCAACATCTGGGCCGAAGCCAGCATCCCGGGCCGCTACCTGAGGGCGCAGTTGGAGTGGAACGCCGATGCCGACGCGGACGCCATCCTGGGCGACTTCTACACCCGGTGGTACGGCAGGGCCGCTCGCCCCATGCGGGCTTTCTACAACGCCATCGAGGAGGCCCTCGAAAAAACGCCCCTCCACGGGCACGAAGACCGCGTTATGCCCTTTGTCTATACTCCGGAGATGATGGAAACACTCGATCAAGCGATCCGGCAGGCGGAGGAAGCTGCCGATACGGAGCGGGCCAAGCTGCATGTCCGCGCCGACCGCCTGATTTACGAGCATCTGAAGAGGTACATGGCGATGTCCCGCGCCGAAGCGTCCGCTGACTGGCCGGAGGCCGCCCGCCAGGCGTCGGCCATCATGGAACTGCGCCAGCAGCTTCACGCCATCAACTCCTTCTTCATCTGGCCCGATGAGGAGGGCTACCATACCGGCATCTGGTACTGGGGCGTGACGGCCCGGAAAGCTTTCTATGAGTCCCTGGCCGGCAAAACCGGCGGCAAGACCGGAGACCTGATCGCCCTCCTGCCGGAGCAGGCGCCCTTCAAAACCGACCCCTACGATGAGGGCGTTTTCGGCGAGTGGCAGCGACCCGATTTCAGGGAAGAGGACTGGGAACCTGTCGCGACCACCCGGCCCTTCTATCTCCAGGGCTACCTGGACAGCCGTGGCCGCCCATATACGGGGTATATGTGGTACCGCCTGAAGGTGGATGTGCCCGCCTCCGCGAAGGGCAAGAAGATCATGCTCTATGCGCCGACCGTGGTGGCGGAAGCCTGGTGCTGGGTGAACGGCCAGTACGCGGGCTACCGGCCCTACCTGGAAGCCTACATCCGCCCGGCCCAGATGGAGCTGGACGTGACCGATATGATCCGCCCGGGGCAGTCGAACGCCATCGCCGTCCGGGTCAGCACCAGCCTGTCGCTGGCCCAGGCCGCCGAAGGCGTCATCGCCCGATTGTTTCTCTATAGCCCGAAGGAGGCCCGGCCATGAGTTTGCGCCGTCCCGGCCCCCGGCCCGCCGTGATCGGAACCTGCACCTTTTCCGGCCCGAAATGGTATCCGCCCGGCTCTCCCGATATTCCCACGGCCGCCCAGCTCCTGGCCGACGGTCTGGCGCGGGTGGATGCGATGGCGCGTGAGGCGCAAGCTCGCGGCTGGCGGCTCGATATCGCGCTTTTGCCCGAACACTTCGCCCAGTCGACCAGCGATCCATGCATGGCCCCTCAGCCCATCGACGGGGAGATCGTCTCCGCCATGGCAGGCCGCGCCCGCGCCTGGCAAACCCATATCGCCGTCCCCCTGCGTCTCAGCGATGGGGACACTGTCACCAATTCCGTTGTCCTCCTCGACAGGCAGGGAGAGGTGGCCGGCCTCTACCACAAGGTCTTTCCCGTCCTGATGGATGACGGGTCCATGGAGAACGGCATCACCCCGGGTCGAAATTTTCCGGTCTTCGACCTGGATTTCGGGCGCGTGGGCATCCAGATCTGCTTCGATGTCTTTTTCGAGGAGGGATGGGAGGCCCTGGCCCGCCAGGAGGCGGAACTGGTACTCTTTCCGACCGCCGCACCCGGC
The DNA here is from genome assembly GCA_020846535.1 of Armatimonadota bacterium. Classification (GTDB taxonomy): domain Bacteria; phylum Armatimonadota; class JADLDR01; order JADLDR01; family JADLDR01; genus JADLDR01. The sequence goes on along the minus strand of JADLDR010000034.1, from coordinate 40,878 downwards.
GTTTCCGCCATCCGGTCTCACGCCTACCGCCACGGCTACTGGATCGCGATCTCTAGCTACCGCCCGCCCGTCCTGGCCGTAGACCCCGCCGGGCGCGATGCGGCCATGATCACCGGCCCCGATGATGTCCTGGTATTCCGCGCCGACCTGGACTACCGCATCCTGCCCTCCAGCGTCCTCCAGATCTGGGGGCCGGACATGCGGGCCAGATGGGAAAACCGCATCGACCTGGGATGGCATCCGGACGAAGGGCTGTGCCTGGTGACCTCCCTCGACCCTGCCCTGCCGGTGGCCCGCTTCCTGGAAGAAACCGGCCAGGAGACCCAGCAAGCCCGTCTGTCCCGAAGCCGCATCGGCCAGAATGCCGCAAGGGGCGGCCCGCCGGAGACGCCCTGATGGGTTTGAATAGCGGCATATGTGCGAAGGATTCCGAACAACAGGTTATGTCCGAAGTTTTCGAGCGACGGTTTGCCCCCAACATTTCGCCGCCCTCAGCCGCCAGGAAGGGGCAGGGGATGTTCAGCCGCTTTCGGGGATTCTGGACGACAGCTTTTGCGCGGGTCCCTTTCGGCAGGTGCCTTGCCGTATTCGGTTTGATTGGAGCTATCATGTTTCCTGGGGCACTCTCCGCCGCGCCCGGTGATTGGCCCGAGCCGAGGCAGAACGCGCATCTGACCGGCTTTCAGCCGCAGGCCGGACGAATCCGCCAGCCGCCCAAGGAGTTAGCCGTTATCGATTTGGGGCGCGAGAACGCCAGCCTTATTCCGGTTACGAAGCCGGATGGATCCAGGGTCGGCCTCCATATAGCTGCCGGGGCATTGGAATGCTGGGACGAGAGCGGCAAACGGTTGTGGAAGACTCACCCTGTGGGCCTGAACTTCACCCAGTTCGCCGCCGCCGAGGATCTGGATGGGGACGGCCACCTGGAAGCGATCCTCCAGGCGGGCCGCCCCGCCTATCCCTACGGCGCTGCAGTCATGGTGTCGCTCAGGGATGGTCGCCTGCTCTGGCGCTATGATGTCGAGCCGATCTCCTACGAATGGCATCTCTATACCGGACACTACCTTCCGGGAGCGAAAAAACCGCAGATCGTGGTACTCATGCAGGGCTATCCCCCTGACGAGGGGTTCGGTTTTATCGCCCTCTTCGCCTTCGAACGCCGGGGTACCCCTCCCACTCAGCGGTGGCGTTATGATTTCGACCGCTATACCTGCTTCCCCGGCCTGTTCAAGGTGGATATCGACGGAGACGGCATCGAGGAAATGGCGGTCGAAACCCACAGCCATATGTGGTTTCTCGACCCCCTGACCGGTAAGCCCAAACAGTATCTCGACTGGGACGTTTCCCCGGCCAATGTACGCAGCTACGGTCTGGCACGCTTTCTGGATGTCAATGGCGACGGGCGCAAGGATTTCGTGGTGATCGCCAATTTCGCCCAGCATCACGAAGTCTTGCTCAACCGGAATGGGAAGTTTGTCCCGGCCTGGCATCACGGCTGGGCGGAAAATGTAACGACCGGCAAGGTGGAGACGACCTGGCCCGAGCCGCCCATCGCCGATCTGGATGGGGACGGCCAGTTGGAGATGACGCTCTCCATGTACAATTCCGAGAACGAGCGTGCCTGGCTCGTGCGCGTCTATGACGCTGTCAGCGGGCGGCTCAAATACCGGCTGCCGGGCATGGTGGCCGCCGGCGTTTTCGATCTGGAGGGCGATGGGCGGGCCGAGATTCTTGCGAACGCCACTGCGGATCCCATCCGGACCAGGCTGGACGGGGCGCATATCCTGAAAGTGAAGGACGGCAAGCTGGTATCGGTCTGGAGTGACCCTGCCGCCATCGCCGTCAAGTGCCGGATCGACACCCCTGACGATCATGTCCCGCGCTGGTCGGACAATCAGCCGGAGGCCGCTTCTGTCGGAGGCCCGATACCCCTTATACGCCGTCCGGCCTCTCCCCAAAGCCCTGCACAGACGCTTTACCGCATCGCCAAAAAGGAGCAAGCCGGTACGGAACCGGGCTCGATTTTCTTGGCCGACCTGGACGGGCAGGCACTGGCTGGCTTACCCTGGCAGCCCGGGGGTCAGGCTCCACCTTTCCGCAATGCACCCCAGGTTGTAAGCCAGCAGTTTCACGAACTTCTGGCCGCCGACCTGGACGGGGACGGCTGCAACGAATTGATGGCCTGGGTTCCGAGCCGTTGTCGCATTTATAAAATGCGAAAGGATCGCATGGAGGAGATCGGAGGCTACGACAGCGACGCCCTCCCCGCTATCGCCGATTTCGACGGCGACGGCGTGAGCGAGATCGCGGTCGTACGGATCGACCCCAACGGAACGCCTCTTGTCGAAGTGCTGGCTCCTACCCGCAAGGGCAGGACGCTCTGGCGCTCGCAACTGCCGCCGCCCGGCCACCTGACGCTGGCTTGGAGTTCGCGGCCCGCCTACCTGCGGGCGGGCCGGTTTACCGGGCGGAAGGGGATGGACCTTTATCTGTTCGCCGGCGTTCCGGTGGTGCGGAGCCTGGTTCTCGATGGCGCGACAGGCCGCACGGTCTGGGAAAAGAGCGAAATGCCCGACCTTCAGCGTTATTGGGGACCGACCATGAACCTGGCCGCCGCCTGCGATACCGATAGCGACGGCAAAGACGAACTCATATTCACCAACCCGGACTATTACTGCGTTGCCGACGGAAGCACTGGCAACCTCATCCTCGGCCCTCTCGCCCCGCCTACAATCTTCCATCAACCGAGTATGGGGCTGTATACGATGCCCGTCATACTCGATGCCGCAGGCAAAAGCCGGAAGGTATGCCTGGTGGGAGGCCACTACTTCCAGGCAGCGATGTCGGCAGCGGGGAAGCCGGTGTGGCATGTTCTGCCGCCCGCAGGCGATGCACGCTGCGCCCGCGAGGGGTTCATGCTCCTCCGGGATGGCCGCTGGGTGATGGGCTTCGGTCGGCAAAACGGTCAATTTGCCTGCATCGATGTCGGCAGCGGGAAGCTGCGGTGGGAACTGCCGGTTCGGGCCGCCTGCACGGATGTGGCCGCCTGCGATATCGACGGCGACAGGGCGAACGAGTTCATCTTCGGAACTAGCCATGGAGACCTCTACGCTGTGGCCGATGCGGGAGACCGGCCCCGAGTACTCTGGCGCAAGCGGCTCGGATCGCCGGCCCGGTTCCTGCTCGGTTCCTATGCCGATTACGGCAACGCCCTCGCAGGCCGCCCTGTGGTCGCCGATCTCAACAGGGACGGCCTGAGCGAGATCATCATCCAGACCGCGGACGGGCGGATTCGCATCCTGGGCGCGAAATAGGCTGCCCTGCAACTTCAGGTATTTCCCTTATCTCTTGCCTTCCCCGAAGGCCTGATTGATCACCTGGCGATAGGCGGTCGGGTTGGAATCGCGCAGGCACAAAGTCAGCCAGACGCACAGTTCCGCCGCACAGCGGATCAAATCGCAGAGGACAGCCCCGGCTTTGCGTGCCTCACCTTCTCGGCCCAGCAGAGAGCAAGGGCCTCCGCACAAGTTCCTTATCCAGCAGCCGCAGCAGGGCTTGACTTCAGACACAGGCGGTACGGACTTGCAGGAGATTTCCAGATTATCCTCTTCGACACTCCCCAGACAGTGGCTTTTTTCCGTGATGAATCGGTTGCAGTCGTAAATATGCCCGTTCGTATCCACTGTAAAGGCCGTATGCCTGTCCCGGCAACGGAGGTTGGCAGAATGGCGCAGCAGCACTTTTCGCCATATCTGCCAGAAGAAATCCTCCTCGTGAAAACAACATCCCGGATTCCATCTTCCCCGTTGGGCCTTATCGATTAAAAAGAGGGCCAATTTCTCATAGCCCTCGCAGAAATCCGTGAGATTGTCTTCATCCAGATCATGGAGTGTGCCGCTATCCAGGGAAGGGATCAGGGCGATCTTTTTGAAGCCCAGATGCATCAGATACTCCATGCAATCCCGGAACTGGGGATTGATACCTGATATTCGGGCGACGGCATATAAGTGGCCTGCATTCAAGCCACGCACTCGCAAAAGCGATGTGGCGGTATGGATGGCTTCCCGGTGGTCATCAGGCTTTCCTGTGATATAAGCCGGAGCCGAATCGCGCATGAACCTGCACCCATCCATACATATTCCGATGTCGGTGATTTTGGTGCGGGAAAGAAAGCGATAGGCATCGTCATCATTGACGACGCCACTCGTATAGAGATATAGCCGGAACGAAATTCGGCTCTTCAAGGACATATCCGAACAGGCCGCTTCGATGAGTTTGCAGAGAGAAAGCTCCTGCAGCGGCTCTCCGGCTACGCCGATATAAATGTTGACTTTGCGAACATCCTCAGGGAGCCGGGCCATAAAGAAATCGAATGCCCGCAGCAGTATCTTTTCGGACATATAATCAGGAGGCTCATATTTGACGAGGCGGGGATATATCCAATAATGGCGGGGAGGAATAGCGGCCTTTGTGGTGAGAAGCGTAAGGTTCCAGCAGGCAGAAGAGGGGATGCAGGAGAAATCCGGCTCGCTTTGCCAGAGGCGCTCCCAGTTCGATATGAGGGATAACGCTTCGATCCGCCGTTCTTTGGTTGAACGGTGAATCAACTTTTCCATCGAGCTTCGGTTTCCATACCGGAGATCTCGCAGGATCGGTTGCCACTGTTCCGGCACAAGATCATAATGCAAAGAGATCGGGTCGAACCATATCAGATCGCCTTCTTTTTCGAAAACTTGCAGCCGCCGGGCGCACTGCGCCAGACTCGGCCAATTCTTGATGGAGCAGGAGGGTTCTCTATCGCGCCCCATACACATCATCTCCCTATCGAATGATAAATTCAAGGAACGAAAAGATTGCCAATACATTGTATCATATCTTAATTCTGTTGTCAATGCCTTGTCTTAGCCATTTTTTTAACCGAATGTATCAGCTATATAACAACAAGTGCAATCGGATCGGTTGCCAGATAGTTCATCTATGTATTTTGCGTCCAATTGATTTTCCCAGAGTGAATCTGCTATACTCTATCGGACTCTGGACATCTGTGGGGCGGAGGGCTATGAATTCGTATATTCTTATTTTCGATCTGGATGGGGTTATTTACCGCGGGGCAAACCCGGTGCCGAGGGCTGTCGAGGCCGTCAACCGATTGCAGGCAAGCAGGCATCGGGTCTATTTTCTGACCAACAATTCCTCGCAAACGAGGGAATCATACCGGCAAAAGCTGGCCTCGATGGGTATCCATACCGATATCCGCCACATCATGACCTCGGCCTATGCGACGGCCCTCGTCATGGCTGAGGAAGACCCGGGCAAATGGGCCTATGTGGTGGGCCATGAAGGGCTGAAAGAAGAGATGGCGGGCCTGGGCTTCAATCTTGCCGATCCGGAGCGGGGAAACCCGGTAGATTATGTGGTGGTGGGGATCGACCGGGAATTCACCTACAAGAAACTGACATACGCCCAGCACGCTATCCTCAAGGGAGCGCGGTTCGTGGCGACCAACAGGGATGCGACCTTTCCAGCCGAGGAAACGATCATGCCGGGCGGGGGCACGATGGTGGCCGCCATCGAAACGGCCACATCGGTCGCGGCCCGACTGATCGGAAAGCCGGAAACCATCACCATCGATTTGATCCTGAAACAGGAGGGCGGACGGCCCCGGGAGGCTTATATGATCGGGGACAGGCTCGATACCGATGTGCTGGTCGGCAAGAAAGCCGGGATCAAGACCGTTCTGGTGATGACCGGGGTAACCACCCCCGAAGAGATGAGAGCCGCTCCTCCCGAGATGCGGCCCGATATCGTCATCGAATGGCTGGACGATCTCGAAAGGTGGTTGGCATAGGCGCGGGGCCTGCCTGCATCAAGCCAGTTGCCTGCATACGAAAGCGTAATTCGCCGGTTCGTCCACATCGATAGTGGCCTCCGGATGCTCCAGGATGACCGGTATCAGGCCGATATGGAAGCGCCGGGAGGCGATGGAGGCCATGCGGTCCAGAGTCAGCCGGTGGAGCAGGTGTGCGCCGACGATATAGCTCAGGCCGACCCGCCAGCTGATGGCGAGGGCGGAAGCGAGAGGACTCTTGCGCCCTTGGTAGAGTTTGTTGATGCGGGCCATCGCCTGCTTATTCTGCAAAAGGCGGGGATCGGCAGGGCCCAGGTTGCCGTGGCAGGCAGCGATATCCCGGAAGCGGTTGAAATCTGCAGTGAAATCCCGGTAGAAGCCGGAATAGCACCGTTCCGGCACAACCGATAGCAGGAAGTTATGCTCGTATCCGGATTCCACTGCGGAGCAGGCCGATAGAAAATCCCGGACAGCCCCGGATGTCAGGAGAGGTAGGTCTGCGGTCACGATCAGAACCGCCGGGGAGCTGGCAAAATGGGACAGGCCGCTGAAGATGCTTTCCACCAGGGTTTCCCCGCCCGGCATGAAATCGCAATATTCCGCGCCCGACCGAGCGACCGCCCCGCGCAGGGACGGTTCGTCCCCGACAATGCAGGCTTCGCCTATCTGGGGCACGCCGCGGAGAGCGTCCAGAGTATAGGCGATAGCGGGCTTCCCGCGAAACTCCAGGAGGGCTTTATAGCCGGGCGCGTAGCCCTCGTAAAGTGGGATGGGGCTGATGCCGCCAGGCCAGTACCACCGCATCGACTTTATCCACTGCCAGCCGCATCGAAATCACTTTCTTCAGGATTTTCGGAACCGTTTCTCCGCCTGCGTATTTTCTCCTCCGCCTGCCTCATGGATTTTGCTGCCAAAGACGGCTTCCAGTTTCCAATAAGTGCGGAAGGGATACCACCAGTGGTCTCCTTCGAAGGGCTGCTTGATTTCATCCAGGGGCATCTCTTCGCCATAGCCCCACAGGGAAAGCCGGGTGTCTGCCCCCTCCATCTGGGCTATCGACAGTTCGTGGCTGTTGGGATTCTCGCGGTCGAAGCGGACAGCATCGGATGTGCGCGTGCGCCCCGACCGGGTGGTGATGCGGACAGCATACCATCCGCTCTTGGCGACCGGACGGTCGGCCTGGAAATGGTATGGGCTTTCCGGACCGGGATGCCAGAGCCAGCCCCCGGCATAATCGCCGCCCAGTTCGGTCACAGGGATTTTCTCTGCCGCCCGGTGATTGTTCATGCCGGGAAGAAAGCGATGGTGAGTTTGCCCGTCTCTGAGTAAATGGATTTCGGCCAGAGGGTCGTCCGGCGAGACGGTTGCGATCAGATGGGCGAAAAACTCTTTTCGCAGCTCCGTAAACCGGGTGGCGTTGCTGATCTCCAGCAGCAGGGCGCAGGCGAACTCAGGCCGGGCCTCTTGCGGCGGCTCGAAGTAGATCGGGCTGGTGACGGCCCAATTCCCCTTGACATCCTCGGACCGGGCGGTATACCAGCACTTTTCCGCTTCATTCAACGGAAGCGATAGAACCGTTTCGCCTCTTTTTTCCCGGACATCGAATTCCTGGTGAACGTTTCCGTTCCGGTAGAGCCGGACCGATTGCAAAGGGTAGAGGCTGTGGATTTCCAGCCGGGCGGCGTCGGCTTTGCCTTTGCCGGGAACGACGATATCCCCTGGCTCGTGGCTGCCGACTGTGAGGAACAGGCAAAGAGGGCCTCCGTTGGTGGCGAAGGTGCGCCCCTCCCTTATGGCCTGGGCGACGGACCGGTAGCTGAACTCTTTCGCGTGACAGTAGACGCGGCCATCGCCGGGGGTGAGGGTGTGAGGCCTCTCCAGGGTGGCGTCGGTGGAATTGCTGCAAGCGATCCGGTTGCCCAGATTGAGGACGGCGAACCGCAGCAGCTCGGTGGCAGGCGAATTCGTATCGAGGGCGTCCGCGCAGCTCCGGAGAACGGCATCGCTGAACAATTCGGCGGCTCCCATCCAGTGCAACTGATAGGGAGGCTCCAGAGGATGCGTATAGATGACTGCGCCGCCGGCGTCGCGAACGCGCCGGGCAATCGCTTGAACCGGGAGCGGCCTGCGCGTCAAATCCCGATAGGCACCCTCGGTCAGCGGCTCGGACAGGCCGGGCGTGTTCAGGTGACCTGCGAACGCGCCGGCGTGCAGTTCGGGAGCGTTGGCGAAGAGAAAGCGTTCGGAGTTGAGGCCCGCGCTATTCCGGTAAGTCTCGTCGGGATGCCCCGCTTCGGTAATATAATTCAGCCCGCTGGCCCGCGCTTGGAGGGCGGCCTGCGCCAAGCCTGTCTCCATGACGGCTTCCCCATCGTGCTTGGCGTGAACATGGTTATCACCGCAGTACCATCCCCTTTCCGCAGGTGAAAACCATCGGTGGAGAATCGCCTTGAAATGGAGCTTCTTCCCGGCCTTCGCTTCTGCCGCGAGGGCCAGGGGGATGTAATCGGGGCCGCTGCTCAGGAGAATATGCGTCTCGCCGGGCGGGACCCGAACCGTAAACTTGCCCTCCGCGAAAAAACGGCCATCCGCGTAGACCGTTTTGGGCGTAGGGCCGGGATGTCGTCCGTCGCTTGCCGTCACATGCGCCCTGACGGGCAGGGGCCGGGAGTGGAAGGGGTCTGCATCATGGATTTCGACCACGATTTCGCCTGCGCTACTGTCCGGGGCAGGCTCTTCTTTGATCAGGTCGTAGCGGCTGGCGGCTTCCTTGCCGGAAGCCGATGCGTCTTTATCCTTCCGGGTTTCCCGCTGCCAGGCGGCCCCGATCTCCGTGCCGAACAGCACGATGGAGGAGGAATAGTAGATCCAGATCATCAGCAGAACGAATCCGGCCATCGGGCCGTAAAAGCTGGAGTAGGTGCTTCGGGAAGCGATGTAGGCGGTAAAAAGCATTTTACCCACCTCCCATAGAATCCCGACCGGAGCCGCCACCGCTAGGGCCAGCCTCCAGGGGACGTAAATGTTGGGCATGAACTTGTAGAGCAGAAAAAAGAGGGCGATGGAAAAGGCGAACGGCAGCGCCCGCCCCAGGCCCGCCCAGAGATAGTGCAACGGAACCCCGAAAAAGGACTGGTAAATCTGATCGATGGCGGTCACGGCAGCGGTGAGGAAGAGGGTCAGCAGGAGAAAAAGGCTGGCCACCAGGAAAGCCGTCAGAGTCAGCAGCTTTCTCTGCAAGAACGGGCGGACGGGCACGCCTCCCCAGGCCGTCGAAAGAGTGCTATGGAGGGTTTCATAGAAGCTGACTCCCGACCATGCGAAGGCCAGCACGCTCCACCATGTGCCCAGGATCGAAAAGACTCCGGCGGCGGCGATCTCCTGGATCCGCCGTACCAGGTCATCCGCCGCGCTGGGGACCAGGTTCTGGCGCAGGATCGCCTCCAGCCGTACCAGGGCCTCATGGGAAGAGCCGATCACCGCGGTCAGCGCCCACAGGCCCACGAAGGTGAGGGGGATCAGGGAGAGCATCCCGTAAAACGAAAGCGCCGCCGCCATATAGATGCAGCCGTCCTGATCGTACGCTTCCAGGGCGCTGCAAAGGACGCGCATCCACCGGTAGCGCATCAGCTTTTGCATAAAAGAAGAGAACATCGCATTATACCGGCGCTATACCAGGCCCCATTCCCGAATCACGCTCATCAGGGGAGGCATCGGCTGCCGCCAGAGCCAGTCGACCTTCAGCCACAAACCTTGCATGACCGTGCTATGATCTATACCGCCGGGAGTTGCGAGGGCAAGGTGATATCTGCCATCCTGGTCCACTGATCCCCACCTTTCTAATGGGTTGGCCAGCAAAGAAGATTCTTCTCAGAAAAGCCTTTTATTATCCGGCTCAGACACGCCAGGCAGGGCAAGAGAAAGCTGATGCCCCGGGTTATCATCCTGGATAAGGATAGATGGTTGGTATATCCGATACTCTTCTTCCTTGCCTAGCTCGCGGGCCAGGGACAACAGATCGAGACGCCTCAGCATTTCGGCGGTGACAGGCCTTTTGGCATCCGGAAACATAAATGCTGAATAAAACGCGGAAGCGATTTCCGAGTTCAAGAGAAGGGCCAGGAATCGCGCCTCCTCTTCAGAGGCGCAGGCGATAAAGTAACAGGTGTCATCCAATAAAGTTGGCTTGTTCTCGAAAGGAGGAACCACATGAAATTGCAGGCTTTTATGTAGGCCAGAAACAGCCACTTTCCATTGAGCAAAAGTGTATTCTCCTACCCCGAAGATCGCGAACCGGGGTTGGCTTGCATAAACCGCGCTCCGCCTGCCGCCCAGAAGGTCGGCGTGCTTCATCAGATAGTCCCATGTTTTCGGAGCGATTTTCTGAATGGGATGGGTTGCCTCTCCGACTCGCTTTTGGGTGACCAGGAGATGCTTCGACGGCTTTTGAAGACGTCCATTCGCCAGATCGGAACTCTTCACGAGCGGGTAAATATATATCGCTTCCATCGCGACATGCTCCAGCAGCCCGTTCCGATAACTTCCATCCCTTCCTGTCGCGGCTAATTCCATGACATCGGCGCAATCGTGCTTGACTCCGGATCGCCAGCGATATCGCTCGGAACCGACTAATGACCGCCACCGTTCGTAGTTGCCCATATCTGCAATGACCGATCCCTCACGATAGCCTATTTCACGAGTCGGCTGGAGTTCGTCCAAGTCCTGATAAATCGGGCAAACGAGGCTATAATGATCGGGTAGCAGATGGCAGACCACTAAACAGGCTTCGACAACGGTATTGAAATGCTTTTTGGCATTGATTTCATAAATCCGGCATGAATCAAGCTGGATTTTATGCTTCCAGGCATAGGCCAGTGTTTTTCGCGCCACCGATGTTTTACATAACATCGCCAATACCGCCTGACGGCCATTCAGCCAATCGAGCCACCTCTCCAGCATCCATTCGGAAATATCGAAGTTGCTCTTACCGGTCATGGCATCATAACCGGAAAAAGCCTGCTCATTGGATTTGACGGGCGTATTGGGGATATTGAGCTTGCTCAAAGAGGTATTGGTGACCCAAGGCGGATTGCCGACAATCAGCAGCGGGGATTCCATAGGATCGATGATCTGTTTCCATTCGAAATGGAAAAAATCGCAGGATATGAGCCGGATGTTCTTTTCCCCAGAATACCGCACTACCTTCTGTCGTGCTTGTTCAAGATAACCCTGGTTGATATCCACCCCTAGCACATTTATGGCTTGAGGGAAAGCTTGAACGGCAGCCTGCAACAAGTGGCCTACCCCGCATGTCGGTTCGATTATAGATGCAGGCGCAGGAAAAGCAGCCGATAACGACCGACAGACCGACTCCGCTAATTCGGGAGGCGTTTGGAAATCGCCGAAGGCAATTCTCTGCTTTTTCATTTCAACCGTGTTTAGAATGATACATACCGGCTTGTCACTCCCCTCTCTGGGCCCCTCTCCCCTAAACAAGAAAGAGTAAATACCAGAAATACTTGTTCAAATTAAACTGATATAGTATTTCATATAAAAGGAGCCAAATAATCAACTCCCGAAAACGCGAACCAGGCCAGGAGTTAGCACATTCCGTAGGGTCAGGCCGCTTATGAACCCGATTCCCCCATCGCCTTTTCCGCCTCCTGTTCGATTTTTCGCAGGCTGTCGCGCAGGGTGGTTTCCTGAAGCGGAGTCCCCTCGAACTTTCGAGATTTCAGGAGCGCCAGGGCATCCCGGGCGGACTGGCGGGCGCGAGCGTATTCGGAGCGTGCCTGCCCGGTGTCGCCGGCGGATTTGAGGAGTTCCGCAGCCTGCATGATCCAGCCGGGTTTTTCATAAGGACCGGCGGCCTTTTCGCCTGTCTGGGCGGCGCGGGCGGCTTCGAGAGGTTTTCCCTGGCCCATCATGTCTTCCACGGTAAAGCGGGCGGCGGAAAGAACGGATCGGCTGACCGGATAATCGGAGAGGATTTTATCGAAGGCCCACCGGGCGGTTTCAGGATCGTTGTTCTGGGCGGCGTTTTTGCCCAGATCTTCCAGGCCGAGGGGCGCGAACGGGCTGTCCGGATAATCCTGAACAAGCTGCTTGAAATCCGGGACAAAACTGCGGCCCTCCTCGTCGTGCAGGCGTTTGAGGGTCGCCAGCAGATAGAGGCTGCTGTCCGCCCATATGCTTCCAGGGGCGTTCTCGACAATCCACTGCAATTGGGCCAGATGCTCTTTGTTTTCGCCGATGAAGCCGCCGGTTTCTTCGGTCGTTTTGACCCAGGGGGGCAGGTAGCCGATATAATAGGCGAACGCCTTGCCGAAAAGCCAGGCCACGGGAACCGGCTCGTAAATGCGAAATTCCTTCCGAAACCAGATAATGTCCGATGCGGGCAGGCTGCCTTTGTGCCGCAAGCCATAGATCATCTTTCCGACGGCTCCGGAATAAATATACAGGAATAGAAAGAGAAAGACCCATCCTGCCCGGCGGATGCCGCGCTTCCGGTTCTCCGTTTCGGCCAGGGTGAGCATGACGCGCCGGTGCAGGCCGTAAAGGATGGCGCTGGCAAGCAGCAGGGCGATCTTGTTGGGCCAGAAGAAGAGTTTGAGCGGGTGGTCTTCCCACCGGGCGGCCAGTCCCTGAAGCGACAGGAGAGGGTGGAAGGAGAAGCCCAGAAGAAGGTCGAGCGTCCAGAGAAAAGCGGCCAGGAGGAACCCGATCATCGGATGGCGGAAGATGGCCGCAAAGGTCATGCTGAGGAGCGAAAGATAGATGGTGGAAGGGATGCCGGCCAGGGCCGCCTGCCGGATATCGAACGCATTGACCCCGAAGCAGATGACCGACATGGTGACGCCGACCAGCAGGGCGACGAAGAGATAGATCGCCAGGAGCCTGAAGAACACGATTTTCCCGATATGGAGCGGTTTGGAGATGATCACCGGCCCGATATGGCTCCGGTATTCGTTCCCGAGAATATGGGCGCTCAGGAAGGCGGCCAGCAGAGGGGCCACCAGTTCGGCGATCTGCGCTCCGATATAGGGCCGGAATGAGGAGGCCATCGCCATGTGCCAGGCGGTGATCAACTGGCTGACGGCAATCGGGATGACCAGCAGCCAGTAGGTATGGCCGATCAAAACGCGGTAATTGTACCGGAACAGAGAGCGGAGATTGGAAGCCGGATAGGCAGTCATCGGTTGCACGTCCTGTAGTTCGGTCGTTCGGAGGGAGAGGCGCGGCGATGGGAGATATGCGCTCTCATCTAATCGGGCTCCTCCTTCAGCCGGTCGCGGAGGCTGAGGAGAAGACGGGTGTCGCTGACGCTGGAAGCCTTCAGGGCGGCTCGGACGATGTGGGAGCGGTCGGTAATGGCGGCAAAAGGAAGCTCCTCGGTGTCGAAGGCTTCAGCGATGGGGGAATCGAGCTCGGCACCGAGGCGTGAGCCTTTATCGATGACCATCGGGAAGCGGTAGCCGCTTTCCCGGGCAAAGTCACGGGCGGTGGTGTATTCCTCGGAGATGCAGACAGCGACCGGCGTCACCTTCCGGACGCCGTAATCGCGGTGGATTTTCGCCAGCGTATCGAGGAGGGCCACCGATTCGGGCACATCGGGCGACCAGAGGAGTACCACCAGAATATGATCCGGGAATTCGCTCAGCCGGGTGATTTTACCGTCCTGATTTTCGAGCCAGAAGCCGGGGATCCGCATGCCCTCCTGAAGACGCTGGCTGCCCATCGTCAGGTAGAAATCGTTCTGCCGGAGGGGCGGGTCGTGGCTGGGGGCGATAACGGCCCAGGCTGCAAGGCCGGAGAAAACAAACGATGCCGCAATCGCGGCCCCGATGCCTCGGGGGGCCGGGAATCGCCCTCTCCGCTCACGCCGGTAGACCGAAGCAGCCAGCAGCAGCACGGCGAGGCCGATAAACAGGTAGATAAACGCATTCTGGGAATAGGAAATGCTCAGCACCCGCGCCAGGAAGTTACGGCCCAGCAGAATCGATATCCAGTAAAGCCCCACGACCGCCCCGGCGACCGGGGTGCGGAAAAGGAGGCTCATGCTGAAACTCAGGCTGCCTAGATAAAAGAGGGGAACAAGACTTTTACGGAAGGCGTGGCCGTAGGCCGAGGGAACGAAAGGGGTTCCCCCGCCGATCACTTGCGCCGTAGCCCCGATGACGAGCAGAACCGCCAGGGCGGCGCAGGCCAGAAGAAAATTGCCCACAAAGCGAGCCAGCACCAGCATCTCGGAGGACTGGGGCTTGGAAAAAACGAGCGGCTCGGACTGGGTGAACATCTCCCGGCAGGCAGCTGCCGAGAACCAGACGATCAGCATGAAGCCGAACAGGTGCGTAATGGTGTTCCAGATGCGGTAACCGGCCAGGGAAGCCGTTGTCCCGGAGCCGCCGGCGGAAAAGAGGACGGCGACCAGGGCAAGGGCGAAAGCCACGCGGAACTCGGCGCTTCGCAAGCCCATCATGAGTTCGTGCCGGGCCATTTTGAGCATCAACCGGAGCCGGGCCGGTGCGAAAAGGGCGAAGACCGAGGACGGAGGCAGCGACAGGCCGGCTTCCGTATAGCCTGTCTCCGCCGGGCGGCTGCCGGGAGATGCCAGGGGAGCGTTATCCGGCATGGTTGGAATCTCCCATGATCCACATGTAGGCATCCTCCAGGGTCGGCGTGGCGGGGACGGCGTTGGGATGGTCGACTTTTTCGGCCACCACGCGCAGTTGGACGCCCCCCCGGGTGCGGAAGACGCCGGTTTCCAGGTAGCGGTCTTTCAGGCCGATCAGATCTTCCCGGCTCAGGTCCAGGAGCCAGACATTGCCCGACACCTTTTGGAGCATATCTTCCGGTGTGCCGGAGAAGAGAAGATTCCCCTTGTGGAGAATCGCCAGCGTGTCGGCCACGGCCTCCACATCGGCAACGATATGGGTAGAGAGGATGATCACCCGGTCGCTGCCCAGCTCCGCCAGAAGGGAACGGATGCGGATGCGTTCTTCCGGGTCCAGTCCGGCGGTCGGTTCGTCCACGATGAGCAATTGAGGAGAATTGAGGAGGGCCTGGGCGATCCCGAGCCGCTGGCGCATTCCGCCGGAGAAGGTTCCCACCTTTCGATCCCGGAACTGGGTCAGGTTGGTCAGCTCCATCGCTTCCTCCACCACGCGCCGCCGCCGGGCGGTATCGGTGATATTGTAGAGGAGGCCCATATAGTCCAGCAGCTCGTAGGCCGTCAGGGAGGGATAGAAACCGATCTCCTGGGGCAGATAACCCAGAAAGCCGCGTATCTCCGGCTTGTGATAGCGCACATCATGGCTGCCTATCATCACCGTGCCGCGGGTCGGCTCGCGGAGGGTGGCGATAATGGACATCAGGGTGGTTTTGCCCGAACCGTTCGGGCCGAGAAGCCCAAAAACCCCTTCCTGAATCGTCAGGCTGATTTCCTTGAGGGCCGTAACGCCCCCTTCGTATTCCTTGACCAGATTTTGAATATCGACTTTCAGGGCCGCTGCTCCTTTCCGTTCGCGTCGGGAGGACTCGGGCGCTCCCCTGCCCGCTGCTGTCGCTGACGCTGGGAATAGTCCTGGATCCATTGCGGACTTTTGCCCACAGGGGAGGGAGGCGGTGTCAAAAGATCCCCGGCGCTTGCATTTAAGGTGAATTTGCGGATGCAATTGTTGCCGAAATCGGAGATATAGACAGTTCCCTGCGGGCCCGGAGCCAAACTGACGGGATTCAGAAAGAGCGCCTTCTCGCCGTTCCCGTCGTAATATCCCGAAGAGGGCGACTCGGCGCTGACAGTCCCGGCCACCAGAAAGGCTTTCCGCTCGGGCGACAGGAAAAAGAGAGCATGCCAGTGGGTATCCGCCAGAAACAGGAGGCCATCAGAGGTTTCGGCCAGCGCCGCAGGCTGTTTGACGCGAAATTGGCCTAGTCCCGTGGTATCATACAAATACCCTTCCCAGATAATTTCCCCTAAAGCGGCAGGCTGGAGGCTATTTCCGGTCAGGCTATAGAGCATCCCTTTTCCGGGATCGGCAATCAGCAAGGAGCCGTCCCCGCGTACATGCAGGCTGGCCGGGACTTCGAGAGGCTCCCCCCGGAAGGCGGTGCTGACGACCCGGCCCCGGGTGATCTTGCGGATGGCCCGGTTGCCGATATCGGCCACATAGAGGTTGCCCGATTTGTCCAGGGCCAGAGAAGCCGGGCTGCTGAAGCGGGCCGATTCTCCCGGGCCGTCAGCGAACCCGCCGCCAGGAGAGCCGTCCTCGTCGCGAGGGGTGTCGCTGCCGGCGTAGGTGTAGACCTGGCCTCCGCGGATGAGGCGGATGCGGTGGTTGCCCGTATCGGCCACGAAAATGTCTCCGTTGGGAGCGGCGACGACTCCGGCAGGGAAGCGGAACCGGCTTTCCTGGACGGGGCCGTCGGCGAAGCCGGGGTTCAGGCTATCCACCGGGCCGCTTCCGGCCACTGTGGATACGTCGCCGTCCGGGGCGACCTTGCGGATGCGGTGGTTGCGGCTGTCCGCCACATAGATGCACCGGTCAGGGCCGAGGGCAATCGCGGCGGGGCCGTCGAAAGCGGCGCGGCGGCCCCGGCCATCCTGGAAGCCGGGTGTCGGGTTCCCGGCCCAGGTTTCCACCGGGGAGTCCTTCAGTCCGAAGTGGGCCACCACGCTCTTGCCCATCATCCCGCCGCCCTTCATCTCCATAGGTTTGCCGGGAGGCGTGTAAACCAGGAGCCGCCAGTAGAGAAGCTGCACGGCTCCCAGCATCACCAGGATCGTGACGGCGACCGCTTTAGGGGAGACCTGCCGTTTCATCATGGCGTAAGCCCCTTTACATATCTCGGAATTCGGGAATAAACAGCGACCAGGCTGCTGTCCGAAGGCCCTTCATAGGCGAGGTAAAGCTTTCCGTTCAGGATGAGCGCGCTGCGGAGCCGGGTTTGCAGGCGGGTCAGCTGGCGGGCCGCGCCGAAGGCGCGGGGGATTTGCCAGAGGCCGCCTTCCGCCTGGTAATAGAGAAGGGGGCCGTCCTGCCGGAGCGTGCCTGCGGAGGGGAGCCAGTCGGTCAGAAGCTCGGAAGTGCCGTCCGGTTTCAATTTCATGACAGAGGCATAGCTCAGGGGAGAGGAAGCTTCCTCGGAAGGAGCGGTGTAGTAGAAGCTGTCCCCGGTGTAAATGCCTGTCTGCATTCCCGATACCACGGCCAGCCGCTCTGCCGGGCCGCCCGATTTCGGGATGCGGTAAAAGAGAGTGGATCCCTCCCTCAGAGTCTGCACGCGGCGGAGCATGAAATAGATATTCTTATCGTCCGATCCCAAAAAGCGGATGGCGTCCCTCGCGCCGGTCGTGCCCAGGACGGCCAGGTCCTTCGGGACATTGCCGGTAAAGGGCATGGTTTTCAGCAGGATGCGGGGGCTGGCCGCAGCGATCTGGGGCATTTTCTGCCAGAGACCGGAAGGCGTGCGCTTCGTTCCCCAGAAGAGAAATTGATCGTCCAGCATCAAATCCTGCGGGCCGGGGACATCGCTTCGGAAGGTCTGGGCCGTTCCGCCGGATAAGGGAACCTGTTTCAGCGCCCCGCTTCCGTTCGGGGATCGCTCCAGGTAGAAAATGCGGTCGCCATGCAGGGCGAAGCCGGTGATATCGGGGGCAGAGGCCAGGGCGCGGGGAGCCTGCCCGGGCAGCAGGTAGACGAGCCGGGCCTGGGGCGGCTTTTCGGTCCGCACCAGGCAGAGAAGGCCCTTTCCGGTGGGGGAATCCGCTTCCAGCCGGGCTGCCACGCCGCTGACCGTTCCCAGAACGACAGGCAGAGGATGCCCGACCGTCTGCCAGACTGCCAGCAACAACGCCGCAAGGACGGCGACCGCGACACCCATCCGGGTGATAGGGGATGACATTCCGCTTCTGAACCTCCCGGTCTTTTGGAAATTGGATATTGTTTTGATGCCCGCCCTCTATTTTCCTGCCGGGCAGTCTAAATTTTTACGAAAATAGAGGGAGATATTGAGGCGGGCAAGTGGCAAACAGGGGAATCGAAGCGGCGCAAACAAAAAAATGACGTCCGACGAGTGCTTGCCATGCCTCACCGAACGCCAGAAGAATGAACGATGCGTTGTTTGCCATCCTTATTATACCCGGACGACCCCAATATTATACACTGCCTCAGAAAAAATCATAAAGGCTTCTCCCGAATTTTCCGGGGAAGCCTCATCAATGATAAGGGGCCTAAAAGGTTCCAAACGCGGCGGAGGTCGGCGCCGTTCGCTCCGCCGCCACAACCGCCCCTCATCCTTAATGAGTTATGCCATGTCCGGCGGGGAAATCGCATCAATTATTTGCGGCGATCATGCTCAGCCTGCCCGGCAGGAAATCCGAGTTCCGTATGGAAATAGGGCCCATAATGACGCTCAGCCGGAGGCCGCTATGAAACTCAAATGCTTGTGGGCGCTTTGTTTTGTGTTGGCCGTCGCTCTTTGCCCCGCCTTTGCCGAACCCCTGTCCCAGGTGAATGTGAAGGATTACGGGGCGAAAGGGGACGGCGCGACCGATGACACAGCCGCGTTCCAGGCGGCGATGGCGGCGGTGGCGGATCAGGGTGGAACGGTTACGGTTCCTGTCGGCAATTACCTGATCAAAACGCATCTGAACGTGCCTAACAATGTCACCCTGGAAGGGGTCTGGAAAATCCCGACCGCCTGGACGCAGTATAAGGGCAGTACCCTCCTTGCGGTGGAAGGGAGAGGGGCCGAGGAGGGAACGCCATTCATCACCCTGAACGCCAACTCCACGCTCAAGGGCATCACGGTTTTCTATCCGAACCAGAAGCCGGAAAAGATCGCCCCCTATCCCTGGTGCATCGCCAGCGGCGGGGGAGATAACCCTTCCATCGTCGATTGCCTGCTGGTCAACCCTTACCAGGGGGTGGATTTCGGGACAAGGAATTCGGGGCGGCATTATATCCGGAACCTCTACGGGCAGCCGTTAAGGCGCGGCGTCTTTGTCGATAAATGCTATGATGTGGGCCGGATCGAGAACGTCCATTTCTGGCCTTTCTGGAACTGGGAGGAAAAGACGGGAACCGCCGCCTGGCTGACCCGGCACGGCGAAGCCTTCATCTTCGGCAGGACCGACTGGGAGTATGTGTGCAACACCTTCGTTTTCGGCTATGGGATCGGCTATCGCTTCATCCAGACCAAGGACGGGGCGATGAACGGCAACCTGCTCGGGATCGGGGCGGACGCCGCCCATATCGCGGTACTGGTGGAGGCCACCCAGCCGCCCGGCCTGCTGATCACCAACGGCGAGTTCGTCAGCTTCCCGGGCGACAGGCCGACCGAGGTGGTCGTCCAGGAGACGCACGGCGGGGTCGTCCAGTTCATGAACTGCGCCTTCTGGGGGCCTGCCCACCAGATCGCCCGCATTGCGGGCACGGGAACGGTTTCTTTCAACAGTTGTAACTTTGTGGACTGGGACAGGGAAGGTAAGGGGATCCCGGCCATCGAGCTGTCCGGCGGGCATCTGACCGTTTCCGGCTCCAATTTCATGAAGGGATCGCCCCAGGCAGCCCTGACCGGCAAAGCGCAGTCGGCCATTGTGATGGGGAACCGGATGGGCGGCCCGCTTGCCGTCTCCAACCCCGCCAGAGCCGACCTGCAAATCGGGCTGAATGTGTTTTCCAAAGCTCCGGCCCGGCCCGCCGCGGAGCCGGGCGCTATTCTGTTCGATGATACCGACAGGGCGGTGAAATTCACGGGTCGCTGGCTTCTGGCCCCGGGTGGAGGCAATTACTTCCAGGGAGCGCGCTGGGCCTACAAGGGCGAAGGAGAAGCAGAGGCCGTCTTCATCCCCGACCTTCCCCGGTCAGGCCGCTACCGCGTCTACGCCTACTTCGGCCCGGACCCGGCCCATGACCACGCTTCCAACGCGCCTGTCGAAATTCGCTCCGCCGATGGGCCTGTCACGAAACGGATCGACTTGAGACCCCTCAAGGGTCAGTGGGTGAATCTGGGGAGCTACCGCTTCGCAAAAGGCCGAAAGGGATCGGTGATCATCACCAACCGGGCGGACGGCAATGTGCTGGCGGATGCGGTGAAGTGGGTGGGGGAGGAAAAGTAGTTACGGCTTCATCGGATGCGCTTGCTCAGGAAGTAGGGAAAGGACAAATCGGAGAAATCGCTCGGATAGCTCCAGTGCTTCCGCGACTTCTTCCGGCCCTGGTTCCATAATCGCTCCGGGATATAGGAATGCGGTCGCATAAGGCGTCAATTTGTCAGCGGCATCCATCCATGAAGCGAATTTCGATTCGATGGCTATCGCCTGCCCGACGAGCATCTGTAAATCGTGGGTTCTCTCAGGGCGCAGGTCGTGAAAAACGAAGAAGCCTTTGATCGCTTTCTCCACAGACTGCTGGCAATGATAAACGGATATATCTCTCAACGGCAGCTGACCGGATGCAAGCTTGCGGGCCGCAGCCAGATCCCGATCAGCCTTCGTCAGCCAGTTTGCCACAAGCTCGTATTTCGCATCATCCATAAAGCGCCCGGCCTTCCTCTAAAATCCGGCGCTCCAGGGAAGCGCGGACACCGCGAAACCGCTCCACTTCCTCATGCGTTTTAACCAGTATATCTTTTGGAACATTCAGCCCTCGCAGGCAGCGATGGGCGCGTTCGGCTCGTTGGGCAGGCGTCATTCGGCTTTCGGGCACGATAACCAGCAGATCGATATCGCTTTCCTCATCGGGATGCCCCCAGGCGTGGGAGCCGAAAAGTACGATTTTTTCCGGCTGAAATTCCACGACCAGACGGCGAACGATTTCATCAATAATATCATCGGCAACGGTTTTCATCCAAGACCCGCCAGATCCTTCTCGCAAAGAGGGTTTGCCGAAACGTTACAAATCAGCCCTTTAATATAATAGAACCTCTTTTATGTTTTGTCAAGATAAAGCGGGGAAGCAGGAGCGCCATCTTGCTTCCTCGCTTTTGTCATTTGACTACGACCTCCACCGGGGCGGTCACGTCCCGGATTTCGGGGTTGTAGTATTCGTAGGCTACTGATTTCGGCGTTTTGGCGCGGATGGGGAAGCGGGCCTTCATGCGGTAGGCGAACTCTACAGGCGACTCGCGCTCGATTTTGTCGAAATAACAGATGACCTGCCTTCCGGTCAGGCTGTATCGCTGGATGATCTTTTTAGAGACCAGGGTATCGAAGTCTTCGGGCAGCGCATCGAAGCCCGGCGGGATGCCCAGATCGAGGATCACCATATTGGCGGTTCCAGGCCCCCGATAGACGACCGAAGCGGTGGCGGTCAGAATGTCGTTCTTCTGAAGCTCTGTCCGGTCGTAGCTCAGGGCGATGGCGAGCGGCCTGGATTCCGGAGGCTCCTTCCCGGCCCAGGGCAGGTAGTAGAGGCTGGAGATGCTGTAGAAGCTGTTCCCCTTGCCTTCGAGGGTGATTTTGACAGTGTTTTCTCCCGGCTGCGCAAAGGGCTTGCAATCCGCCTGGCGCAGAACATCCGCATCCTCTGAGGTAATGCGGAAGCGGGCGGCCTCTTTGCCGTTCACCGCCACTGTCACGGTAGCGTCCGCCCCTTCGGAGGCTTTTTCCAGGGAGGCGATGAGGGCTTTCAGGGAGAGAACGGTGGCCTGGGTGGAACCCCAGGTTCCGGACGCATCCTTGCTCCGGACAAGGTAGGTGAGGGCTTTGCCGACCAGTTCCGGATAGCGGCCCGCCCGCAGGCAGGCCAGGACTGCCAGGGCCGTTGTCTCGATGTGGGCCGAATTGCCCCAGGAGTAAGTGATGGTGGAGAGGTCGCTTTTCCAGTGAACCGTATCCGCCTCCTCGGTTTTCAGGTCCGCCAGCCGTTCCAGGACTTCCAGGGTGACGGGATCCTCCGGCGCGGCCACGGTCAGGGCGTTGGCGATCAGGGCCAGGGTGTAGGCGTCTTTGGCCGAAGGGTGATGCTTTTTGAGGTAGGTCAGGGCGGCTTCGATACGCTCTCCTTTGGCCCCGCTCTCCAGGAGCGCCCAGGCGATATAGGCGGTTGGCAGGAGTTCGGATTTCTGGATTTTGCCCCAGCTTTCTTCATGCAGGTATTGAGGGTCGGGATTCCAGGTGCCGTCTTTGCCCTGTCCTTCGAGGAGCCACTGCTGCGTCCGGCTGACGAGGGCCGGGTCCACCTCCCAGACCTTCGCCATATCGGCAAACTCCATTAGCCCATAGGCGGTCAGGATGCGGTTAGCGGGCGCGTCCCCGAACCAGGAGAAGCCTCCCCCTTTGACCTCGAAGTTTAAAAGCCTCTGGTAGCCCAGGTTGATATATTGCTCGGCCTTCATCTGCACTTCCGGGGTGGCCTTCCGGGTGCGTTTCATGTAATCCAGGGCCAAAACGTTCGGGTAGGTGGTGGAAGAGGTCTGCTCGAAGCAGCCGAAGGGCATTTGCAGGATTTTATCCATCCCCTCCACCAGTTGGCTGAAGATGCCCGGATAGATTTTGACCAGGATATTGCTTGCCCCTTCGATGGCCTCTTTCGGGATCACCAGCGTCTTCTCGACGGTTTTCTCCAGCCGGTCGTTGACGGCTTCCCGCACCTCGCGACCGTCGGGGGCGACCTCGATTTCGCGGGAGACGGCATCGCTCATCTGGCTGCCGTAGGCCCGGACGGTCAGGCGGTGCGTGCCGATGGCTTTGACTTTGATGCGGAAATAGATGGCGCTCACATCGTTGGGGGCGATCTCAAGGGTCTTGGTGTCGGCATCCTCGATCTCGAACCAGTCGCCTTTTTCCAGAACCAGCTTCACCGCCTGGCTGCCGGTCAGGTAGTTGTAGACAGCCACCGGAATGGAAACCTCATCGTTCTGGGTGAGGGCCACCGGCAGGTCGAGGTCGATAAAGAAGTCCTGGAAGACCCGCAGAGGGGCGGTGGTGGAACCCATCTGCCCCGCCAGCCCGGACCCGAAGGCCGTCAGCCGCCAGGTAGTGATGCTGTCCGCCATATCCAGGTCGATGGAGGCCCGCCCCTGCTCGTCCGTAATGAGCGCCGGATTGAAGAAAAGGGTCTCCGGGAAAAACTGCCGCACCCGGACTTCCTCCCGCTCGGGCGACGCTGTGACCTTATTGGCGTCATAGTTGACGATACTTCCCAGGCTTAGCATCTCAGATTCGGCGGCAGGCGCGGCTGGGATCCGATTTTGAAAGAGAGCCATAGGCTCTCCTCCGCCCAGACCGCCTCCCATCATGCCGGGGCCACGTAGACCTGCCCTCCTATCGAGAGCGAAACTGTCAAAAGCTCCCACAACCTGCCCATCCTTATCCGAACCCGGCGTGCCGGACACCCACAGATCGTCTTCCGTGTTCTTTTTGCCGTCCGGGCCGTAGCTGTAGAGGGACAGCGTGTGCTGGAAGCTGCCGCAGCCGCAGGGGGTGAACTCATAGGGACGGCCCCAGGGGTCCAGCCGGTCGGAAGGCTTCAGGAATCCTTTTCGAACCAGATAGGCGATGTCGCCTTTCTCTTTGAGGGAAGGATTTCCGGCGGCATAATACCTCTGGATGGCTCCGGCTGCCTGTTGGTAATCGGCCTGCAAGTCTTTCTGCCAGCGCAGGAGCATCTTCGCCAGCTTGGCGGTGAAGCTGTTCAGGCTCAGGGCGAACGGCTCGCGCTGGCGCGACTGCTGCGCGGAGGCGAAGAGGACGCGGGCGGCCTCCTGCTTTTTGGGGGGCAGTAGAGGGCGCTTGTCCAGGATGATCTCCGGCGCGGAGATGCTGTGAATCTCGAACTTCGGCTCCATCAGTTCTTTTTCGAGCAGGAAGTAGAGCTTTTCCAGGCCGGGCTGCATCTCCTGGAGGGCGTAGACCGATTCGTCTACTATCGAGACGCCCAGGGCCGCCGCCAGGCCCTTGCCCGCCCGGTCGGTGACCCCGAAGAGGATGCGGGCCGGTTTGCCGGGCAGGTAGCTGCCCTTGTCGGCGGAAACTCTGATATTGAGGTCGCGGGCCGGGTTGACGTAGACCAGGCGCGTATCCCTGACGATCTGGCCGTCGGGAAGGAGGCGGTAGGCGTGCATCTCCAGCGTCCCGAAGAGATCGGGCGTCAGCGGCAGGGCCATCCTGCCCTGTCCGGCGTTCAGATCCAGCGATTTCGTCAGGAGGGTCTGCCGGTCTTTAATCACATCCAGATAGACCGTGCCCCGGGCGGCGGTGGAGATCACCTCGACCTGCATTGTTTCCCCCACTGTCGCCACCGCCTTGTCGGTGCGAAGAAGGATGGGGGAGGCCGAGGATTCCCCGCTCAACGCCTGGCTGAAGGCGGCCCTGTTGCCCATCCGGTCGCGGGCCTCGATCTCCAGCCCCACATTGACCGCCATGCCGGGCATCCCGAAATCTCCGGCGGCCCGGATCCGGCGGGCGGAGGAAGCCGCCGTTTCACTGCCGCCGGGCAGAGGGGGAGTCAGGGTGAATCGGGCGATTCCCAGGTCGTTGGTGCGGGCCATATAGCGGGTGGCCTCAAGACGCTCCCCGGAAGCGGTGATAGTCAGGTCGGCCTGGGCCGGGTTCCCGTCCGGGTAGGAGGCCAGGAGGTAAACCGTGTTGGGGACGCCGGGGATCAGCCTGCCGCTTTCGGGAACGGCTATCAGCTTGATGGGCTGGTTCGATACCGGAACGGTCTGGGTAACCTTTTCCTCATGGTTGGCTCCGTCCGTGACCGATGCCTCGATTTTGACCAGGGCGCTTCCCTGCTCCAGCGGCTGGCCGACGAAATAGTCGGGCAGCTTTTGCTCGAACCGCAAAAAGCCGCGCTCATCGGTCTTGCCGTCCACCTCGGCGAAGTCTTTGAACTGGAAATCGAAGGTGGAGAATTTGATCCTCACCTTGCCGCCCGAAACGGGTTTCCCGAAGAAATAATCGGTCTGGATTTTGCCCGAAACGGTCTGGTTGGGCATGTAAAAAGTCCTATCGGTGGCAAGGGAGACCTTGAATTTCGGGAGGACGTACCGCTCCACCGTCACCTTCTTCTCGACCGACGCTTTGCCCACAGAGGCCCGGACGGTATAGCGGCCCAGGTTGATCTCCCGGGCCAGGGCGAAGTCGGCGCTCACGATGCCGAAGCGGGAGGCGGCCTGCGCTTTCTTGAAAACCTTGTTTCCCCTGGGATCCTCTACCTCCAGGGTCGCTTTGCTTCCGGCCAGGGGGGCAAGATCGGGCTGCCGGAGGGCCAGCGCCCGCAGATGCATGGTCTGGCCGGGCTGGTAGAGAGGCTTGTCGGTGGTCAGAAGGACCTGCTCGGCGCGGGCCAGGGTGATCTCGGACTCCAGGGTGTCTTTTTCACCCAGGGCCTCGGCGGTGACCACCAGCCTGCGGGTTTGGCCGGGCAGGTCGGGAATCTTAAAGGACGCCTCCACCGTCCCCCGGTCGTTCGTCACCCCGGCAAAGAGGGCGCGGACGGCTGAAAGTTTCGGATCGCGAAGGGCCATTCTGACCCGCGCGCCGGGCAGCGCCCTGCCTGTCCGGTGATCCGTCACGATGACCCGGAGCGCGCCAGTCGCCCCGGCAAGCCAGCGGGTGTCTCCCAGAAGCCTTGTCTCCAGGCGGAAATCCTTTTCTTTGGTGTTTGTTTTCTCTTTGACGGGGCCGGAAGCGGCTGCATACGCTATGGCCCTGGCCGCCGCCAGAGACAACAGAAACACTAGAAGCGCCCTGACTGCAGGGGTGTTCGGCATGATAGCCTCCTCTTTCGAGTTACCGTTCTCTACAGCAGATAGAGGCGCGGGCGGAAGGAAACCTTCATCATGATTTCAAAACGTTTGCATATCGCCATCTGCAATGAACCCTTTTGAAGCAGGAACCCTGCCCTCGCCGGCGAACCGGAGAGCAGCCCGATTCCCTCACAGGAGGCATCCCATGAACTTGCCCGATTTCCCGCGTTCCTTTATGACCTTCACCGTTCCGGGCCGCGCCAATACCGCCCGCATCCAGATCGACGCCCGCTGCGTCCTGACCCGACCCGGAAGCGGGGAGGCGGAAACCTTCGTGCTGATCACGCCCTGCAAATCCGAGGAAATGTATGTCCGGGAAGGGCTGTTCAAAGCGCCCAATTACGACTTCTGCGGCATCTGGTCGGAGAAAGAATACCTGATCCTCCGCACCTATCCCGCCCACGATCCGGCAAACGAGGGCGAATGGGAGGCAGGCCCCAACAGCCCCCGCTTCGAAGAGGTGAAGATCGACATTCGCTCGCAGACGCCGGTAGAGCCTTTGCGGACGGACGCACAGGTGGTGCGGGCCACCCTCGGCAATCTTCCCCTGCTCGCCCGGACCCGCCTTCGATACGGCGATACGGAAGCCGTCATCGATTACCCCGTCAAAACCATGAATATCTGCGAGGGGACCGAGCGCTTCCAGGTCGATACCGGCCCGGTGCCGGTCCCCGATATGGATTCCCGGGCGGGCCGGGCCGTGGAGCGGTTCGCGATGGCCTTCGTCTGCTACAACACCTTCGATGCGGCGGAGTTCGTGCTGCGCGAAAAGACGGCTGTGCCGCAAGACGGCGAGGCGGCCTGCAAGGTCATGCACTACAGCCGCATCGTCCGGATGAGCGCAAGACACGAGCTGTTCTGCGTCGGCGCTTTGTAGGGAGAGGAGAGCGTACCATGATCTATGAAGCGATGTGCCGGGAGGCCCGCGCCCTCTCCAGCCATTCCCTGGCTGTTCCCATGCAGAATCCGGAAAGCACTCTGGCGGAGCGGCGGGCGATGTGGCTGGAGATGCTCGGCCTTTCGCCTTTGCCGGAGCGAGCGCCCCTTGAGGCCGCCGTCACCGGCGTCCTGGAGCGCGGCGATTACGCGGTGGAGAAGATTCATTTCCAGAGCCTTCCGGGAGCCTATGTGCCCGGCAACCTCTACCGGCCCCTGAAGCCGGAAGGCCCGCTGCCCGCCGTTCTCTACCTGTGCGGACACACAAAGGGGAAGGTGAACCCCCCGTACCAGGCGAATCCCCGGTGGTTCGGCCAGCATGGGTACGCGGCTCTGGTGCTGGACCCGATCCAGTTGGGGGAGTCTCAGGGAGTCCATCACGGAACCTTCCACCTGGGCCGATGGGACTGGTACAGCCGGGGCTACACCCCTGCCGGGATGGAGGTCTGGAACGCCATGCGTGCCCTCGACTACCTGCAATCGAGGGCCGATGTGGATTCGGAGCGGCTGGGCGTGACTGGCCTGAGCGGGGGAGGGGCCATCTCCTGGTTTCTGGGAGCCGCCGATGAGCGCGTCCGGTGTGTCGCGCCCGTCTGTCAGACCGGGAGCATCGAACACCTTATCACCGACCGGGCCACCGACGGACACTGCGACTGCGCCTTCTGGATCAACTATTACCGCTGGTGCATCCCCGATATCGGCGCTCTCATCGCCCCCAGGCCGCTCCTGGTGGCCGCCGGCACCGAGGACGACCTCTGGCGGCCCTACGCCTTCCGGGATGTGATGCACCGTATCGCCCACCAGTACAAAGCGGCAGGCGTAGAAGGCAAAACCGGGCTGATAGAAGACATCTCGCCCCACGGCTACACTCCGAAAATCCGCAAGGCGATCTTCGAGTGGTTCAACCTGCATCTAAAAGGGGATGCCTCCCCGGTCACAGATGATGTCTCCGATTATGTGGAGCCGGAGGAAAACCTGCTGGTCTTCGGCGGAAAGCTCCCCGAAGAGGACGCCATGCGCCGGGCCGATACGATCCTGGTCGAACAGTCCGACCGGGGAACCCCGGTGGATGCGGAGAAGCGGCCCGACCGCCGGAGGGAAGCCCTATCGCGGCTCCGCGCCACAACCTTCAGGCATATCCCTGCTTCTCCTGCCCCTCGTCTGCGCGAATGGAAAGCCGACGGCGCGGAAGGTCTCGTCTTCAGCACCTATACCCTGGATACCGAAGACGGGCTGACGATCCGGGTCAAAACCGCTGTTCCCACCTCCGATCCCTATCCGCTGCCGGTGGCGCTCTATGCCTTGCAGCCGGAGGAGACCAATCCATTTGCCGGAGGCAGCGTCTCCCGGCCTGCGGTCGGGCCGGGGATCGCCATCGCCGGGGTGGAGGTGCGGAACACGGGCATCACCTCCACCGGGCCGGGCTACCTCTGGACGATGCGCCGGGCCTACCCGCTGCTGGGCAAGACGCTGCCGGAAAGGCAGATCTGCGATCTCCTGAGCGCCCTGGCCCTGATCCGCAGCCAGCCCTTTGCCGGGCCGGTCGCGGTTTACGGCAGGGGCTATACCGCCGTTCTCGCCCTCTATGCCGCCCTGCTCGATTCCGATATTCCGGAGGTTATCCTGGCCGACCTGCCCGAAACGCACGAAGACCCGGCGGTTCCGGAACTGCTGGGTATCCTTCGCATCGGAGACCTGCCCGACAATGCGGCGCTGCTCTGCCCCAGGCCGATTACCTTCGTCGGAAAAATCCCGGAAGCCTACGAGCGGACGCGGCAGATTTATGAAACGCTCGGCGCAGGCGACCGCCTCCGGGTGATCGAGAGCGTTGCGGCGTGGCGGTCGGGTTGAATGCTGCAAGATGGCGATATTTTCGCAGAAAAAAGAGAGGGGTGTGAGGGACTCTTTTTGACCACCGATACACACCGATCAGAACGGATGGACACGGATGGAAATATATCCGTGTCCATCCAGCTTTGATCCGTCTTCTTAACGCCTCGCCCATCGCAGGCAAAGGAACGATTGTCTGCGAAAAAATAGGATGTGTGGAGGGTGTGGAGGGTGTGGAGGCAAAATCGGAAACTTTTTCGATTTTCAAAACCCCGTATGGAACGAGGGCAAGGGATGTCTTTTGTCACCTCTGATTCTCTGTTTACTGATATTTAAGTATATTTCTTTATATTTATTGTTCTTTCTTCTTTTCAAAAGAGAGTCTTTTCTTAAGAAAAGAGAAGAAAGAGAATATAGAAGATATTCTCTCTTCTCTCTTCGTTGCTTGATGTGTGGAGGGTGTGGAAGGAAAAAAACAATGTATCCCTTAGAAAAAGAGTCTCGTACTATATAAATAGAAAAAGAGAATAACGGATTGATATAGGCTTGAGAGTTTTCGCTGGATCCCTACTAGGTTTTCGGAATCTGAAAAGTTTCCGATTTTGCCTCCACACCCTCCACACATTTCAACGCGCCGCCTCGAAAAGAACGCTCTTACGGCAGGAATTATACGGCCCTGTCGAGAATCGTATCCCACCATGGCTGATTACGGTAGGATGCAGGAGGCGGGCGTTGGCGGAAGCGTGGAAGGCAAGCAGCCGGAGTATCCGCGCCTGGCGGTGGAGACCTTCAAACGGGCGGAGCGGAAATCGAAAGCCAGTCGGCAAGGAGAGTTGTTTTGAGAGGGGAGAGTTTGATAAGTTAGGGCCTATCCCGATAGGCTCTAAGCCGGAAAATGGCCGCGAAGCCAAAGCTCCTCGCAGAACGCCGCGATATAAACCCGGCCCTATTGCATTTTTGTTTGATATTTGTTAAAATAACTTCTGTTGGAGCGATCACGAACAAGGGGTTGGGGGTCATATGTCCCCGATAGAGAAGGAAACCGACAGGGAACTGGTCCAGCGGATTCGGCGCGGTGAGATCGAGGCGTTCGATGTGCTGCACAGGCGCTATTATGCCCGCATTTACCGGCTGACTTATCTCAAAACCAATCACGCCGAGGATGCGAAGGATATCGCCTCCGAGACTTTCTGCCGGGCTTTCCAGAACCTCGACCAGTATGAGTTTCGGCGTTCGGAATCCATTTATCCCTGGCTCCACCGGATCGCGTTGAATCTGGTCATCGATTGGGGGCGCGCCAAGCCGCCCGCCGGGATGGTTTCTCTCGATTCCGAAACGGCGGAGGGGACGCGTCTTTTTTGGGAGCAGTTGGCCGACACCGGCCCCGGACCACAGGAGATCGTGGAGAAAAAAGAAGTGCAGGAGCTGGTCCGGTGCGCTATCGCCGGCCTGCCCCCCGACCAGCACGATGCCGTGATGCACCGCTTTATCGGCGGCCTCTCGGTCAGGGAGACGGCGGAAGCCCTGAACCGCACCGAAGGGGCCGTCAAATCGCTGATTCACCGGGCGATGATTTCGCTCAGAAAAGATATCCTGAAGCGTGTCCAGGAGGCCGAAAAGCTGAACGCTTACCGACAGGGGAAAACCGGGTATGACACTGGAGACAACTCTCTCGAAATTCATAGACGAACTCGTTGAGGAAGGGGAAGAGCCTCGCATCAGGGAATTCCTGGAGCGCCACAGCGACACCCAGGAACGCCTGGAGGCGGCGCAGCAGTTGAAGACCGCGCTTCTGGCCCAGGCGGCCCTGCAAGGCATCGAGGTGCCTGCCCAGTGGGAGGCCGAGGCCCGCGCCCGCGCCATCGATGAGGCGATCCGGCGGTTCGGCGTCTCCCAGCCCCGAAAACACGGAAGCAGTATCATCAACCGGCTCGGCCACCTGTTCAAGCGAAAACATTGATACCGATCCTTATATCCGGAAAGGAGGGATAGATGCCGGATATCGTGGGTGTGTCTTTTCGACGCCCTGGCAAAATCTATCATTTCGATCCTCAGGGTCTTCCTATAAGACGGCTCGACCAGATCGTGGCCGAAACCGCCCGCGGTGTGGAAATCGGGACTGCCATGACCGATGTGCAGCCGATCACCGAGGAAGACCTTCTCGCTCCGCTCAAGAAAATAGTCCGCTTCGCCACCTCGGAAGACCTCCGCAGAAAGCAATCCTACAGGCAGCGCGAAAAGGACGCCTTCTCCTATTCCCTCAAATGCATCGCCGCCCGCAACCTGCCGATGAAGTTGGTGGAAACGGAATACGCCTTCGACGGCTCGCAGATCACCTTCTACTTCGTCTCCGAAACGCGGGTGGATTTCCGCGAGCTGGTCAAGGACCTGGCTTCTCACCTCAAATGCAAGATTCAGTTGTACCAGATCGGGGCGCGGGACCAGGCCAAATCGCTGGGCGGGTACGGCGTCTGCGGAAGGTCGCTCTGCTGCGCCACCTTCCTTCGCACCTTCGACCCCATCTCGATGAAGATGGCGAAAGAGCAGAGCCTTTTCCTGAACCCCACCAAATTCTCAGGCGTCTGCGGCAAATTGATGTGCTGCCTCCGCTACGAGTACGACGCCTACCGGGAAGCCCGAATCCGGATGCCCATGATCAGCCAGGTCGTCCAGACCCCCAAAGGCCAGGCCCGCGTCCAGAGCTTGAATGTCGTCAAGGAAACGATCTTGGCCGAATTCGAGGAATCGGGAACAGTGCTGGAGTTTTCGGCCTCCGCCGTCCGCTGGGAACAGATAGGCGGCAAATGCGGCCACGACAGGGGCGGCTGTAGCAAAAACGGAGGCTCCTGCGGGCGAACAGCCCGGTCCGCCGCCGATGAGGAAGACATCATCGACGAGGACGCCCCGGACGAGGATGTTTGAGGACGCTCTTATTCAACCACCCCCCCAGCCCCGCCTTAATAAACCTGAGTCTTGAGTTGATTAGTGAGAGATAATGCCCTGCTGACACAGATTATACGCCAACAGTTTCCGCTGGATTGCACTCCACAGCCCGGCCCACGACCGGAAAAAAACCCGGTCTACAAAGGCGCGCCACAACTGGCTCAAGACTGTCTCAATCCGCTCTCGCACCTGACTGATCCGCCGCTTCCGGAGCTTTGCTGCGGCACCGGGCGTGACCA
This sequence comes from Armatimonadota bacterium, assembly GCA_020846535.1. Lineage (GTDB taxonomy): Bacteria > Armatimonadota > JADLDR01 > JADLDR01 > JADLDR01 > JADLDR01. The sequence goes on along the minus strand of JADLDR010000034.1, from coordinate 9,324 downwards.
CCCCCAGATCGGCCTCCTCCGCCAACGCCGACCGCACCGATCTATATTATCTGTAACTATTCAGGCTGAAGGGAAGGGAGCAGAGGATGACCCAGGAAGACCCGTTCTAGCGCCGTCAGGACATGGCTCTCTTGCTTACGCAAGGTGGAGATGTAACTGCGAAGGCGACAGAAGGCTTGCGCCCCGGCGGGACTGCGAAAGCCCCCCGAGATCTTCTGTTGCGCTTTCATCATCCGCAGGTCGCGTTCGGCCAGATTGTTGTCGAAGGGGACCCGAAAGTCTTTCATGAACGCCAGGGTCGCCTCCTGGTAGCGATTCAGCCGCGCCAACAGGTTCCGGGCCGGATGCTGCTTGGGCCGTCCTCGGGACAGGGGTTCGCCCACCGGAGCCGTCGGCGGGGGATGGGCATGGCACAAGGCATGGGCACCCGGATAGGCAAAGTCGCGGCTCCAGGCATCATACACGACCCGCCCTCATAGCCGGGCAGAATCCCAATGGCATCCGGGGCCGCTCTCTCCCGCTTCGGGTGCGGCGCATCATGGGTCAGAGGCTTCGTGCCGACCCCATGCAGCCACTGCCGTTTCCCCGCGATCCGCAACCCAGTCTCGTCGGCGTGTACCACCGGGGCCTGCTGCCACCCGGCCTGGATCTGCGCTTCCACCGGGGCCAAGCGCCCCGAAGCGTCTTGTAGGGCCTGGCACAGCGTTCCCGGCGAGATCGACACGCCCCTCAGATCCGCGAACACTTCGCTCAGTCGCTCATAGGGCAACAGATGATACCCTCTCAGATACACACCCACGGCCTTCAGGCGCGGCCCATACGACACCGGCTCACGCACTTCGTCAGGAAAGACCCCCGTATTCCAGCGCCCGCACGCCGGACAGCGCTTCCGATGCGCTGGATGCTCCGTCACCTCCAGGCGCATCACGGGCAACGCCCAGACTTGACGGCGCTCCCTGCCTTCCCGTCCCACCCCTTCCAGGGCGGCCCCACAACGGCATGGCCCAGGCGTATGCACCACCACTCGATCCGGCTCCGCCACCATCGCCAACGTCTTGCCCGGATGCCCCGGTTGGCCGCCCGGGGCCTTGCCACTCTTGCCCCGCAAACTCTGCGTCTTCTGGCGGCCCCCATCGCTGGAAGGCGGCTTGCTGGAGTGATGACTGTCTTTGACCAGGCGATCTTCCCACGCCTGCACCCGGGCCTCCAGGTCGGTGATGTGGGCCAGCAGCCCTTCGACCAGCCCCACCACGGCGTCGGGGCCTGCGTCATACACCGCTCGAATCGCGTCCCGGCTCGTGGCTGTCGGAGAAGACATGCTCTTCGCTCGGTCCTTTCCAAGGGTCTTCCGATCACGGAGGATATCTTTTTCGTCCTCACATCCCTTTCTCCTCTTCTGCCAGAGGAGGAGCCTGAATAGTTACCAAAAGCATATCGCTTGGCTTCAGTTGCTTCACCGTACGGCCCGTATCGCGCTGTACCAATTACAGGCTAACAACAGAAAAATGCTTCACTTCCCTTCGCTTGTCGTGATTGGCGGACGGCCACAGAGCGCTTCCCGCGATCTAATGCTCAAGCCTTGTCCGATCTTGATGCCGATAAGGGGCGGTTTCACCCCCTATCCTCCGAACCCCTAAGCCGCCGCCCGCCCGGATTGGAAGATGGAATCGGGACATCCCCTGTGTCCGTTAAAGAGGGCGCAGGCAGGCCCTGGCAGTGCCATTCCATTACCGGCGAGGCATTTCATGGCAGGCAGGCTGACTTCCGGGGCGCGCTTCTTCAACCCGCGCCATCTCATCTGACAGGGCGTCCGGCAGGTGGCGATTCTCAAAAAACAATCGGAATAAAGTTTTTGCGGCTCATGACCAGGAAAGTCGGTTCCTACAGCGAAATAGAAATCGGCTTTATTCATTTTCAGGAGGCGTTATGCGTGAATTGCATCCCACGCAGTACCCCCTTATCGAGCCGCTGCCCCGGGAGTCCGCTCGCATCCACTACAGCCTCCGGGCGGTGATCCGAAAGGCCCTGCCGGGCCGCATCTGGGCCGACGACCCGGACCGCCCGCGCATCCTGCTGGCCCGGACCCCGGAAGGCTTTTACCTGATCGGCGACCCGGCGCATCAGGAAGCATACCCGGCCCTGAAGGAAACCATCCCGGAAGATGCCTACCTGATCCTCCATCCCGCAGGCTGGGAGAAGGCGATAGGCCGCGTCTGGAACAATCCGGCGGCGCGGCCCCACCCGCGCCAGCACTGGCGGTTCCAGGGCCAGCCGCCCGTCGGCCCGTGGAAACTCCTTCCCGAGGGCTTTCGCCTGGTTCCTATCGACCGGGATCTCCTGGCGGATTCGGGCAGGCCGAACCACGGGCCGGTGGCCGAATGGGTGTCCGGATGGGGTTCCGAGAACAGATTTCTGGAGCGCGGCTTCGGGTTCTGCGTGCTGGCGGGGGAAACCATCGCCAGTTGGTGCATCGCCGATAACGTCTGCGGCGAGCAGTGCGAGATCGGCATCCATACCGATATGCGCTATCGGCGGCGCGGCCTGGCTGCCGCGGCGGTGGCCGCCGCCCTGGAACACTGCCTGCGCTGCGGCCTGACCGATATCGGCTGGCACTGTCTGGCCTCCAACACCGGTTCCCAGGCCGTCGCCCGCAAATCCGGATTCGCCAAAACGGGGGATTACCTGGCCTACAGCCACCTCTTGCCCGCCGAAAGCGCCGCCGATATGTCCCCGGAGGAATATCGAGACTGGGCGGCCCACTACGAGCGGTTCGCCCCCGGCAGCCTCCGCTTCGCCTATCACGCTGCCGAAGCCTGGGCTATGGCCGGAGAGCCGGGCCGCGCCCTCGCCCAACTGAAGCGGCTGGCGGACGGCTCCTGGCAGGGCAGCGCGACCTGGCTGCTCTACAACTGGCGGTTCGCCGCTCTGAAGGCTATCCCGGAGTTTCAGGAGATTGTGGAGGCCGTCCGCCGCCCGAAGCGCCGTTAATCCCGTCCTCAAGCCCGGATGCTATCGGAACGGGCTGCCAGTAGGGGCAGGGCGCACACACAGGTGCGTCCCTGCTCAAGTGAAAACCCAAAAGTTCTATAAGGAGGATTTCTATGCAGCCTGAAAAGGGCGATCCGTCTGTAAGGGTCGGTGTCAGCGATATCGCCGCGGGATTCCGCGCTGTGGGAGTGCAGCCCGGGGACATCTTGATCTACCACGGTTCGCTCAGCAGCATGGGCACAGTGGAAGGCGGCCCGACCGCTGTGATCGATGGCGCTCTGGAGGTGGTCGGCCCGGATGGGACGGTCGTCATGCCTACCCTCTGGTACAGCGGCCACGAGAACCCGGACGATTTCGATATCGCTACTTCGCCCGCCTACATCGGGCGGCTGGCCGAAGCCTTCCGCACCGACACACGAAGCATCCGCAGCAACCACTTCTCCCATTCCATCAGCGCCATCGGCCCGCAGGCCGCCGAACTGACCGCCGACCACGAGAAAAGCCAGCCTCTCCATACCCCCTGGAGCCTTTACGCCTTTGGCCCGGGCAGCCCGTGGGATCGCCTCTACGACTGGAACGCCCTCTACTGCTTCATCGGAGTCACCATGATGGTCTGCACCATGAAGCACTATATCGAGGCCCGGATCGTGGAAGAGTGCCTCGGCCAGGCGGCTCCCGAACGCCGCCCGGCCCTCAGCGCCCGCCTGATGCGGATCGGCCAGCCCGGCGTCTGGCCTTTCTACAACAGCGAGGCCATGGAAGAACTCCTCACCCGGCGGGAATTGGTCGCCCGCAGCCGCATCGGCTCGGCCTCCATCCGCGGCGTCCGCATGCGCGTCCTGGTGGACGAAACATTCCCCATCCTTCGCGGCTCTCCTGAAGAGTGGTTCGACCCTGCATTCCTGGCCTGGCGGGAGGAGTGCCTGGCGGGATAGGCCATCAGGAAGGGCGTACAGCCGTGCGGCCCATAGATATCAAGATAAGGTAAAAGATCCTCTATTCCTGGGGGATGGGTTCCCTCTCTCCCCTGGCCTGGGTTCCCTCTCTCCCCTGGCCCCTCTCCCCGAAACCCAAGGGATGCGCCGGAGCGCCTCCTGGGAGAGGGATAGATCGTGCGGTCATTGACGGCCTCATCTGCTCCCCCTGCCCGTTTCGGGAAGGGGGCCGGAGGGTTAGGTAACGGTCTCCCAAAGCCCCGCCCCTGAGGGACAGGCAGCCTTACCTGGATATCTGTAGGGCGTACAGCCGTGCGGCCCTACGCATCGGTCCGATGATTTCGATGATAGGAGACCCCCTATGCGCTCGTTGATTCTGTGTTCCGACCCGCAGCTCGTTGAATTCTTGCTGACGCAGCCCGGCCGCCGGAACGCGGCCTGGCAGGAATTGATGCGCCGCCACCGGCGGCGGCTTTTCCATATCCACAGCCGGTTCCAGCCGCCGCCCTCCTGTGTGCCGGAGGCCCAGGACCTGGAGGGCCTGCTTTACTGCCACCTCTCCGGCGACAACTGGCATCGTCTGAGGGCTTACGCCCCCCGCCCGGACACCCCATTTTCCGCATGGCTTTCGGTGGTTGCCTATCGCCTCCTGTGCGACAGGCAGCGCCCGGAACCTCCGACCGTCTCGCTGGAGGACTCGGGCGATTCGGGGCAGCCGCTGAAGGATCGCCTGCCCGACTTCGGGAATGACCCTCTGGATGCCCTGTTGACCGCCGAAAAGCGCCGGATGGTGCGGCAGGCGATGGCCCGCCTGAAACACCCGCGCTGCCAGGAAGTGCTTTTAAGACGCCACGAATGGGGGGAGGGCTACGGAGAGATCGCCGAACGGATGTGCCTCACCCCCGCCAACGCCCGACAGATGCACTCCCGCAACTGCGGGGAACTCAAAACGCTGCTCGATGAACTGGGCTACTTTTGAGCGCGAAAGGAGGCGGCCCGATGCGCCCTGATTCCTTCTCATCGAAAACCCCGCCGAAGATTCATGAACACCTGCGCCGGATAGGACGCTGGATGGCATCGGCCCCTGTCCCCGCTGCCCATCCCGATGGGGCTTCCCTCGCCCGGTATCTCGGCTGGCTGCTTGACGGAGCGGCGGGTCCCTGCCCGGAGCCTGGGGTGGGGGAGCATATCGGGGAATGCCCGACCTGCTACCGGATGGCGGGCGCATTGCATCTCGCCAGCCGGGCCGCAGAGCGCGAGGCCGCCTCCGAAGCGGTGGCTCTCACCCTCTCCCTGGCGAAACGCCTGGGCCGGTCGGCTATTGCCTGGCTGTCCATCACCGGAGAAACGGTAAGGGTTCCGTTCCAGTCCCGCCAGCAGAGCGCCCCGGCGATGATGGAGATGCCGTATATGTTCCTGAGCGATGCCTCCATGAGCCTGCCCGCCGAAGAAGCGGATTCCATATCGGTCCTGCGCCTCTCCCTTCCGGAAGCCGTGCTGCGACGGCCACCGGATGAGGAGGCCCGCCTCGATATCGGGCCGTGGCAGGTGCGCTGCTCGGCCTGGATGGAAGAAACCGGCGGGCGGCGGGTGCGGGTGGAGGTGCGCGGCCCTGACGGCCCGCGGCCCGCCGACGGGGTGACAGTCCGCCTGCAGGACGGGCGGGGAAAGCTGCGGGCAGAAGGCCGGACGGAAGCCGGTATGGTCACCTTCTCGGAGTTGCCAGCCCGCACCTACCGGGTCGAAATTTGTCCGCCGTAAGTGTCACATTCCGGCTGCTTGCGCCGTTATATAGACGACGGCGCAGATATTGCGCCGACTTTGCGAGCCAAGGAGACATTTACCATGAATCAAGCAACCCATGCGATCCCGCTGGAAGGCATCACCCTCGGGCCCCCGAAAACCGCCGGGCCGCTGACTCTTTTTCCGCTCCTTTCGGCGATTGCCGGAGAGCCGCCCGGCTACCTGACCCTGGAAGAAGCCCTTGCCCGTGAGAGCGTGGTCGTCACGGAGCAGGGAGAGGGAACCGTTCCGGAAATCCTGGTGGAGAACGCCGGGAATATACCTCTCCTCCTGTTCGAGGGCGAAGAGCTGATCGGGGCGCGTCAGAACCGCTGCCTCAATCTGACGATTATTGTCGCCGCCCATACGAAAATCAAAGCGCCCGTGAGCTGCGTGGAACACGGGCGCTGGAGCTACCGCGCCGGAGGGCGGCGCTTCCGGGCCGCCGAACATCATCTTTTCGCCGCCGCCCGCAGGGAAAAGGTGCGTTCCGTCAGCGACAACCTCCGTGCTTCGGGCCGCGCCGCTTCCGACCAGGGCCAGGTGTGGGAGATGATCGCGGACAAAACCCGCCGCATGGCCGCCGCTTCCGAAACCGACGCGGTCGATGCGGTCTATGAGAAGCATTCGCTCGATCTGGAGGGACTGCTCGGCTCGCTCGCTCCCGAACCGGCCCAGGTGGGCGTGCTGGTCGGCATCGGCGGCGAGGTGGCGGGCCTGGATATAGTCGATCACCCGGAGACCTGGCAGAAGGTTTCGCGCAAAATCCTGAGAAGCTACGGCATCGACGCCCTGGAATCTACGGAGGAAACGCCCCTGAGCGAGGAAGCCGCCCGTTCGTTCTGGGAGGCGTTGAAGCAATCCCCCGCCGAACGGAAGGCGACCGACGGAATAGGGGAGCATTGCCTGCTTCATTCCGAGGCCGTCGAAGGGGCGGCTCGGGTGGAGGATGGAAAAACGCGACATCTGTTTGCTTTTGCCGGGGAGAAAAAGGACAGGCGGATGAGAGGGCGAGGGCGGAGTTTGTTTGAGGAGTAGGGTAGGGATTATTGAGGGAGGTGGCGAGGGCAGCTATTTTTATAAGGCTGTTCTCGCCATTGCATCTGTTGAAAATTTGGCCTTGTTGCGGGCAATACATCATATAATAAAGGAGCGGACTGGTATGAATAATGATGAAGCACATCAAAACAATTCATATACAATGCTTGAAAATCAGTTCAGTCAAGAGGCGATGGAAGTTTGTCGCCTGCTGAGCAGGCAATATCACTATACACCAACCCGCTATCTAGAGTTGGCCCGCCAATATGGGAGCGTGACAGCGGTGAAAATGCTTCTTCGCACCGGTGAGGACGGCATACAGGAAGGTCTTATTCGGCTGTGGGAGTTAGGACGATTGGATCTGAGCCTGGAAGCCATGGTGTTGCAGGAAAAATATGCTCTTTTGTTTGCCGATGCGGAGCGACAAATTGCCAGGGGCCGCCTGTCTCGTTTGAATTATTCGGTTGCCCAGTGACACGAAAAGAATAAAGGAGTACCTATGATCTCACAGATAGATGTCTTGCCATCGCGAAAATTAATTGATTCAGCGATTGACAGCGCAGCATGCGGGGAAACTCGCCGTTATCTGGAAACATCGGCCCGGAGCGTTCACCAGCGTGTGAACGAAACTACACTCCGCCAATCTTTTACTGAGTTTGTACGGAATGCCCTAGAGCCGACGGCACAAACGCAGGCATATCAATGCCTGAAAGATTTGAACGGTTATTACAGAACCCGGTACGCCCTGGAACGACTGCCAGGCATGGTAGATATCGCCATGCGAACAGTCCAGTGCCAAGATTGGTGGCGTTTTTCTCCTCCGGAACTGTTCACATGCACTGAAGAAGAGGTCGCTGGCCTGGCGGAACTTGTAGCGGAATCCCTCAAAAACATGGCCTCGGCAGGTCTGACTCAACCTTATTCGCTACTGACGAAATGGCTGCATTTTTGCTTCCCCAAAAGCTTTGTGATTTTCGATGCACAAGCGGCAGCTTCCATTCAATCTTGGTGTTATTTTACCTTTCCACTCAGCACCCCGGCTTGGTCGCGGTTTACTATAGGAGCGACCTCGAGGGGAGCCAGCGGCGGCTACCACGGTTTTCTCGACTTCTACCGGTTTCTCTGGTGGCATGCAGGCGAGGAGCAACGTATCGGTCTTACGAAGGCGGCCCAAGCCTTAAGCCAGGTGATAAAAGCTCCTATTCATGAATCTGGCCTTATCGATTTGCATATATGGTATGCCAGTGGTGATCCCCGAAAGCTGGGACTGCTGTAATTGTTCAAGGAGACCCTTCCGCATGTCTATAGACCGTTTCAAAGGCTGTATTCTAGGACTGGCATGCGCGGACGCTCTCGGCGGAACGGTGGAGTTTCTATCCCCGGGCCAGATCGAGGCGCAGCACGGGCAATTGCGAGATATCACCGGCGGCGGGTGGCTGAATCTGGCTCCCGGCGAGTATACGGACGACACCCAGATGATGCGCTGCCTGCTGGAAAGCATCCTGGCCTGCGGGCAGGTGGCCCCTGAGGATGTGGCCCGGCGCTTTGCGGAATGGGCCGCCTCCGGCCCGAAAGATATCGGCAATCTCACCTGCGCCGCCTGCCGGTATTTGCGGGAAGGCGTCCGATGGGATCAGGCCGGGCTGCGGGCCTGGGAGGATTCCGGGCGCTCCTCCGCCGGAAACGGCGGCCTGATGCGGTGCGCTCCGGTCGGATTGCTTCATTTTCGCCGCCCCGAAAGGCTTGACGCCGACTCCCGCGATACCTGCCGGATCACCCACCAAGACCCCCGCTGTCAGGAATCGTGCGTTGTCCTGAACCGGGCCGTCGCCTGCCTGGTCAGGGGCGAGCCGGTGACCTTGAAGCCGCTGACCGAAGGCATTGCCGATGCCGCCACACTTGCCACCGTCCGGGCGGCGATGAATCCGGACTGGGACGCCTCCGGGCATATCGAGGGCTTTACCCTCGATACCCTGGGGATGGCTCTCTGGGCGCTTGCCCGCTTCGATTCGTTCGAGGAGGGCATTGTCCGGGTGGTCAATCTGGGCGGGGATGCCGACACGACCGGAGCCGTAACGGGCGCTCTGCTGGGGGCCAGATTCGGGCTTTCCGCCCTCCCCGGGCGGTGGCTGGCGGTCCTGCAGAACCGGGACGAACTGGAACAGATGGCCTCCGACCTGTGGGCGATGGCCTGCGAAAGCGCCAGGTAGAGAGAGGGCTTTTATTTGCATAGTGATATTCGGTTGCGAGCGAAGCTATGCAATCGCCAAGCCTGAAAAAGAGCGAGGCTTTCCTGGTGTTTGTCAGCCAGGAGATTGCTTCGGCACAGCGCTCCTCACAGACTGCATCGATGTTGTGACCGATTCGCTTTGTAGGGTGACCCAGGTTGCGACCTAGTGAATTGGGTGTCATTTCCGCTGTAGGGGCGCGATTCATCGCGCCCTTCCGGGCCGTTGGGCGCGATGAATCGCGCCCCTACACCCCACAGGTGACGTGAATGGGGTCAGGGGCAACTTGGGTTAGGCTCGTATTTCAGCCCTTCTATCCAATCGAAATTTTTGATCAGGCGTATCTATTCATG
>JADLDR010000033.1 GCA_020846535.1 Armatimonadota bacterium | reverse complement strand
TCAAGTACCGCACCCTCTCTCCCCCTCTCCCCGGAGGCGCTCCGGCGCATCCCTTGGGTTTCGGGGAGAGGGGCCAGGGGAGAGCGGTCCCCCCTCCCCCAGGAGCGGAGGAGCTTTCCCCTGATCTGGATCGCTAGGGGCGGCCCACCGGGTCGCCCCTACGGAACTATCGTGCCCTGTAGGGATGACCCGGTAGGTCGCCCTTTTATACCGTCCCCCATATCCATTCAATCACCATTGTTTTCAATGCGAGAAATCATCATGCGCTTTAGTTTTATCTGGCTGGCGATGGCAGCCGCCTCTTTATCCGCAGCGGAGAATCCGATGAAATTGCCTTTGCAGGACACCATTACCGTTTCGAACCAGGCTATCGCTCCTACCCGGTCGGCGCAAATTCCTCTTCCCCCGCTTCCCGGAAAGCCGGGAAAGGCGGTGGTGTTGCGCTTCCGGATCGTCTGCCAGTCGGCGGCGGCGAGCGGGTGCAACTACCATGCCGCCCTGCGCCTGAACGACGCCCCCATCGGTCGCTATAGCGCCGGAGGGGAGGAGCGGATGGTGGGCAGGGAGCCGACATTCACCCTGAAAGACCATACCGGAGAGTTCCACGCCTTCAGCGGTTCGGCCATCCTGACCATGTTCGCCCCGGACGTGAAAACCGGAGATGCCATGACCGGCGATGAACTGGGAGCCACCTACGCCCTGGACATCAGCGATATCGCCCGCGGTGTGGACGGTAATACCTTTTCGGTTCAGAACACCCTCCAGCAACCCTTTTCCCCGGAGATGGGTTCCCTGGTGATCGAAAATATCGAAATCGGATGGCTGGACAGGTCGGCCCTGTCCAGGCCTGCCACGCCCGTTCCTCAGCGCGGCCCCATAACCGACGCCCTCACCGAAGGCCCGCTGACCCTGGCGGTCGGCAAAGCGGGCGGCTTTACGGTCAGAACGGCGGACAGCCTTGAGCTTGCCGTCGAAACGGCCCTGGGAATGCAGGCCGCCATTCCGCCCGCACTGGCGGCGGAGGATGCGCTCCCGGCGCAAACCGCCCTCGCCAGCCCTCTCGCCATCGAACCCTGGGGGCCGAACGGCTATAAAGTGACCGCTTCATGGCCTTCCGTCAAACTGACCCGCATTATCGCCATCCGAAACGGGCTTGTCGTCTGGAAAGAAGAATGGCAAAATACGGGCGATAAGATCATCGGGGTTCCTTTCCGGCATCGCATTTTTCTCAAAGGGGAGGCCGCCCGCTTCTGGCTGGCTGGCTCCCCCGAGAACACCGCCCTTGCCGCCTCCTCCCAGAACCCGACCGCGTTTCTGGAGTCCCGCCAGTCGGCAGGCAACGGCTTCGGCGTGACGGCGGAAAGCGACTGGCTCCGGCTCCTCATGTGGCTCCGCGCTCGCGCCGGTGTGGGGGAGATCTATTCGGAAACGCTGGCCCTCGCTCCCGGCTCCGCGGTGGATTTCGAGCTTTCCATCGCGCCTGTCGCGGACGGCGGCGGCTACTGGAGCTTCATCAACGGCGTCCGGAGCCGCTGGGGGCTGAACGGCATCCCCATGAAGCAGCCCGTTTTCTGGGGCTACGAACGCGCCCCCGGCAAGACGACCGAGGAAGCCATCCGGAAGTCGCTGGGCCACCTGGGGCCGGTTACCCTGGCTCTCAGCCCGTGGCAGCGCCTGGAGCCGGATGCGCGTACCGTTCAGGCCGGGCAGTATCCCAAACTGCCGCCCCAGGCCCCGAGAACGCCGGGCAAATGCCCCGATCTGGATGTGGAAGCCTTCCTGACCTTCGAGCACCGCGCTCGATACGAACAGCCCTACGCCAAAGAGGTGGCGGACATCCACCGCGCCCTGCCGCAGGTGAAGGTGATCCACTTATCCCACCCTTCGATGGAAGCCGTCTACAGGCCGCTCCTGGACCGCTGGCCGATTGCCGCCGAGGCGATCCGCACCCGGGATGGAGCGCCTTTCGAGGATGCAGGCTACAGCCGGGCGTGGGTCGGCGATATGATCGATAAAGACTGGGGCGTTCTCTACTTCGTGCCGCGCCCCGGATCGCGCTATCTGGGCGAGATTCTCAGGAACATGCGGCGCAGCATGGATGAATACGGCAGTGACGGCATCTACAGCGATGAGTTCAGCTGGGGCTACACGCGCCGCGAATACAGCCGCTACGACTACAGCCGGTGGGACGGCTATTCGGCGGACCTGGACGGCGAGGGCAATATCGTACGCCTCAAATCCGATAATGCCCATACCACCGAATCGGCGCAGGCGCAGGCGATCCGGGAAGTGCATACGCGGGGTAAGATCTTCCTGGCGAACGGGGCCGCTTCCCTGCGGAGCATCACCTCGCTTCCGTATGCCCGCTTCGTGGAAGGAGGCAACGGCCATCCGTGGATGTCCAACGCCCACCTGAACCCGACCCCGCTTATCCTTGGCAACATGGGGGACGAGAAAACCCTTGCGGGCGTCTTCGAGTCCGTGAAATCCTGCCTCTCGGTGGGATGCGTCTACTCGCCGATAGCGGTCAACCTTCTCCTGGAAGGCGCGGATAATTTCGTCTGCAAGCTCTACCCCCTCACGATTCGCGAGATTCGCCCTGGAGCCGTCCTGGGTGACGAGCGCCTGATCACCTCCGCCTCCGGCAGCTTCCGCTGGCCGGGCCGCCCCGCCCAGGTACGCCTCTATCGCTACGACGCCGCCGGCAAGCTGATCGATAAAGAGAAGGTGATCCAAACCGCCGCAGGCCGACCGTTCCAGGTAGAAGTTCCGGAGAAAGGGCTGGTCATTGCGGAGATGGTTTCCAGGCCGCAAAAGCCTCCCTTAAAAGCGAAAGCAGAAACTCCGCAAGCAAGATAAGGCTGCCGATTTGCAAAGGCATGGCAAATCGAACCATGCCTTTTCACAAGCGTCGGGTACTCAGCCGAAGCTCGGCGGGGGGCGGCTGTCCAACGCCACACTCTCTCGGCAGCATATATTGCACCCGCCATTTCCGACCCAGCGCGTGAGGAAAAATCTTTATGTCACCTGAAGCGACATGCTGCGTTGTCCGTCAAGGGGAGATGGTCGAATTGGCATCCCCTTCCTTCGCTTACCGGATGAACCTTTCAGACGGCCTGAAGGCGCATTCCTGGGAGAACCGCCTGACCGGAAAAACCTTGCCCCTCGGGGGACATCCCGAAATCGAAGTCGATCTCGATGTCAGCGACAGGCGCATCTTCATTACCGGATGGCGCATCCTGCCGCTTTCCGGCGATCCCTGCGGCCCCGACCGGGACGAAGGCTTCCTCAGAGGCTTTGCCGCTCCTGCCTTCAATGACTCCTCCTGGCAGGGCAAGCCGACGCCGGTTTCCTCCGGCTTCGAGCGGGTTGCCCTGCGCCGCGATTATGTCTGGGCCAGAACGCACCTTTTTCTGCCGCCCGATACCGAGGGAAAGCCGTTGACCCTGGTTCTGGGAGGCGTCGGGCTGTACGACTTTCGCTACATGCGCGTCTTCGTCAACGGGCAGGAAGCAGGGGTGCGGGAGACCGACAGGCGGTGGAACGAGCCAGGGGCCTTCGACATAGGGCCGGAGAGCGCAGTTTATCCCGGCCTACGATTCGGGCAGGACAATATCATCGCCTTGCAGCTTTCCGGCCTGGTGACGCGCACCCGGCGGCTCGACGAACTCGACCCGCAGCAAAACCGTTCCATTACAGCCCGCTACTACTGGCCGGGCCAGTTCGAGCAATATCTGGTGGCAGGCTGCCCTCATGTTTCATCCCGCTTCCATATCGTCAACGCTGAAACGATCCGGGAAGGCGAATCGGGCGAGTGGGCGGCCCTTCTTAAAAGCGATCATCCTCCCCTGTCGGCCCGCGTTGCCTACCGGTGGAAGGCGGGGGAACCGCTGCTGCGCCGGTTTACAGAGATTCAAAACGGCGGCTCTTCCGATATCCGGGTTATGAATGTCCGGCTGGGGCGATACGAAACAGGGGCTTCCGTTTCGGAAGGCGAGCAGGGCCTGCCGGTTTATATCGACAGCCAGTTTTTCGCCTCCCTGGCCCACCCCGCGGGCTGGGCTACAGGACAGAATGAGGAAGTCGGTCTCAAACACTTTCCAGGCAAAATTCTTCATGCCGGAGGGAAACTGGCCTGCATGGAAGCGGTGATGGGAGTGGCGGAGGAGGGGGCAGCCCGGAAGGCGTTCCTGGAACAGATGCGGGGCCGAATGCTGCGCCTCCGCGCGGGGCATAACCGGCCTTATGCCATCTTCGATTCCTTTGCCAGTTGGCCCGATGGCGGCTTCTGGACCGGGACGGAAGAATTTCTGCTCAAACAGATCGCCGAAGTCGTCGCTCCGGAGAAGCGGGCGGGCTGCGACTACGATTTCTCCACTATCGAGCTGTGGCGCGACCGGCAGGGCGATATCGAACGGCCCGATCCCGGGCGATTCCCGCACGGTTTTGGCCGCATCAGGGATGCCCTCGACCGGCTGGGGATCGGGCTGGGCCTCTGGACATGCACCTCCCTGGCGGGCTGGAGCATCGACGGCAATCCGGCGGTGGGCGGAAATCTGACGCACGACCGGGCCTACGGCGGCGATATCGAGTGGTTCTGTATGGCTGCCGATCCTGTCCGCACGATGTTTTATACCGCCTTCCGGGATCATATCCGGAAGAACGGCCTGAGTCTGATCAAGCTGGACGGCACTTCCGCCATCTGCTACAACACGACACACGACCACTGGCCCGGCCTCTACTCCACCGAGTCCATCGCCAACGCCTTCATCGAGACTCTGCAAAAGCTCCATGCCGACAACTCCGCCCTGTTCATCATGCTCTACTGGGGCCTGCATTCCCCATGGTGGCTCGAATATGCGGACACGCTCTTTGAACCCGGCCTGCAAATCGAGGCGGCCAACCCCAGCGCCTCCCCGGCGCTTTACGTTCGCGACAGCGTGACAGTGGGACTGGATGAGGCGCAGTGGTGGGCGGAGGATATCCCGCCTCTGGGCAAAGACTCGCTTGGGGTGTGGCTCTCGGACTGGCCCTGGAACAGCGGCATCGGCAAGGAGCGGTGGCAGGAGGGGTTCGTGATGGATATCTGCCGGGGCAGCCTCCTGGCCCAGCCCTGGTCGGATAACGGCTGCCTGACGGACGGGGAGCGCCGTCAGATGGCGGATTTCATCGCCCTGCTCAAAGAGCGGCCCGACTGCTTCGGAAACCCCCGCTTCATCATTGGAAACCCCTGGAAGTGGGAACCCTACGGCTATGTGTGCAGCAGCGGGGAACGGGCGTTCCTGGCGATCAACAACTGCGCCTGGTCGGACCGCACCTTCGAGTTAAAGCTGGATCCCTCCTGGGGGTTGCCGGAAAAAGGCCGATGGGATATCTATCGCTGGTATCCGAACCCGGCGCAACTGACCGGGAAAGCGTCCTTTTTCGAGGTGACAGCTTCCATGACGCTCCGGCCCTATACCGTTGCGCTCCTGGAAGTCGTGCCTGCCGGGACGCCGCCTTCCCTGATGCGGGCCTTCCCCCAGCAGGAAGCCCTCTCCCCTTTGGAGGAACCGAGCCGGGCTATCGAAACTGAGGTTATCGCATCGGAGGAATGGCTGCCGGTTCCTATGGAGGAAAACGCCGGCGACGCCGAAAGAGAGAAACTCCCGCCCGGTCGCTCGACGGCGATTCGCTGCCGGATACCGGCTGCCCGGAAGGGAGGCACGCTGGCGGTCTCCGCGGAAATGCGCCAGGGAGAGGCGGCGGCCTCACTGCACAATGTCGGCAACTGCTTCTCGGCCCGGGCCCGGATAGAAGGCCGAGATATTTCTCCGGAACCGATCATTCCCAGGTGGACTTTCCCCGCCCCGTGGCAGGGATGGCGTGTCCGGGTCGGCCCATCGGATCGGGTCCGCGAGATTGAGTTTCTGGTTTCGGCCCGGATGGAAGCGGATGTACGCATAAGCTGGAAAAGTCATTTCATTCCTTCCGACCTGTGAGCAGG
The DNA here is from genome assembly GCA_020846535.1 of Armatimonadota bacterium. Classification (GTDB taxonomy): domain Bacteria; phylum Armatimonadota; class JADLDR01; order JADLDR01; family JADLDR01; genus JADLDR01. The sequence continues at coordinate 91,567 of JADLDR010000033.1, read as the reverse complement.
AGACGCAAATGATCATCGACCGCATCGAAGCCTATCATGTCGCCCTGCCGCTTCTCTATCCCTGGCGGACAGCCTATGGCGAGGACTACGAGGTTCACTCCGTCCTTGTCAAAATAGCGAGCGGCGAATACAGTGGCTGGGGGGAGACGACGCCCCTTTATGCCCCCACCTACTCTCCCGAAACGGCGCTTTCCGTCTTCATCTGCGTCAAGGAATTCTTTGCGCCCCGCATTGTCGGGCAGGATATCGAGTACGCCGGGCAGATCAACGATCTTCTGGCCGTATTCAAGGGGAACCCTTTCGCGAAAGCGGGAGTGGAAATCGCCTGGTGGATGCTGGAGGCGCACCGGGAAGGCAAACCCCTTCACCGACTGCTCGGAGGGACGCGCCGGACTGTGGATGCGGGCGCGGATTTCGGGGTGCAGGACAGCATCGATATGCTGCTGGGCAAGGTACAGAAGGCCCTGAATGCCGGGCACAAGCGCGTCAAGCTCAAAGCCCGGCCCGGCTGGGACATCGAAATGCTGACCGCCGTTCGCAGCGCGTTCCCTACAGCCACCTTCCACATCGACTGCAACTCCGGCTACACGCTTGCCGACCTTCCTTTCTTCAAGAAGGCGGACAAGCTCGGCCTGGCGATGATCGAGCAGCCCCTTTTCCACACCGACCTCATCGAACACGCGGAACTCCAGCGGCAATTGGAGACCCCCGTCTGCCTGGACGAATCCATCCAGAGCGTCCGCGATATGGAACTGGCCCTCAAGCTCGGTTCCTGCCGCTGTGTCAACATCAAGGCCGGTCGCGTGGGGGGCCTGCGAAACGCGCTCGCCATACACGACCTGGCCCGGGATGCGGGCATTCCGGCATGGGTCGGGGGAATGCTGGAAAGCGGCATCGGCTCAGGCATCAACATTGAGCTGGCGACCCTGGGCAATTTCACCTATCCCAACGACCTCTTCCCTACCAGCGCATTCTACCGCCAGGACCTGACCGAACCCGCGGTTACCCTCAACAGCGACTGCACCTTCACCTCCTCCACCGTGCCAGGCATCCCCTATCAACCGGTCCCGGGACGCATCGCAGAGGTGACCCGTCAGCGAGCGGTGATAGAAAGATAACTGACCGAGGTATAGTCATAAATCAAAAGGTCGAGGGGCGGCTGCCTCTCGATCTTCTCCTTGCCATCCCGATCATTTTCAGGCATAATATTGATAGATATATATTTATAAGGATGATCCCATGGATCGGCTCCGGGAGGCTCTTCAGGCCGGGTTCGGATATACGGGGTTTCGCCCCGGGCAGGAAGAGGCGATCTCTTTATTATTGAACGGAAAATCGGTGCTGGCGGTTATGCCTACCGGCGGGGGAAAATCGATTTGCTATCAGCTTCCCGCCCGGCTGCTGGAGGGCCTGACAGTGGTGGTTTCCCCTCTGGTGGCCCTGATGCAGGATCAGGTGCAGTCCCAGCGGGGCTTTGCCGTTTCAGTGAATTCTCTATACTCTCCCGATGAACAGGAGCAGGTTTTCCGGGAGGTGGCAGCCGGGCGCTACCGGCTTCTCTACGTCGCGCCCGAACAGTTCAGAAGCCGCAGGCTCCTCGGCCTGCTCAAGCGCCGGACGGTCAGCCTGCTGGCCGTCGATGAGGCCCACTGCCTCTCGGAGTGGGGCCACGATTTCCGTCCCGACTACCTGGCCCTGGGCGGCGTCATCCGCGAATTGAACATCCCGCGAGTGCTGGCCCTAACCGCGACGGCGACGCCGGCCATCCGGCAGCGGATTCCTCTTTTGCTCGGTATCCCGATGGAGGAGGTCGTCACCGGCTTCAGCCGTCCAAATCTCTTTCTGGAGGTCTTTCGCTGGCCTGAATCGGGGTGGAAGGACGCGCTCCTCCGGCTGGCCGGGGCGCTTTCCCCGCCGGGACTGATTTATACGAATACCCGGCATCAGGCCGAACGGGCGGCCCGGTGGCTCACCGGGCAGGGCAGACAGGCCGCCTGCTATCATGCAGGGATGGCGGCGCAGGATCGGCAAAAAGTGCAGCAGCGATTCTTGAGCAATGCCATCGAGATCGTGGTCGCTACCAGCGCCTTCGGTCTGGGCATTGACAAACCCGATATTCGCTATGTCCTTCATGCGGAACCGCCGGAATCGCTGGAACGTTATTATCAGGAGGCGGGCCGCGCAGGACGGGACGGGAAACCGAGCCGTATTATCCTTCTGACGCCCTCCGACCGTTCCACACAGCGCCCCTATGGCGAGAGCGGCCCCAGCCTGTGCGAGATTGAACAGGTATATCGCCACATCCTGGAAGCAGCAGAAAGCGGCCTGGCTTTGATCGCCGCGCAGTCCCTCCCCGCTGCCAGCGGGGTCGACAAAAAAAGTCTTCCTGTCACCGTCAGCCGACTGGAAGCCCTGGGACTGATCAGGCGGCTTCCCGATATATCGCTGTCCGGCCAGGTGTCGCTGCGCTCTTCCGCTCCGCCGCGGATTGTCTGCGAATGGATGCAAAAGCTCGGCGTTTCGGAGAAGCATTTCTCGTTTCACCTCCCGAATACGGGGAAAGCAATGGGAATGTCGGCGGCGGAAGTGGAGGAGTCCTTATGGCAGATGCATCTGACAGGGCATCTTTCGTTTCGACCGGCTGAACGAAGGTGGGCGCTCCGGGTGCTTTGCGCCGATTTCGGCGACGAAAAGAGAGACGCCTTCCGGAAATCGGCAAAGGCGGCAGAGGAACGCTCGCGCCTGCGCTGGGAGCGGATGACAGCGTATACAGAGGAACGGGGATGCCGCCACCGCTTTCTGCGGCGCTATTTCGGTGAGGAGGACGCTCCGGCCCGGTGCGGCGCATGCGACAATTGCGTCCCGGAAGAAGGTTTGCTCCTGTCCGAAGTCGAATCTCTTCTCAACAGGCTCCGCGCCCCGGAAGCCTCCCTGTCCGACATCGCCGGGGCGCTCTCGGTTTCTCATGCTCGGATCGCCCGCGCCCTGCACGATATCAGCATGGACATCGCCCGTCCCCTGTCCCTCCGCCTCGCTGCTGGGGCCGCGAAGATGTGGATGAGAATCCGGCATAACGCATCATAAAGTTTCGAACGCCATGCCCAACGATCAGGTCGAACAAAAATTGGCCGCTCTGCCCGCGCGACCGGGCGTTTATCTGATGAAAGACGCGGACGGGACGATCATCTACGTCGGGAAAGCCGTTTCCCTGAAGAGCCGGGTGCGGTCTTATTTCCAGATCAGCAGCAGCCACACGCCCAAAGTCAAGGCGATGGTGGAGCGGATCGCCGATATCGAAATCCTGGTCACCGACACCGAGCTAGAGGCCCTGATCCTGGAATGCAACCTGATCAAACGGCACAAGCCGCATTACAACGTCCTGATGAAGGACGACAAGCACTATCCTTTCATCATGCTGACCATGAACGAACCGTTCCCTCGGTCGGTGATTACCCGCAAGGTCAAGAACGACGGAAACCGCTATTTCGGCCCTTACACGGACTCGCGGGCGGTCTACGAAACCCTGGGGGTCATCAAACAGCTTTTCCAACTGCGCTCCTGTGACCCGATGCCGGGGCCGGACGCCTCGGTACGGCCCTGTTTGGAGTTCCACATCAAACAGTGCCAGGCCCCCTGCGCCCTGAAGGTGAGCCGGGACGAGTATATGAAAACCGTCCGGCAGGTGGAGCGGTTCCTGGAGGGCAAGCAGGAAGGGCTGATGCAGGACCTGGAGCGGCGCATGGAGGCGGCGGCGGAAAAGCTGGAGTTCGAGCGGGCCGCCCGCATCCGGGACCAGATCCAGGCGGTCAGAAAGCTGATCGAACAGCAGAAGGTCGTTTCCTCCGAGGCGGTCGACCAGGATGTGATCGCCCTGGTGTCCGACAATATTCATGCCTGCGTGCAGATGTTTTTCATTCGCGGGGGGAAATTGATCGGGCAGGAACATTTCTTCCTGGAAGGGGCCAGCGGGGAATCGCTGACCAGCGCCACCGAGCAGTTCGTGAAGCAGTATTACCAGGAAACGCCCTATGTTCCGAAGGAAATCCTCCTCAAATACGGCATCGATGAAAGTCAGATCATCGAAAGCTGGCTCCGGCAGAAGCGCGGCACGCGGGTCGATGTGAAGGTTCCGGTCAAGGGCGAGAAAAAGCAGCTTGTGGATATGGCGGTCACGAACGCCCAGCAGGCGCTGGAGGAGATGCACCTGCGCGTGGAAATGGATCAGGCCAAAAACATGGAGGCCATGGAAAAGCTGCAAGCGGCCCTGCTCCTGCCTGTTCTGCCGCGGAGGATCGAGTGCTTCGATATCTCCAACCTCCAGGGCCATGAGGCGGTCGGCTCGATGGTGGTGGTAGAGGACGGTAAGTCGAAAAAGTCGGATTACCGCCGCTTCAAGATCAAAACCCTTCAGGAAGTTCCCGACGATTACGCCTCCATGCGCGAGGTAGTGCGCCGCCGCCTCAGAAACGCCCAGGCGGGCCACAAGAACTTCCTGCCCCTCCCCGACCTTCTGCTGGTCGACGGCGGCAAGGGACAATTGAATGTGGCGGTGGAGGTTCTCAAGGAACTGGACATGAAGATCCCGGCGGCCGGGCTGGCGAAGCAGTTCGAGCATCTCTTCATTCCGGATATGGATGAGCCGGTCATTCTGCCCCGCAACTCGACGGCCCTCCATCTGGTGCAGCGGCTTCGCGATGAGGCCCACCGCTTCGCCCTCACCTACCACCGGAACCTGAGGAGCAAGAAGGCAACGGCCTCCCGCCTGGACGAGATTCCCGGCATCAGCCAGATCCGCAAGCAAAACCTCCTCCGCTACTTCGGCTCGGTCGCCCAGATCAAGGAGGCCGCGCCTGAAGAGATCGCCAAAGTGCCCGGTATGAACCGGAAAGTGGCCGAGAAGGTGCATGAGTTCCTGAATGCATAAAGATGAGAGGAATTCTCCGGCGACCGCCGTATATCGACATAGCCGGAAACTCCAGTCCGGCAAACGCGGGTTTCTTCTAACAGAAGGAGCGGTTCGATGCTGACAGGTCTTATCATACGCTGGATTGTGAATGCGGTGGCTCTCTATGTGGCGGCGCAGGTGGCGAATGCGGTGGGGTTTCATATCACCCTGAGCGGGGCCGTTCCGGCGCTGATCGCGGTGGCTGTTCTGGCGGTGGTCAATGCCTTTATTCGGCCTCTGGTCGTGCTATTGACCCTGCCCCTGAACTGTCTCACCTTCGGCCTCTTTTCGGTGGTCATCAATGCCGTGATGTTCCTCCTGGTGGGCAGCGGGTTCATCGAGGGGTTCCGGGTCAGCGGGTTCGTCGCGGCCCTGATCGGCTCCATCGTCATGGGTATTGTGAACGGGATGATCAGCAATGTGGTGATCGGGCAAGATTAGGAGCGATGCGATGCGCCTAGTGGTGGTATCAGGCATGTCCGGGGCGGGCAAAACGCTGACGCTCCGCATCTTCGAGGACCTGGGATTCCTGTGCGTGGACAACCTGCCTCCCGCCCTCCTGCCCGATCTCGCCGACCTTTTCCCAGCCGACAAGCCCAGGGCGCAGGGGGTGGTCGTCGTGATCGATGTCCGGTCCCTGGAGCTTTTCAACGATGTCTACGAATCGCTGGACGAGGTGGCCGAGCAGGGCGTCCGGCCCCAGATTCTTTTCCTCGATGCCTCCGACGAGGCCCTGGTGCAGCGGTTCAAGGAGACGCGGCGCAAGCATCCCCTTTCGGTCGGGGAGATGGGCATCCTGGAGAGCATCCGGGAGGAAAGGAAGCTTCTCCAACACATCCGCGGGCGGGCCGACAAGGTAATCAATACCACCCACCTCGACCCACAAAAGCTCAAGGAGGAGATCGTTTCCTTCTTCGCCGATAACGGCAGCCCGCAGATGACCGTGAGCGTCCTTTCCTTCGGGTTCAAGCGGGGCGTCCCCCTGGATGCCGACCTGGTGTTCGATGTGCGCTTCATGTCCAATCCCCACTATATCATAGAGCTTCGCCCCTTCACCGGCAACGACCCCGCCGTGCGCGATTACGTCTTCTCCAGCCCGGTGGCGGTCGAGTATTTTCAAAGGCTTTGCGATTTCCTCGCTTTCTGCCTGCCTCATTATGTCAGCGAGGGAAAGGCGTACCTGACCATTGCCATCGGCTGCACGGGCGGCAAGCATCGGTCGGTGGTGATCGCCAACGCCCTGTGCGCTTTTCTGAAGGAGCGGGGCTACCGGGCGACCGCAGACCACCGGGATATCGATATCGAATGAAGCAGTCCCTTTCCATGCTGAAGTGGCTTTATCCGGGGATGCGGGTGAAGCGGTGGCTGCTCCTGACCCTGGTGGGGGTGGGGCTGTTCACGGTCGGGGCCGGGCTGGTGGTCAATACCAACTTCGCCCGCTATCTGGCCCTGATGAGCCGCGAGCTCCTGACCCGGGCGGGCATCCGGCTCCAGAATTTATTCGTGCCGCTGGGCATCGCTCTGGTGGTGGGGGGCCTCTGCCTCATTCTCCTGAGCATCCGCCAGATCATGCACTCCGTCGCCAGCGCCCTCAGCCCGGCGGACGAGGATCGGCTGGCCGATGTCATCTACCGGAAGCGGTTTCTGGCTCAGGGGCAGCGCATCGTGGTGCTGGGTGGCGGGACGGGCCTCTCCACCCTCCTCCGGGGGCTGAAGGAGTTCACCAGCAATATCACCGCCATCGTCACCGTCACCGACGACGGCGGCAGTTCCGGAAGATTGGGCAAGGAACTCGGCGTCCTGCCCCCCGGCGATATCCGCAACTGCCTGGTCGCCCTCGCGGACGCCGAGCCTCTCATGACGGAGCTCTTCCAGCACCGCTTCAAGGAGGGCGCTCCCGACCTGGCGGGCCACTCCTTCGGCAATCTTCTCATCGCCGCCATGACGGCCATCACCGGCGATTTCGAGGAGGCCATCAAGGAAACCAGCAATATCCTGGCGATCCGGGGACGGGTGCTGCCCTCCACCCTCTGCCACGTCACCCTGCAAGCCGAGATGAGCGATGGGAGGATGGTGGTCGGGGAAACCAATATCACCCGCTGCTCCGGCAAGCAGATTCGCCGTATCCTCCTAGACCCGGCGGAAGTCTACCCGCTCCAGGAGGCCCTGGATGCCATCCACAAGGCCGCGATCATCATAATCGGGCCGGGCAGCGTCTTTACGAGCGTGGTTCCGAACCTGCTGGTGCGCGGCATCGCCGAGGCCATCGCCGGGGCGAACGCGGTCAAAATCTATGTCTGTAATGTGATGACCCAGGCGGAGGAAACCGCCCGCTATTCGGCATCCGATCACGTGCAGGCTGTCATCCGCCACGCCCCTCTGCGCCTTTTCGACTATGTTCTGGCCAATACAGAGGTTCCCTCAGAACCTCTCCTGGAGCGTTACCGGCAGGAAGGGGCCGATTACGTCGTCCCCGACCTCGACAAAATCCAGGCCCTCGGCTTCACCCCTGTCGGAGCGCGGCTCATCAGTCAGACCCATGTTGTCCGCCACGATCCCCACAAGCTGGCCGAAGCGGTCATCAACCTGAGCCTGCGGGGATAGCGGAAGCGGGGCAGGCCCCAGATTGTCTCTCTCCTGTCTCCCCAAGGCTCCCAACGTCACCCTTGCGCTATTCCCCTGAAACCGGCATTGTACCCCGGGAAAACGTCCGCTAGCTGCCGGTTTTGTTGTCGCTTCAGGATGATTTCTGCCAGGATATCGCGATAATCCGTGGTGACGCGCAGGTCGCCGGGCGGCTCCAGTCGGGCTGGCTCAAGACCGGGCCAGCGTGCATAGACTTGGCCGCCGTTAATGCCGCCTCCCAGGACGAACATGACGCTGCCGCGTCCGTGATCGGTTCCCAGGCCGCTGTTTTCGTACAGCCTGCGCCCGAACTCGGTTATGACGATAACGGTGACGCGGCTTATTTCGCTCCCCAAGTCGGTGGCAAAGGCCCCTACCGCCTGGCCGATATCGGCAAGATGTGCGGGCAGAAGATTGTTCTGAGCGATATGAGAATCCCACCCGCCTTTTTCCAGGCAGGCCACCTCCAGGCCGATGTTCGCCCTGATGAGAAAAGCCACCTGCCTGAAAGCCGTCCCCAATTCGGAAGACGGATAGACCGCGCCGCCGCCCGGCCTGTATTGATCGGGTTTCAGGCGGTTGAGCGTTTCCAGAACCGCGAGCGTCTCCCGGCCCGCGCGAGCTGCCGCATCTTTCGGACTGTCATAGAGGCCGGCGAGAGCCTGGCGTATCTCATTTTCCCCGCCTTGTGGGATCGCCTCCGGCAAGTTCAGGCGGAATCCGGTGATGTCCGGCAGGGCGACGGCTCCGGTCGCCCCTTTGAGCGAATCGGGCATGACGCTCGAAAAAGAGACAGCCCTGAGCGGAGACTGATCTCGCTCGCCGCCACAGGCCAGGTGGCGGGCCAGCCACCCGCTCGATGTGCCCGCCCCGCCGGAGGCCAGGCCGCGCTCCATGGCCGACATCGCCTCGAAATGGGAGCGTGTCTGATCCTGAGAACCGCATGCGTGAACGACCGCCATCATGCCCTTGCGGTAAGCGGGCAGCAGCGGGGCCAGCAGAGGATTCAGCCCGAAAAAGCCGTCCAGGTCGAGCAGGCGGCTCGCCGCAGCCTTGGTTTTATCGTTCGGGGCGGACACGTTCAGGGTGGGACGGTAGCGATAATAGGCATCCTCGGCATAGGGAGCGACCATATTCAGCCCATCGGCCCCGCCGCGCAGGAAAAGGATCACCAGAACGTTTTCGGTACTCGCTTTTTTGCCGGGAGAAATAGATACCCGGGCTAGAGATGGATTTGGCCGCGATGCCCAGCCGATAGCCGCCATCAGCCCGCTGACCAGGAATCCGCGACGGGAAAGGGATTGATGTGAATTGTCCGTCGTCTGCATGGACCATCTCCTCAATTGCGATTATTCTGCTCATATCTACCGCCATTGAAACGGCGGAGAAGCCAGCAGAAGCCCTATCATCTCCGGCAGGGCTTCTGCCCGCACCTTCGTGAAAGCCTCCATTTTCGCCCGGATCGGCATGGCCGCTTCCGAACCGGCTGGCAGGTTCAGGATGCTTTCGATCAAAGCGCCGGGGAGCGCCTCAGGAGCCTCAGCACCCAGGAATTTTCGATAGGCCGCATGGTCGATCCGGGTGTTCTTGATATTGTTGGCGGACAGGGCGAAGGCGAAGTTCCAGCGGGCCAGCAGCGAGCCTGTCCAGGCTGAGGTTTGATCCGGATAGCCGTCCGGCATAGGCCATTCGAAAAGGGGCTGGCCCATGCGGGTCAGGTGAGATAAAAGAGGCTCTCCCCCATCGGTATCAGCGGCCAGGACGCGCAGGGAGGAAACCATGAAATCGAAGGGACGCTTCAAGATGGGCAGGCCGTTCCGGAATTCCTCCGAAAGGAGCAGGGAGCGCAATACGGCCCGGATATCGCCTTCTGTCTGCTGAAAGACGCCTGCCAGACGCAACACCAGCTTTTCCGGGGCGCTCCCGATGAAATATCGGCAGAGCTTGCCGCAAATGAAGCGGGCCGCTGAAGGGTGATGGGCCAGGATGTCCAGAACCGTTTCTCCATCGGACAGGCCGCCGTCGGCGGGAATGGGCGTGCCCAGTACGGTCTTCGAGCCGTTATCGTGCAAAGCGGTATCGAAGCGGAAGTGGCCGCGAGGGCGCAGAAAACGATTTTCCATCGTCCACCCGGTCAGGCACCGGGCGACTTCCTGCACGTCTTTCTGGGTATAACCGCCGCCGACCCCCAGGGTGTGCAGTTCCATGAGTTCGCGGGCGTAGTTTTCGTTCGGCCTGCCCTTCCGGTTGGCCTGGCTGTCCAGATAGGTCAGCATAGCCGCGCTGCGGGCGGAGGCTTTAAGAAGATCGGGAAAGCGGCCCAGGGCGTGTCTGCGGATAACCTCCCGGTCGTCGGCTGTTTTCAGATAATAGCCGCGCCCTTTCAGGGCATAGATATTGAAGTGGTTCGACCAGAAATCGACCATCCGTTCCCGCAACTGGTGCGGACTGTAGACCGCCCTGATGAGGGCGGCCTGCTGTAACTGGTGCAGCGCCGCCTGCTGCGGGTAGTCTCCCAGTTCCATCGCATGATTCCGGATCGCCTCGATCCCGCGCAGGCGCAGGGCCAGGGCAGGCGGCTCTTTCTCCTGCGGATGAAGCTGTTCCTCGATATAGGCTTCAAACCCGAACGAAGAGACCCGCGCCACCTCGCCTGGAGCCGGGCCGAAGCCTGCCCGGTTCAGCAGGCGGCAAATCGGTTCGGCGGCTTGCTCCGGCAGCGCGGCAGACTCGGGCATTTTCGGTCCCGCATAGCGCCGGACGATGCCGGAACAGCCTGTCAGGAGCGCCCCCGCTCCGGCAGCCGCGCCCAGTTGGAGGCAGTCGCGGCGTCGGAGTTTCACGAGATCGCCTCAGCGCCGGCAGGCGCGGGATGAGATTCGACAGGCTTCGTCCGGTGGCGGATCGCCTGAAAGCCCGCGCCGAGGGAAACCATCAGTAAAGCGGGCGTGATCAAAAACCAACCCACCATCGGCACCAGGCCGGCCGCCACGCAGATCGCCGCCCCGCGCCCGTAGGCCCTCAAGGGGGAAATATCCTTTTCGACCGCCTCGATCCTGTGGCCGATCAGCCGGGCCAGCCCGCTGGCCCCGAGCGCGCTGACCAGCAGCAGCCCCAGGAAAAGCGACCAGCCGATCAATTTCACCAGCCCGTTCGCCTGGCTGAGCAGCGCGACGGCAAACAGCCCCACCGTCACGGCCAGCAGCAGACCCGCCCCGAAAGCCCGGCCCGGAGCCATCATCAGCCGGATCTCGGCCTGCGCCACCCTTCCCTCGAAGAGAAGGGCCATCGCCATCAGCAAAGCCCACGTCGAAACGCAAATCAGCATTACGCTGCCGATGACAGCCAGAACATCGCCGATAGTCAGCATGGAAGTTCTCCTTTCAATTACAGTTCGCGTTAGAGATATAGTTTCGTCTCATGAAAGATGAGGTTGTGTCGGCGCAACCGCCCCCCGGCCCCCGCCGGGCTTCGGTAGGGGGAGTGGCCCGTGGGTGCTTTGAGAGATTACCAAGAGACCGTACCGTCTAAGCCCCCCCTTAGCAAGGGGGGGCGGGGGATGCTTTTTACTATTACCCCATAGCGATCCAGATAAGGTAAAACATCCTCCACTCCTGGGGGAGGGGTGACCTCTCTCCCCTGGCCCCTCTCCCCGAAGCGGGGAGAGGGGGATAGAGTGTGCGGTGCTTGCCCCCCCCATCTCCTCCCCCTGCCCGTTTCGGGAAGGGGGCCGGGGGGTTAGGGAACGGTCTCCCCAAGGCCCGCACCCCGCCCCGGCGGGACAGTCACCCTGATCTGGATCGCTATGGGGTGCTTTTTACTATTACCCCTATCCCTCCGCCCCGTCCGTGCGAACACTCCGGCGCTCCCGATAGCGGGCAAACCATCCGGGGCTGTAGCCGAAGGCGTTCAGAACGACGGAACCGAAGCCTGTGAAGAGAATGAAAACAAAGGTGAGGAGCCAGAGCAATTGCCCCACCCCGCCCATTGCACCGAGGATGCCCAGCCCGATCAGGAGCGCAAAGGAGCCGAGGGCCATCGCCCCAAAAAGGGAGCGGGCCGTCCGTTTGATCGGCTTCAGGAGCCACCGTCCGACATTGCAGGCGACGGCCTGCCAGCCGTAGAGGAAGGCCAGGAAGCAGATGAGCATCTCGAACGGGACAAGCGGGATGCCTACCAGCGTCAGGGCGGTGGCGATCATGAGCATCAGACAGACGCAGAACCCCAGCAGGCCGCCCCCGAAAGCGGTCATCGTCCGGTTTGCCGCCGTATCCGCAACCACCTCGAACGGCTCCGGCATCGCCAGAGTGATCAGGGCCGCCAGGGCAAGGAGGATGAGGTATATCAGAAAAAAACCCTGTGAGTTTTCCTTTTCCTTCTTTTCAGGGAATACGGCGCCTGCCGGAGCGAGGCCGGTTTGCGGCTGGGTAGGCGCGGCGATTTCCCGCCCGCCGACCTTTGCGCCCGGCTTTTTAGTGACCGTTCCGCGCAGGGCCACGGCGTCCTGATCCACCACCGCGCCGGGCTCCAGGGTGACCGAGCCGCCGATAGCGGCTATCGTGCCGCGAACCCGCCCCTTGACGGTCGCGGAACCTTCGACCACCACGACATCCCCGTTCACCGTCTCCCCTTCCCGGATCGTCACGTTATCGCGAGCCACGATGCGGGCGGGATCGGCCCGAACGGCCAGGGTGGCCGAAGATACGGCCAGTAGCAGGATCGAGAAAGCTGTCAGGAGTCGGTTCATGGCCGGGCCTTCTTCTCTTCGGAGGCGCTCCCCGCCATCAGCGGGGCTTGCTGGCGGAAGACTTCCCAGCTTTTCTTCGGTTTGCCCTGGCCGTCAAAAAGACCGAGGGTCTTCAGGAAGGATTTGAATTTCCCGGCATCGGGCAGGCTGTAGTAATCGCCTAAAGTGTTGACAAGCGAATCGGGCAGGTCGCACATCAGGAAGACGTTGGCTCCCCAGATGTCTTTGGCATGATCCCGCATGCTTTTGAACACATTTTCAAAGAACCGGGCCTGCATGTCTTCGGAGCTGCCGTTCAGAGCCGAGGTCGAATAGCCGACCTCCTGCAAGAGCAGGGGCTTGCCCTTCGCAGCTGCCACCATCCGGTCGATATCCGGCTCGGCGGCATCGGGTTCTCGGTAGGTGAAGTCGGGCTTCAGCGGATAATAGGTGACGGCCAGGAAGTCGGAGATGTCGAGGAGAGGCTTCAAAAGGGTATCGGCCAGCGCCAGGTTTCCGAAGGTGAGGGAGGCGCTGACCTTCACGCCGGGCTTGAGCGATTTCACCTTATCGGCAGCCGCCCGGAAAAGCTCTTTATAGGCGGCCATTTCATCGGGACGGCTCTGAAAGTAGCCATCGATCTCGTTGCCGATCAGCACGAGCTGCGCGTCCTTGAGGCAGGGCATGACGGCTTCGATCAGGGCCAGCAGGCGCTCGCGCATTTTGGGATCACTGAAAGAACAGCTTTTCAGGTCGGAGGGCACGGCCCGCTGGTTGGTGTCTACCACCCGCAGATTGCACACCTGGGGAAGGCTGCGGGAGGAGGCCAGGCCGGACTGAAAATCGATTTCATCGAGGCTGTATTTGCCGGGTTCGCGCTCGATTTCGTTCCACTTCGGGCTGATGTAGAAATAGGAGGCCCCGGCGTCCACCGATTGCTTGAGCCTCGCCTTCACTGTCTCCAGGGTATACCCTTCGCTGGCCGATGGGTTCGGCGACAGTCCGATTCGCACCTGTGGCCCAGCTTTCGCGCCTGCGGCTTCGACGCGCTCCAGCACGAACGCCGCCGATCCCTCGCCGAACCTCACGAATCCCACGCCCGGGGCGAATGTCCAGGCATTGGGAGCGTCCTTGCCTGTCTGTCGTATCTCGATGCACTTTTCATAGGTTTGCCTGGCCCCGTAGACGACGACCTTCCGGGATGTGACCGTCAGCGTTCCGATGCCATTCGTCCAGGAAGTTCCCTCCGGGGCCGCGAAATCGAAGAAAAGCAGCCCTCCGGGAACGATGGCGGTCTGCCCGTTGATCGTGATTTCATTCAGATAGCACTGGCTGCCCCGCGGCTCCAGCACCATTTCGGCTTTGGCCCATGGGTTGTCCAGCTTCACCCGGAAGCCGTTCTCTTTTTGGGCTGTCACTTCAAAAGAGATCGGCTCCTGGAGCGCGGGCGATTTCAATATCCACTTTTCCCCCACCGACAGGGGCAGGTAGTCGGCGGAATCCGCAAGCGTCGCGCCTGGGATCATCAGGGCCGCGAAAACGATCAGAGCGATCCACCGGCGAAACGAGGGCTTCATATTTTTCTCCTTGAAACAGCGATTCAGACCATCAAATGGGTAGACATCCTGCGGCGCTGCCAGGAAGCGGCCAGAGCCAGCAGCATCAGAATATCGGCCAGGACGCCTGCGGCCACGAAAGGGGCCGCCCTGCGGAGGAGGCCTATCGGCAGGCGGTCGGACGCCTTATCGAGCAGAGAACGCCCCTGCTGCCTCCAGTCTCCGGTCAGCCCGACGGCGGTATCGCCCCAGTGGCGGGCGGATTCCAGCCAGACCGGGGGAGAGGCGACCTGCTCCGGGGGCCTGCCGGTCATCAGGCTGAACGACCAGAAAAGCGCCAGGCCGCAGGCCAGCCAGACCAGAAAAAGAGGAACGGGCCGAAGGCCGCCTTCCCGGAAAAGCCACCGCCTCCAGGTCGGTTCCCCGGACGCCTCCCGCTCGATCCGCCGGGCCACCGGGCCGACAAAATCGAACGGCAAAGGGACAGGTATGGCTTCTTCGATCAGCGAGACGGCGGATTGCAGGGCCGCGTATTCGCTACGGCAGCCGGGACATTCATGCAGATGGGCGGCGAGTTCGGCAGACTCCCCGGCGGGAAGCGCGCCCTCCAGCGATTCCTGCATCCACTCCCGATAAGCTTCACATCTTCGCATCTTACGGTTCCTCCGCACGGTCCGACCGGAGAGGGTCTTCGAGGAAGCCCTGCTCCCGAAGGGCGCGTTTGACCATCTCGCGGGCGCGGAAAAGGTAGGATTTCACGGTTCCGACCGGCTGGCCCTGCATTCGGGCGATCTCTTCCACGCTCATATCGTGGGAGTGGCGCAGCAGCAGGGGCAGGCGGTATTTGTCCGGCAGACCGGCGACCGCCTTCCGCACGGCCCGGACGCGCTCCTCCTGCACGGCAGATTCCTCGGGGGAGGGCCGTTCGTCGAGAGGCTCCCACCCTCCTTCCAGGCTGGCATCCAGGGAGAGGGGCCGGTTCCGGCGCTGGCGCAGGTGATCGATGCACAGGTTGGAAGCGATCTTCAGAAGCCAGGATGAGAATGACGCCCCTCGCCGGAATGTGCCCAGGGCGCGGTAAGCCTTCACAAAAGTGTCCTGCACGATATCCTTCGACTCCTCCCGGTCGCCCACCATGCGGTAGGCGAGCCGATAGACCGCCTCCTGGTAGCGGGCCACCAGCCCGTTAAAGGCCGCCCGGTCCCCTTTGAGGCATGAAGCGATCAGATCGTCGTCGCTCGGTTCCACTCGCCGCTCCCATAGGCTGCTCCCTTCACCAATCACTACGAAGCAGCCCGTCCCGGGTTGCGCTCCCGGACAGGTTTTTTCTCGATCCGCGTTGAAATGTAGGATATACTCTACTCTAAACGCTATCCGCGTTCTTTGGGATGCGCGCGCTGACCTTGCAAGGAGCGCAACGATGTATCGATGCAGTCTGCCAGAAGCACAGCGACGAAGCAATCTCTAGGCCCTCAAATGCCGAGATCGTGCTGTGCTTTGTGAGTTTAGCGATTGCCGCGTCGCTTTCGCTCCTTAAAGGCTGCATCGACATTCCGCTTACCGGAGCGTGATTCCGGAACAAATACTGACAGATTGTGATGCAAGGAGTCCGCTTTGACCGATAGATACGATATCCTGATTCAAGGGGGCACGGTGTTCGACGGCCTGGGCGGGCCGGGGAAGCGAGCCGATGTCGGGATTCGGGACGACCGGATCGCCGCCGTGGGCGACCTGACCGGCGCTCATGCCGGGCGGGTGCTGGAGGCGAGAAACCGCTATGTGGCTCCCGGTTTTATCGATATTCATACGCACTCCGACCTCAGCGTCCTCATCAACCAGAGAATGGAGAGCAGCGTCCACCAGGGCGTAACCACCGAGGTGACGGGCAACTGCGGAATGTCGGTGGGACTGGTGCTGGACAGTCCGCTTTTCGGGCTGGAGCGCCGCTTTATGACCGAGAAAGCCACCTGGCACGGCTCCCTGTCCGGGCATCTGAGACGGGTCGAGGATCAGGGAGTCGCCATCAATTATATCACATTGGCCGGGCACGGCACGATTCGCAAGCGGGTGATGGGCTTCGACGGGAGAAAGCCTTCCGACCGGGAACTTGACGAGATGAAGGCCCTGCTCGATCAGGCGATGGAGGAAGGGGCCTTCGGCCTTTCCACCGGGCTGGAATACGCCGCCGGAAGCTTCGCCAAACTGCCGGAGCTGATCGCTTTGAGCCAGGTGGCCGCTCGTCAGGGCGGTTTTTACGCCTCCCACCTCCGCAACGAGGGGGATTTCCTGGTGGAATCCGTCCAGGAAGCCCTGACCATAGGAGAAGAGGCCGGGCTGCCGGTGCAGTTGTCGCACCACAAGGCGGAGGGCGTCCGCAACTGGGGCAAAATTCATGCCACGCTGGGGATGGTGGACCGGGCAAGAGCCGCAGGACTGGATGTGGCCTGCGATCAGTACCCCTATACGGCCTTCATGACAGGCTTGAGCGTGGTGACATTGCCTTCCTGGGCGCATGAGGGCGGCACGGAAGCGATGATTACCCGTCTGGAGGACCCCACGACCCGCGCCCACATTGTTGCGGAGATCCGCCGGATCCATCCCGAGTTGAGCGACCTCTCGGAAGATTCGGCCTGGCACCGCATCGAGATCGGGGCCTGCTACGGCTGCCGCGACCTGGAGGGGAAGCGCATCTCCGACCTGGCCGCACAGTCCGACAAAGACCCTATCGAAACGGCGCTCGATCTGCTCCTGATCAATCCGCGCAGCACGATCAGCGTGATTTACTTCAGCATGTCCGAAGAGGATGTCCGGCAAGTGATGCGCTATCCTCACACCATGATCGGCTCGGACGGCGTATCGGCCAGCCCGCACGGCGTCCAGGGGCGGCACCAGGTGCATCCCCGCGCCTACGGAACCTTTCCCCGCGTGCTAGGGCGCTACGTGCGCGAGCAGGGCCTTCTCACCTGGGAGGAAGCCATCCGCAAGATGACCTCCATGCCCGCCCGCAGGCTGGGCCTGGCCGACCGGGGCCGCCTGGAGGCGGGATCCTTCGCCGATATCGTGGTCTTCGATCCCGAAAGGGTTCAGGACCGGGCCTCCTTCCAGGACGCCCACCACTTCGCCGAAGGCGTCAGCCACGTCCTGGTCAATGGCCGGATCGCCCTGGAAGACGGGAACCAGACCGAGACGCTCGCAGGCCGCGTGCTGCGGGCGGGATGATGGTTCCGCTGTAGGGGCGCACGGTAGTGCGCCCTGCCCTCTCCGAAGGGCGCACTACCGTGCGCCCCTACAAACCTCCCTTCTCGCGTCCTCACATATCTTTTAAACCCTAAAATTCCCCCGAAGGAATCTTTTCCTCAAGCGCGAACACTGAACCCGTCAACCCGAATGCAAGGAGCGAACTCATGGTATGTTTTAGCTTCGTCCGGGCAGCGGCCTGCCTCTGGGCCGCCCTGCTCATCCTTTTTGGCGGAGGTGTGTGCGTTATGGCACAAGATATCGTGGCGCATGAGGCGCAAAACGAAGACCCGAATCCCGGCCCGGTCGGTAAGAAGCCTTATGAGATGGCCGGGCGTCAGGAGGAGCGCGTTCCCCTGATAGATTTTCAGGACGTCTCCGGCTGGGAGGTGGAAGGCCAGGACGCCGAAGGCTGGCTCTACCGCTCGCAGGAGCAGAAATTGTTCCGCGATTACTGCGGCAAGCTGGTCTATATGGGCAAAGGGGCCAATCCCGTCCTCACCGTCCGCCCGAAAAAGCCGATCCCTATCCCCGATCCCTGGGATAATGTGAATTTCTGGAACTACGGCAATAGCTGGGGCTGGGCCCCGGATCCCACCACACCTTTCCTTCAGGTCTCGGCGGTCATCCACGATGCGGCGGGCGCGGAGATAGAGATGCCGCTCGGAGGGATAGACTATCAATACTGGTTCCTGATGAATGGTCGCCTGCACGCGGAGGAGATGAAGCCTCCCAAGCGGCCTCTCTCCCTGGCCGGTTTCCGCTTCCGCAACGCCCACAACCGGGAGAAGCGAACCGTCTATCTGGGACCATGCTATTTCTTCATGGAAGACCTCAAGCCTCTGATCTTCGAGCCGTGGCCGGCCAAACTCCCCTTCCCCACCCGCGCCGCCACCATCCTACCGGAGAACAAAACCCGCGAGTTCACCAACAGCGTCCGGCAGACCGGGCAGAGCGTTATGTTCGCCTACAAGGGCAAGGACTGCTCCCTGGGGTATCGCTATACCCCCGTCACCGGCACCCTGGGCGATATCGAGGTGATCTACCGGGACAAGGCGATCCGCCCCTGCGCCGAAGGGGGGATGCGCCTGGTCGTCTCCGGGGAGAGCCTTTCCGCCGCCGACCCGTCCGTCCGGCACACCCTTGTGGAGCAAAAACTGTCGCCCCAGGGGATGCTGCGGGCCGTCTGGCGGCTCGAAAAGGGCGAGGTGTCCACCACAATTGAATACCGCCTGAAAATCCGTCAGAAATCGCTGGTGGTGGAGATGCAGGCTGCCGACCCGGTGATCTCCCACGTCGCTCTGGGCCGCGCGGAGCCGGTCAGAGACGGCAGGATCTTCTGGATTCCCTACCTGACCTACGGCGGCAACGACCCCCGCGCCCTCTATGCAGGCGGCCTCTTCTTCTTCAACCAGTTCGACTGGTATTATTCGGACGCTTCCACCCTCTACGGCGGGGCCTCCGTAGGGGCCGATTACGTGGTCTACAACGGCGGCGCGGAATATATTCCTAAAACGGACGGCAAACGCAATGTGGTGCGGGAGCGGCTGTTTATCACAGCCTCCCCTGACTTTCAGGAAGTGCTGCCGACCATTGCGAACCCCAAGTCTCCGATGCGCCAGGCCCAGGGCGACCGCCTCTGGCGGGTCAAAGGCGGGGCGGATATCCCGGCGGAAATCGCCGAAGCCAGCAAACTCCGCAAATACGGTGTCGAAAGGGTCAGCATCCGCTACCATGAGGATTCCTGGCGCGACGCCGGGGAGAGCTTCACTTTCCGCACGGAAGCGGCTCCCGGGCGCGGCGGAGATGCGGCCCTCAAGCGGTTCGTCTCCACGGTGCAGTCCCTCGGTTGGCGGGTGGGCCTCTATACCAACTACACCGACTACGCGCCGGTCAATCAATACTGGAACGAGGACTGGGTCAGCCGAAGGCCGAATGGCGACTGGACGCGGGCCTGGATGCGCTGCTATGCCCCCAAGCCGATGCGCTCTGTGGAGATGGAGGACAAGCTGGCCCCTCGGATTCAGGCCAAGTTCGGGGAGAACCATTCTTACTGCGATGTCCATACGGCGGTCACGCCTTTTGAGCGGGTGGACTACGATGCGCGGGTTCCCGGGGCGGGTACGTTCCGCCGCACCTTCGAATGCTTCGGCAGGCTCCTCTACAACGAGAAATTCGCCCACAAAGGCCCGGTCTATTCGGAGGGGAACAACCACTGGTGGTATTCCGGCCTGACCGACGGCAACTATGCCCAGATCATCAGCGGCAGCCCGCCCAAAGAGCCGCTCCTGGTGGATTTCGACCTTCTGAAAATGCACCCTTTGCAGATGGACGCCGGGATGGGCGCTCCGGGGATGTTCTTCCGAGGCAGCCCTCCCCACCTGGACCAGTTCATCGCCACCAGCATGGCCTACGGCCATATCGGCTTTGTCGATTGGGACAACCTGGAAGGTATGCTCAAAATCTATTATATGATGCAACGGGCGCAGTCGCATTATGCCATGATCCCGGTCGCCCGGATCGAATACGACCACAACGGCAGGATGATCGATACCTCAAAGGCCCTGGTTTCCGGGGCATACCTGAAGAGCCGGGTCCATGTGGCCTACCGGAACGGGATGGAGGTCTTTGTCAACGGCTCCCCTGAAAGCTGGACGGTCAGCGGGCCGGATCGCCAGTTCGAGCTGCCCGCCTGGGGTTACCTGGCCTTCCGCAAGGGGCACAACCTCTTAGCTTATTCCGCCGTCGTCCCAGCAGGCGGGCCGGAGGGCCGTCATGGGCCGCGCCAGCGGGCGGATATGAGCCTGGCGGACGGACAGCATTATGCCGACAGCCGGGGCGGCTTCGCCTTCCTGGGGCCGATAGCCCTGGAGGGAAGCGCGGCCCTGAAGAAAGAGGGAAGCGCCTGGTGGGTCATCCCGGCCACCCGGGTCAGCGATTTCGCCTTCTCGCCCGACCTGCTGAACTTAAAAAGCAGCCAGTCGGTGAATGTAGCCGCCTTCGCAGAAGACGGCTCGCGCCTCGGTTCTCCCGCCCTGCGCTGGAGCCGGGGGATGCCGCACATCCTGCCCGGCGAAAACGCCGCCTTCAAATACAGGGTCACCAAATCGGCCCGACCCCGCCCGGCGGCGCTCGCCTGCAAGTCGGCCCTCGCGCCCGTCGGGGAAAGCCTTGCGGTTACCGTTCCGGCCAATACAACAGTTCGGGCGGGGAAGGTTTTCTGGGAAGTGGGCGGCCAGCGCCGCCCTGCCGAAGGGACGATTTCGGGTAAGAAGCTGATCTGCCGCGTTCCGGCGGACGCCGAACCGGGCCAACACCTCTGGCTGGGCGTCCCGATAGCTTCCGAAACGCTCTGGATCGATTTCCTGACGGTGAGCGCATTCGATCTCTCCCTCCGCGCCCCTTCCGAAGCGAAGCTGGCGCAGGGCCAGCCGCTCCAGGCCGTCCTGAGCGTATCGAACAACCTGGAGCGTGACGCTGCTGTTCAAGTTCGCCTGAACGCTTCGGAAGGGGTTTCCCTCGATCCCTCGTTCGCCGAGGTCGCTGTCAAAGGAGGGCAGCGGGCGGAAGTTCCGATCAAGATCGGCCTTCCCTGGCAGGCCGGGCCGGTGGAGGCGCAGGCTTCCGGTTCTTTCAACGGCGTGACGGCCTCCTCCGGCGTCAGGCTGGCAGTCGACTGGCTCTACCCGGTCATGCTGGACCTGACCGACCGGCAGGTGGCCTACATCAAAGGCTATTGCCCCCGGGGAGGCGAAGAGACTATCGGAGGCCGGGAGGCGCATGAAGGCTCCTTCGAGCCGTCCAGGGGCGTTTCCGGCGGTATCGAGAAAGCCTGCCTCTTCTCCCATCCGCCCTATTCTCCCTCCAAACCCGGCTATGCCTTCGCCGTCTACGATGTGGAGATCCCCACAGGCGCTGCAGCCTCTCTAGATTTTGCCATGGGGATGAGAGACGGCCTGGACGCCACCGACGGCGTGACCTACAAAGTAGTCGTGGCCGACGCCGGAGGCCGGGCGCACGAAGTCTTCTCTCGCCATTACAAGGAAGTGCGCTGGGAGGAAGCCCGCGCGGATCTGGCCCCTTTCGCCGGACAGAAAATCAAACTGAAACTCATCGCCGACTGCGGCCCTGCCGACGACACCAGCGCCGACCACGCCCTCTGGGGCGATGTCCGGGTGGTCATCCACGGCGGCCATCTCCGGCAGTTGTCTGTCCGGCAGGGACGTTGAAGGGGGATGTGCTTTTGAACACGGATGAACACAGATAACGGCAGGATAAGGGCCGATATAAAAAGAAAAGGAGTCTTTCATGAGCGATTCGTTAAAAATCGGGATGGTCGGGTGCGGCGGGATCGCGGGAGCGCACCGGGAAGGATATCAGATCTTATGGGAACACGGGTTGAGGGATTTCGAGATTGTCGCAGCCTGTGATATCGAGGAGTCCCGGGCTGCACAGATGGCCGAGGAAATTTCGGCCTTTCAGGGCCGGCGGCCCCAGGTATACAGCCAGGTGGAGGCCATGCTCGATGCGGAAAAAGAGCTTCAGGCGGTGGATATCTGCGCCGCCCACCGGGCGCATCACGCCCTGGCGGTTCCCTGCCTGGAGGCGGGCAAGCATGTGACCATCGAAAAGCCCCTGGCGATCACCTTGAGGGCAGGCCGGATGATGCTCGAAGCGGCGGAGAAGGCCGGGGCGCTGCTCCAGGTGGCCGAAAACTACCGACGCGATCCCTCCCAGAGAGCGATCCGGTGGGCCGTGCAGGAGGGCATGATCGGCAAAGTCCGGATGTACTACTGGATCGATGTGGGAGAGCGGCTCTGGCACTGGGGATGGCGCGAGCAGAAATCCGAGGCGGGCGGAGGCTGGTCCCTGGACGGCGGGGTGCATTTCGCCGACCTCTTCAGGTTCCATGTCGGCCCAATCCGCTCCCTATATGCCGATGTCCGCGCCTTCCATCCCTACCGCTACGAAAAGCCCGACATCCTGGAAGGCTCTATCCCGGTGGATGTCGAGGATACCACGGTGGCGGTCTTCGAGTTCGAGAACGGAGCGCTGGGGCAGTGGACATCCACATCGGCGGCCCCGGGCATGGATTTCCACAAACGCGCTATCTACGGCGAGCAGGGCGCTCTCGACCTGAGCGACGGCCTGGTTTTGCGCGGCGGTGAATCCAAACGCTCTCTCGCGGAATTGGTTGACGACTACCGCAGCGCCATCGGTTCCGACGCCTGGGAGCAGCTTTATCCGAAAGGCGTCACCAGCAGCATCGCCACCGAGTTGTGGGAATTCGTCCAGGCCGTTCTGCACGGCAGCCCTCTGGAAACCGACGGCTGGGAGGGCTACAGGGCCGAAGCGGTCAGCATGGCCCTCTACGAGTCGGCCCGCCTGAAGCGCCCGGTCACCCTGGCCGAAGTCGAGAACCTGGAAGCCGAAGGCTACCAGAAAGAACTTAATGAAGGATTGAGGATCGCGAACGGATGAGGCCGGGGACGCATCAGGAGGTGGAGGCATGAAACAGGCTCTCTTTCTGGCCCTGTCGCTTTGGACGTGCATTCCCGCCGTCTCACAGGAGGCTTCGATGATCGATGTTTCATCCCGGCAGCCCGGCCACGTCTTTACCGACCGGGAGCGAGTTCGATTCACCCTGAAGACTTCCCCGGAGCGTTCCCTGACGGTCACCGTCCGGGACTATGAGGGAACGCAGATGCTGTCACGCGCCCTGACCGCGCAGCCTTCGGGAGCGGCGCTCGATCTGGGCCGTCTGCCGACCGGCTATTATGTCCTGACTCTGGAGGCGCAGGAGATATCCTTCGCCGTCGTCCCATCGGCGGCCCGGCGGTATCGGGCGGAGGACTCTCCCCTGGCGACCGACGGGGCCATCAGTTGGCTGGTCAGCCCGGAGCAGTTCCGGGGAACCGCGCAGTTGATGAAGCGGGCCGGGCTGCTGTGGGTGCGCGACCGCATGTCTTGGGGAGAGGCGCAGCCCGAGCGGGGAGCGTTCCGGTGGGGTAAATACGAGCAGTCTGCGGATGCCCAGTCCGGAGCGGGGCTGAAAGTCTACCAGATCTTCCACGATACCGCTCCCTGGGCCCGCGCTGACCGGGACGGCAAACGCTACCCGGACGACCTGCGCGACGCTTACCGCTTCGGATTCGAGGCGGCCCGGCACTTCAAAGGGCGTATCTCCGCCTGGGAGATCTGGAACGAGTCCGATATCTCGGTCTTCTCCCCGGAGCCTGCCGACCCCTATGCCGCCTTTTTCAAGGCGGCCTCTCTGGGCTTCAAAGCCGCCGACCCCGATGTCAAAATCCTGATGGTCTCGATGGCTCTCGGCGCGGACCGCTTCACGGACGCCCTCTTCGAGAACGGCATCGCGCCCTATATGGACATCTATAACTGGCATGTCTACGACGCGCCCCAGAACTATCGGGCGCGGGCGGAAGGCCATTTCAGGATGATGGCCCGGCACAACATCTCCTCTCCAAACTGGCTGACCGAAGCGGGCATCCATTTGAAGGAGGTGGACGGCGGCCTGACCGGGACCGACCAGAAGCGCCAGGCGGAGTTTGTCCCGAAATCGTTCACGCACTCCCTCGCCAGCGGGGTGGACAAGCACTTCTTCTTCGTCTTCCCCTACTACCTGGAAAACGGGATCGATTTCGGGGTGTTGCACAGGGACCTGACCCCCTACCCCGGCTATGTCGCCCTGTCCGCCACCACCTACGCGCTGGGAAAAGGCCGGTGTCAGGGCCGGATCGAAATCCCTGGTGTTTCCGCTTTCGTCTTCGATAACGGGCAAGGTCAGACTGTGGTGTTGTGGAGCGAGGAGGAGAACGAGGTATCTTTGAATATCAACGCCCGCCAGGCCCGTCTGGTGAATGTCGTCGGGAAGGAGTCGAAGCTGCCCGTTGAGGGCAAACGCCTCCGCATCCGGGCAACGGCTTCCCCCGTTTTCGTAATCCTCCCGCCCGATGCGCTGCGAGAAACTGTCACCCCACCCGCCGTGAAGCCCCCTTCGGTCACCCGGACGCCCAAACCGGCCCATAAGGAAATCGTGGCTCGCCTGGTCTTCCCGAACGAGCGGATGGATAAGCCTTCGGAGTCTTATATCTGCCCCGCCGGGCAGGAAATCGAGGTTGCGCTGGACGCCTACAACTTCGGGGACAAGCCTTTCGAGGGGGAACTTCAGGCCGTCCTGCCCTCCGGCTGGGAGATCTCCGGCCTGCCGCAAACCGTCCGCCTGGAACCGATGGGCCGCCTCCAGCAGCCCGTCCGCCTGAAAGCGGGGCAGACCGGCGAGGACAGGCTCCCGTTGCGCCTGCGGGTTAGCGGGCCGAAAGGCGAGGCTTCGCCGTTCGTGGCGTACGTGCAGGGGAAGTCATAAAAACTAAAAGCGCCTTCCTTGATGGCAAGGAAGGCGCTTTTCCATGCCTGTATAACCCCTATCCCACCCTCGCCATTTGGAAACGGCTGGCGCATGGCAGTGACGATACGCGGTGCGCTTTGCCCGATCACAGGTGCTGAGCATTACAATGCAGGTGAGCGCGCCAGTTTACGGCGATTTCCTTTCTTGCTCTCCATCTCGTTGCGGGAGCGCCTTTTTCGCCAGGGGCATGATCTTTTCGATGCTCTTCTGCTGCTCGGCGGTCAGGCTGGCGGCCTGGGCCGCATCGCTGACGATCCGGGGGGTCAGGAAGACCATCAGCTCCGTTTTCGTCTTGGTGGCCGTCTTGCTGCGGAAGAGATGCTTGATGATCGGCAGGTCGCCCAGGATCGGCACCTTGATAATGGTTACATTCCGGTCGTCCTTGATGATCCCGCCGATGATGATCGTCTCCCCGTCCTTGACCGTGATGGAGGTATCGGCGGTGCGGGTAGCGATCCTGGGTGCCTGGATCGAGCCTCCGATGGAGATGTAATCGATCAGATCGTTGGCTTCCTGGTAGACGTCGATGGTCACCAGCCCCTGCTTGGTCATGCGAGGCGTGACGTTTAAAATGATGCCCACATCCAGGAAGTCATAGCTGTAGTTGGCCTGCCCGGTGTAGCCCATGTAAATATTGGTCACATAGGGTATCCGCTGGCTGATATTGATCTCCGCCTCCTGATTATTGGAGGTGAAGATGCGCGGTGTCGAGAGGATATTGACCTTCTTGTCCGTGGCGATGGCGGACAGGATGGCATCGAGCGCCGCGCTGGTGACGGTGTATTTGAACCCCTGCGTGAATTCCGTCCCGCCGGGCAGGACCCCGAATTTGCCCTGGCTCACCCCGGTCGTGCCCTTGTCCCCGAAAGCGCGGGCCTCCGTCCATTTCCACTCCAGCCCGAATTTGTCTTCGGTTCCCAGGGTAGCTTCCGCCACAATCGCCTCGATCAATACCTGCTTGGGCACTACATCCAGGCTTTTGACGATCTCCTTGATGGCCTGCACGTTGTCGGGTGTGGTGGTGAGGATCAGGCTGTTGCTGTTGATGTCCGCCACCACCAGCACATTGTTTCTCAGTTGCAGCAGGTTGACGAACCGCCCGCCCGGGTCGCGCCCTGTGGTGGCGGTATCCACCCCCCTGCGCCCGTATCCGAATGGGTTGTAATAGTCGTAAGACTGGCGAGTTTTGGGGTTGTTCGGGTCGAAGGGCGGTTCGTCAGGCGGTAATCCCACCGGCGGCGCTTCGCCCGGAGGAGGCTCCGGCCCCTGGTTCCTCACGCCCCGATAGCCGCCAAGGGGGTTTTGCCCCTGCTGCGACGCCCGCCTTTGGATGCGCCTCCGCTCCCGCCCGCCGAAGGACGGGCCGAAATAGATGCCATATGGATAATACCCGCCATATCCCTGCTGCTGTCCGAACGCCTGATTCAAGATATAGGCCACATCCTGCGCCTGCGCGTTTTCGAGCGGGTAGATGAAGGTGGTCGTCTCGTATTTGATCTGTTTGTCCAGGTCCTGCACCAGCCTTTCGACCATTTGGATCTCATCCAGGCGAGCCGTGACGATCAGGGAGTTGGAGCGGGTGTCGGCGATGACTTTGCTGCCCGCCGCAGGCTGCGCCGCCCCTCCGCCGCCCATCACTCGCTGCTCGAAAGGCATCGGAGGCTGCCCGGGCTGCGGCTGGCCCGGCTGGGCGGACTGCCCGGTCTTGCTGGCGCTCAGGACGCTGTTGAGGGTATTGGCAAGCTGCGTCGCATCCGCATAGGTCACTGGGATAATCTTGGTCTGAATGGCTTCCGGAAGCTCGCCGTCCATCTGCTTGACCAGGCGGGCGATCCGTTCCATGTTGCTGATAGAGGCGACCACGATGACGGCATTGGTGCGGCTGTCGGAAACCGCCACCACCGGCGAACGCGCCTGCCCCCCCGTTCCCGGCATGCCCGGCTGCGGGACCATGCCCGGCGGCATTCCCGGCTGCTGTGGCTGCCCCGCCTTCGAGGCTCCCGGTTTGTAGAGGTTGTTGATGAGATCCGTCACCGCCGCCGCGTCCGCATGGAGCAGCGGGAATATCTTCAGCTCGTTCTTGACCGCGCTCTGGTCGAGCGCATCCATGATTTTGATGATGCGCTCCACATTGGGCATGATATCGGTCACGATCAGAGCATTGGCCCCTTCACTCGCCAGGATGCTGGCCCCCTTGCTGACAAGGGGCTGAAGCTCCTTCGCCAGGTCCGCCGCGCTGGCGTTGTCCGGAAAAAGCACCTGGGTCACGATCTGGTCTTTCGGCAGCGTGCCATCGGGCTTGGGCCCGATGGTCAGCCCTCTAGTACTCTGAACCGCCCGGTCTATTGGCATGATCTTCAGAACAGTTCCGGTCAGGACGCCCGTAAACCCCCGCACCTCCAGCACGGCCTGCAAGATATTGAAAGCCTCCTCGATGGAAACCTGCCTGGGGCAGATGATGGTCACCTGCCCGGTCAGGGCAGGGTCCTTGGTGATCGTCCAGTTGGCCGCCATGCTGAAAAACTTCAGGATGTTATCGATATCCGTTCCCCGGAAATCCATCGACACCATCTGCTGGCCCCCGCCCGGCTGCGGGGACGGCCCCGGCCCTCCCGGAACGGCCCTCCCGGGCATTCCCTGCGGGGCAAGGGGCTGTCCCGTACCGGGCCGGACGCCCGAAGGCGCAGGCGCTCCGGCCTTCACACCCGCAGGCTGCTGCTTGCCGGGCTGCGCCCCTTTTGCAGGCTTTACACCCGGTTTCGCCCTCCGGTTTTTGGCCCGGGCCGCCTCTTTATTCACCTTCTCGGCGGCCCGCGCCTCGGGGGTCTTCTCCCCGAACACCGGGGCCGCCCGTGCCACCGGATTCCCCAGCAAGCTCCAGCCACACGCCACCGCGAGCCACTGGGCCACGATACGATTGCGGGCAGAAGGCATATCCATCTCCTCTGATCAATGCGATGAAAATTATAAAGATATGGGGGGTGACGCAAGCGCCCTCCCAGCCCCCACCAGGCTTCGGCGGGGGAGTGGCCTTGGGGGACTTTGCGAGACTTGCCAAGATCCCACATAGTCTAAGTCCCCCCGAAGCCGGGGGGGTTGGGAGGTGCTTTTCTCCCCTTCTCGCTTCAGCAGGAGGCCAGAGAGTTCATGTATCTCGCTAACGCTATGCGCCATTTCTCCGGACGCGGGCAGTGGTATGGATCCGAACAGGCGCGGCTCCGGGATTGTTCATTCCCACGGGCGGGATCGGGCCAGGGCCGCCCATTCCGGGTTGGCCGCCCGGCATTCCGGGCATCCCCGGCTGGCCCGGCGTCATGCCCGGCCCCGCGGGGGGCATTCCAGGGCCGCCTGGAGGCGCTCCCGGCACTCCCGGCTGGCCGGGCTGCCCGGCTCCTGCCGGGGAATTCAGCGGAGTGGCGTTGAAAGTGTCCGACTTGGGGATCGGAGTCATGCGCCCCCCGACGCTCAGGGTCAGCATAGCGGGAGCGATTGAAGTGACCACCGCACCCATCCAGTTGTCGCCCTTTTTGAGATAAAGGCCCTCTTTGCTGCCGGCGTTTTCGACCAGCGCGTAGGTCGCCCCGCCGATAGTGACCGTGCCTGAATAGACCCACCCGGCGAACAGGTTCACCGGGGCGGGCGGAAGAACCGGCGGCTTGATGGGTGACAGAGGCACATTGGCCCGCTGCCGGATGACCACCTTCGGCCCGGCATTACGGAACGCCGCCGGAGGCATGAACAGGTTGCGCCTCACGATAGAATCGTAATACGAAAACGGCTTTCCGGAAGACGCCACGCGGGCAGGCGCGGGCCTGCTGCGGGGAGCGGCCTTTTCTGGTTTCCTGACGCTGCTCTTCGCCCGGGCGGGAGGCAGGTCAGGCTTTTTCGAAGGCTCCGCGGGTGAGCTTGAGGCTGCCTGAAAGCGCATGAACGCTCCCGCTGTCATGCTCAGCAGTGCGACTCCCACCAGCGTCGCTCGCGCCTGGTGTTTCAACTTCGTTCCCTCCCTCCGCTGCGGCGATCACTTCGATCTGCACCTGGACATCCACGCGGTCGGATTTGCCGTCGCCGGAGGCCAGGCGGACCTTCCGCACCGCCATTTTCCGGGCGGGCGACTCCAGGGCATACAAAAAGGCGATCACCTTCGGAAACCTCTCCTGAAGCCTGAGTTCGATAGGAAGCCGGACCCACCCGTCCTCTTCCTCCTGCCGGAGCGGGCGGATCTCGGACAGGACAACCCCGGAACTCCGGGCCACTGACTGCACCGCCTTCATGGCGACAGGCAGGATCTTATGAGGCGGCTGCGAGGCGGTCATGGTTTTCACGCGCCTCTCCAGGCGGCGTATATCCTTCCGGAGAAGGTCAGCTTCGGTTGCGTATTTGCGGCCTTTCGCCTCCTCTGCCGCCAGGCGGGCCTTCAGGTTGCCCTCCAGAAGAGGAGCCACCACAGGCTGGCTGATGAGCCAGTCGATGCCCACACCCGCCACCGCAACCACCGCCACCAGGATCATAACGCGCTCGCGCCTGGATATTTTCATCATATTCTATGGTTCCTGCACGAATCGCTGGATAGGCGGGGGCTTGCCCCACAAGCAGTTGACCAGGAACCGGTACTGGAATTTCCCCGAGGACTGAGACCGGCTGAGGTAGCTCAAGCGGACATCGCTCAGTCGGGGCGAGTTCCCCAGGGCGGAAAGCAGGTTGGAAACGGCCCCGTCCTCCGGCGAAAGGCCCCTCAGTGTGATCGGCTTGCCGCGCTCCAGGGCGATTTCCTCCAGCCACAGGTTGGGCGGGAAACGGTCGTTGATCTCTTTGACAACATCAAGCCACGGGGTCTGCGTCCGGGTACTGGCCCCGAGTACCCGGACGCGGCTCTGAAGGGTTCCCTGCCGGGTGCGGAGATTGCCGACCGCCTGGCTCTGCACCTGCGCGGTCTTCCGGGCGGATTCGATCTGCTTGCTGATCTGCATTCTCTCCTCCACCTGTCCGGAAAGGAGGAATGCGGCTGACAGTACAGCTATCAGGATCAGCGCCGCCGCCCACCGGAAGGGAGCGGGAAACCGCTTTTCGGCCTCGTTCCTGCCCGCCGCTTTCCCGTGAGCGAAGTTGATCGAAGGCCAATCATCCTCCACCGCCCTGACCGCAATCCCCGCCGCCGTCGTCAGCCGGGGATCGGATGGAATGCCTTCCACCTGGGTCTGACGGGTGGCAAGGAACAGCACCTGCATATCGAGCATCTCGCAGAGGCAGCGGGGCAGCCCTTCCAGCCCGGCCCCTCCGCCGCAGAGATAGGCCGTCTCTACCGAAAGGTTGCGCTCCGTGGCAAAGGACAGCAGGGATCTGCGGATCTCTCCCGCAAGCCGGGCCAGCCAGCGGTTGGCCTGCGGCATGGCCTCATCGTTCCGGAATGACAGCCCGCCCGAAAGCTTCAGGGATTCGGCCTCTTCGGACGACAGCCCCCTGTCCTCCCGGATGGCGACTGTCAGGGCTTCGCTGCCGAAGGACAGGCTTCGGAGGAAAAGCGGCTGCTTTCCGGTCAGGACGACAAGATCGGTGCTGGCGGCCCCGATATCGATGATCAGCTTGACTTCATCGTGCTGGTTCTTCCGGGTGAAACGCGCCCCCAGCGCCCACAGCCCCAGCGCATTGACGCCCAGCCCCTTCAGTTCCAGACCAGCCTCCGCGAAAAGGATGTGGTAATTCTCCACCAGAGTCTTGCGAGCGGCCACC
This sequence comes from Armatimonadota bacterium, assembly GCA_020846535.1. Classification (GTDB taxonomy): domain Bacteria; phylum Armatimonadota; class JADLDR01; order JADLDR01; family JADLDR01; genus JADLDR01. The sequence goes on along the minus strand of JADLDR010000033.1, from coordinate 61,322 downwards.
AGCAGCACTTCCGCCATCGAAAACGCGTCGCCCTCGAACAGCACTTCATGGGCCAGCAGCACCTCGGAAAGCGGGAATGGCACATACTGCTGCGCTTCGAAGGAGAGCATCCTGGCGATCTCTTCCCGGGAGGCTGCCGGGAGACGAATGATGCGGGACGTGGTGAGGAGCCGCGGCAGGGCGCAAACCGCCTCGCCTGTCCGGATGCCCGCTTCCGCCAGGGCCTGGCGCACGACCGGAGCGATTTCTCTGGCCCGGTCGCCCATCAGCTCCAGGCTGAGGGGGCCGGGCAGCGCCTTCCATCCGCTCCGCAGGATGACCGGTCCGTCCGGCCCGCGCTCCGCCTCCGCCACCTTGACCGCGCTGGCCCCGATGTCCACCGCCACCGCGCGGCGTCCATCCAGGGGCGCAAACAGCCTCATTGACAGTCTCCTTATCCGCCCATGCCCGGTAGTCCGGGCCGGTTCGTTTCGCTCGGATATTTGCCTTCAGGCGGCCCCCACTGCCAGCCGCCCCAGCCCGGGGACCGGTCGACTTCGCGCCACTGAAGCGCCTTCACCCGTCCCTGAGCGCGTTTGACCAGCGCCCAGGCCCCGCGGACCGCCTGGCTGCCCTCGGCCCGGACGAGCAGGCGGATGTAGAAGTAGGCCGATTTGGTCGCCAACCCGTCCAGGGCGTTCGGCTGCGGGGCGGAGGCTTCGTCCTGCGGGCCGGGCTGGGCGGGCTGGGCTGCGTTCAGCAGTTCGGCGGCTTCGCCCGGCGAACGGAACGGATTCTCTTCCCTCCGCTTCAGGACGGCCCGAAGCGCCTCCTCAGGGATATTCAGGACCGCTTTCAGGACTTCCGGAGAGGCGGTATTGATATTGACCCGGCCTTCCAAAACCGGCTTATCGGAAAGAGAGAGCCAATCGAGCAGCCTGATGATCTCCGGCTGCGGGATATCGGTTACTTTGAAAAGGTCTCCGAGTGTCTTGAACTGCCCCTTCTCCCGGCGGTATTTCTCGATGGCGGAGGCCGCCTGCTCGGAGACCGCCCCTTCCGATTTTTCCTGCATCTCCCACGCCGCCGCTTTATTGATATCGATCCGGGGCTTGCCGTCTGCGGTGACGTTCTCCTCGCCGGAGCGGGGGGTGAGCAGATCAAGCAGGGAACCATCTTGCCCGGCCTGCTCTGCCCGCCTGAGCCCCACACCCCGGTAGAGCAGATCGGGCGTGACGCCTTTCACCAGGAGCAGCTCTTCCGCCGTATCGAAATAGCCGTTTTTAGCGCGGTACGGCACCGGCAGCGATTCATAGTAAGAAGACTCCGCGCCCTGCGGGGAAGGGTCGTCGTCCGCATCGCGCCAATCGATCAGCGCATCGACGACGCTTTCTTCCAATCCCAGCCGCCGCATCTCTTCCGCGGTGGCGGTGTTGATGTTCAGGCAGGCGGAAGCGTCCCGCACCTGAACCCGAAAAAAGGCATCCCTCAGGGGCAGCCACTTCTCGTCCCGCCCCAGCCGCGCCCATCCGCTTTTCGCCGAATCCGTCCCCGAGCCGTCGCTTTCCAGAACCGCCATCGCGTAGCGCATCCCGCCCCGGAAGGCGATCTGGCGGCGGAAGGTGTCCAGGTCGCTGCGGGCTGCCTTCAGGTCTGTCCGCACCATCTGCGAGAAGGCCACCGCCCCGGCGGTCAGGATGGCAACCACGAAGATCGCCATCACCAGCGCCTGCCCCTTGCGATTCCGGAAGGCAGCCGGAGGGTCACATGTCCTGCTCGAAATTGCCGAGTTCATGAATACTCCCGACCATCGGCTGGAAAAGCGCGAAAATCGTCAGCGGGATGAGCAGTCCCAGCAGAAAACAGAAGAGTTGCAATCCATGGCGCATCCACTCGCTCTCGTCCTGCGAGGCCCGCAGGATCAGCGCGCCGACCGCCGCCAGCCCCAGCACCCAGGTCAGCCCGAGAAATCGCTTCAGGAAGAAGGCCAGCGGATACCACCACGCCTGCGCCCCTCCGATCTGCTGGTAGACCGCCGCAAACCGGGGCAGCAGCACCGACAGCACGGCCAGCATGATCAGGATTTCCAACCCGGCCACCACCGCCAGAACGACATTCGGCGAGGCGTCATCGGAACGCATTCCCCTCTCCTTCCCTCACGGGCCGACCGGTGTGTTGGCGGCAGGCGGCATATTGCCTTCCTGGGGAGCGTTCTCCGCAGGCGGCGTATTGGCGGCAGGCGTATTTTCGGCGGCGGGAGCGTCGGGTATATCGGGCGCATCCGCCTCTCCCAGCAGGGGCAGGGCCGTCTGATAGCGCACCGTTCGTCCGCTGCCCGGGAAGACAAAGGTGAGGGTCACTTCCACCCTTGCAGGCAGTTTCGATTCCCCGGTGTCTGTATTCCAGTCGGCCCGCCACTCCTCGCCATCGTCGTAGCGGAAGCGAATATCGGCCACCCTGTCGGAGATCAACTGCTCCCGAACGCCCTGCGCCGAGGTAATCTGCGGCGGAACCCGTTCCCGCCGCAGCAGCCCGTACCTCCCGGTAGATTTTTCCGTACCGAGCGTATATTCTACAGCGCAGAGATCGGCCTGGGGCTGCGCCTCCGGGCTCTCCCCGAATGACGTCCGATGAGACAGCGCCGTAAAGCCAAGCCGCGCCGCGGAAGTCGCCGCGCCGCCCGCGCCCGGCTCCCCGACAAACCAGGTGGAAGGTTCCGCCTCCGGCCTCTCCTGCGGTTGTGCGGGAACGGCAGGAGCGTTGGCGCTGCCCTCCGGCTGGTTGGATGCTTCCGGCACAACCGGCGGCGCATTCTCCGAAGGCGGCTGCGCGGGCTTGCCGACCAGATAGGCGGCTCGCAGGTCCCGCTCCATGGCCGCGAAAACGATCCGCACTTCCTGAAGCCGGTCCGCCATCTGTCGCGCCCTGGAACCAGCGTCCAGGGCCGTCCTGAGCGAGAAAGCCAGCGCCGCCGACACCAGGCTCAGGATGATCAGGGCCACCAGAACCTCCAGCAGGGTAAACCCACCGTTCCCGGCCAGCCTGAAAGGATGTCGAACCCTATTCTCTTGAATTTCCGGCGCTCTTTTCATCGTTCTGGCTGCGTGCGGAGAGTAGAAAGGTCTCGAATTCGGCCCGGCGCTCGCGGCCCGGCTCGCCCCAGAACAGGGTAAGCTGCGCCCGGTAAAGGCGCGGGATATCTGTTTTCAAAATGCGGGCCTGCCATCTAAAATCAGGGGCCTGCGGGCCGAAAACACCCTGCTGTGCCGCGCCCGCCTGCAAAAGCCGGGCCGGGTCGGCGGCCTCCAATTCCGAAAGCTTTTGCTGGGCCAGGAGGCGGGCCATCGTATAATCCTCCGCCGCCCGGGTGGCCCTCAAGCCTGTGCTGTAGCAGGCGAGAGCCGCGACCGCCCCCAGCACGAGCAGCATGGTCGCCACAATCATTTCGATCAGGGTGAACCCCTGCTGGCGTCGCATTTCAGTTGATCTCCGCTCCCCTGTCCGCATCGATCAGGTGAGCGCGGCCCGTGTTGGGCGTAACCGCCACAGACAGCAGGCGGCCTGTCTCGTGCCGGAGCAAGAGAGCGCCTCCGTCGGAATGGCCGTCCGGATAGAACCGCAGAACGTGCGGGCGATCCGGCCCGTCCTCCCGGCCCTGCGCCCGGCTCCGGACGGCCAGGACGATATCATCGGGCAGAGCGCGCGTCCGGCCCAGTGGCGGCGGGCCGGTTTCGCCGTCAGGGAAACCGCCCGGTTCGCCCAGCATGAAAAGCTGGCGTGCATAAGGATTATACTGCACGGTGACGATTTCCTCCCTTTCCGCCGCCTCCTGACGAGCCTGGAGGAGAAAGGACATCAGCACTCGCCCCTGATGCCGGAAGCGTTCCTCCCGGTAGAACCCGTTGAAGGACGGAATCACCATCGAGGACACGACCACGATGATCAGAATCACCACAGCCAGTTCGATCAGGGTAAAGCCGGACCGGCGCGTTATAAGAATGTTTTGCTCTCCGCGCCCCATCCTCCCATCAACTCCCCTTGGATTCCCAGTTATTCAGATCGCTGTCATTGCCGGAGCCTCCGGGCTGGCCGTCGGCTCCGTAGGAAATGAGGTCGAAGCCAGTGGGATTATGCTGGCCGGGGCTGGTATAGGCATAAGGGCTTCCCCACGGGTCGTTAGGCACAGGTTTTTCGATATAGGGGCCGTTCCACACCCTCGGCTGCGGCGCGGAGGTAGGCTGTTCGCGCAAGGCTCTCAGGCCCTGTTCGGTGGTGGGGTAGCGCCCGTTATCGGCAAAATAGACATTCAGGGCCGTTCCCAGATTCTCGATATCGGTCAGTGCCTTCGCCCGACGCGCATCCTCGGTCCTCCCCACCACCCGGGGAATGACGACCGCCGCCAGAATCGCCAAAATGATAATGACCACCAGAAGTTCGATCAACGTAAACCCCGAATGCCCTCCCAGCGGACGGCGCTTCGATTCGGTTTTGAGATGACGAGGGTGCATATAGCCTCCTTATGGGTTCAACCGCCCCCAGCTTAAAGCCAACCGCCTCCCCAGCCCCCGCCGGGCTTCGGCGGGGGGAGCGGCCTTGAGAGGCTTTGAGAGAGTACCAAAGGACCGCACAGTCTAAGCCCCCCCGAAGCCGGGGGGTTGGGGGGGTGCTTTCCCGCTTTTTCCGGCGTCTTATTCCTATCATTTTACCATCACATTCGCCTGGAAGATGGGGAGGAGGATAGATAGGACGATGGAGCCGACGAAGGCTCCCATCGCCAGGACGATGACCGGCTCCAGAAGTGTCGTCAGGCGGCGGATGGTGCTGTCGATCTCGAAATCCAGGCTGTCGGCGGAGCGGATGAGGAGGGCGGGCAGGCTGCCCGTTTCCTCTCCCACGGCGGTCATGTGGGTCAGCACCGGCAGGAAGGCTCCGCTTTCCTGCATCGCGCCGGCGATGCTCTCTCCCTGCTGTACCTGCCTTCTCACCGAAGCGACCGCCTCCGCCATGACGACATTCCCGACCGCATCCTGGCAGATGCTCAGGGCTTCCAGGATGGGAACCCCTCCGGTAAGGAGAGTTCCCAGCGTCCGGGCGAAGCGAGAGGAAACCACTTTCCGCGCCACAGGCCCCAGGGCGGGCAGCCGGAGCCGCAGGCGGTCGTAAGCCGTTCGACCGGCGGGCGTCCGGATATAGCGGTGCAAGGCAAGCCCGATAACCGCCCCCCCCAGCAGGAGCGCCCATCCGTGCCGGGCGACGAACCCGGTCACGGAGAGAAGAATCACTGTCGGGAGCGGCAGGGCCGCACCCATCTCCTGGAAGACGCCTTGCAGCCTGGGAATCACGAAGGTCAGCAGAAAGGTGACGGCCAGCACCGCCACAGAGATCAGGATCGCCGGATAGGTGAGGGCGGATATAACCTGACTTCGCCGCACCTGCTCCTTTTCCAGAAAATCGGACAGGCGGGCCAGTACCCCATCGAGCTGGCCGCTAATCTCTCCGGCCCGCACCATATTCACATAGAGCGGAGGGAAGCCTTGATCGGATGAGGCCAGCGATTCCGAGAGCGGCTTGCCGGAGCGCAGGTCGGTTTGGATGCTCTCGAAAATCTCCCGCGCCCGGGCGTGAGGGGCCTGCTCGATCAGCACCGTAAAGGCCCGGTCCACCACCAGCCCGGCCCCCAGCATATCCGCCAACTGGCGCGTAAAGATAGCTACCTCCAGGCGGGACATGCGCTTCCTGCCCGCCTTGCCCGGCAGCGTCAGGGACAACCCGCCCGCGGGCGGCTGGCTCCCGTTCCCGTAAGCGGCCTCAGCCGCCACTTCCACCGGGAAGCAGCCCGTCTCGCGGATGCGAGCCACCACCTCCGCCGGGTCGGCAGCCTGGATCGTTCCGGCAACGGATTTGCCGCTCTGGTCCAGTGCCCGGTAGCGGAACTCAGACATCGAACTCCTCCCGCTGGCAGACGCGCAGGACTTCCTGGAGAGTGGTTTTGCCGGTCAGGATGCGCTCCCGGCCCTCCATAAGAAGTGTGGACATCCCCTGCTGGATGCCGTACTGGCGGATCTCCAGAGAAGGCTTGCGGGCCATCACCATCTGGCGCAGCGCGTCATCGATGACCAGCATCTCGAAGAGGCCGCTTCTGCCGCGGTAGCCGGTGTATTTGCACTCCTCACACTTTTGACCCGCCATCAGCCTCGCGCCTTCAGCCTCCAGCGGGGAGATCCCCGCCTCCTGAAGGGCTTCGAAAGGCTCCTGCACCGGCGCGGAGCAGCGCGGGCAGTTCAGACGAACCAGTCGCTGGGCCACCACCCCGATCAGTGAGGAGGCCACCAGGTACGGCTCGGCCCCCATATCGAGCAGGCGGCTGATGGCCCCGGCTGCATCGTTGGTGTGCAGGGTAGAAAAGACCAGGTGGCCGGTCAGGGCCGCATGGATGGCGATATCGACCGTCTCCGAGTCGCGAATCTCCCCGACCATGATGATATCCGGGTCCTGGCGCACGATATGGCGCAGACCCGAGGCGAACGACAGTCCGATATTGGGGCGGACCTGGATCTGGTTGACACCGTTCAACTGGTATTCCACCGGGTCTTCGATGGTGATGATCTTCTTTTCCGGGGAGTAGATTTCGATCAGGGCGGCGTTGAGAGAGGTGGTCTTGCCGCTTCCTGTCGGGCCGGTCACCAGGATAATCCCGTGCGGCATGCGGATGAGCCGGCGGAAGCGGTCCAGCGATTCCGCTCGCATCCCCAGGTCTTCCAGCCCCAACAACGCCGTCGCGCGGTCGAGAAGGCGCATGACCACCGATTCCCCGAACAGGGTCGGGATGGTGGAAACGCGCAGGTCGATCTGCCTGCCTCCCGACCGGAGGCGCATCCGTCCGTCCTGCGGCAGTCGCCTTTCGGCGATGTTCATGTCGCTCAAAATCTTAATGCGGGAAACGATGGCCGGGTGCAACCGCTTGGGCGGGGAGGACACTTCCTGCAAAACGCCATCGATCCGGTAGCGGATCCGAAGCTCTTTCTCGAAAGGCTCTATGTGGATATCGGTGGCTCTGTCCTGGATGGCCTGCTGGAGGGTGATATTGACCAGTTGGATCACCAGTTCCTCGCGAGCCATGCGCTGTAAGTCCGCGATCTCGTACCCTTCCTCGGACAGGATCTCCACATCCTGCTCGGAGATATCCTGCATCATTTTCGTCATGTAGAACTGCTCGATAGCCCGCCGGATCTCCGAAGGACTTGCCAGGACCGGCTCCACCGCCCCATCGGTCAGAAGCTGCAAATCGTCCAGGGCGTCCAGATCGAGCGGGTCCGCGATGGCGACCGTGAGGGTATGGTCGCTGCTGGCAAGAGGCAGCACATGATGGCTGAGCGCGAATTCGCTCGGAACCCGCCCCAGCACCGCCGGATCGACGACCCGGTCGGCGAGGTTCACCAGGGGCAGCCCCATCCGCTCCGCCAGGCAGGAGAGCATCTCAGATTCCCTCAGATACCCCAGACTCACCAGAGTCTCCCCGATGCGCTTGCCCGTGCGCTTCTGCTCCACCAAGCCCTGCTGCAACTGCTCCGGCGTGATATAGCCTCTGGAGGCCAGGATTTCGCCTAACGAGGTTTGCGGGAGTATATCCATTGTGTAATTCCTTGAAATTGGTTGCCATAACCAATCATAGCAATTTATAGGCAAATCTTGAGGGCCGAAGCCCGGCGACCGGGCCGCTATTTCGTCTTTGTGAGAAAAAACACACCCTAACAGCGTATTAGACGCGATTTCAGGCAATTGGTTACGGGGGATGGAAAAAAACAACCGACCTCCCGGCTCCTGCATTTGATCAGGACTTTCGCATGGCATCTGGATGGGGCGCACTGCCGTGCGCTCCATCCAGACCAATCCCCCTTAAAACCAGTCTGTCATAGGCATCCACGGGGTTCCGGGCGGGAAGAGGGCTTTCAGCAACGGCACAGCTTCTTCAGGCGCATCCACACCTTCATCAAGGATTACATCCGCCACCGCGCGATAGCCCATGACCCATTGAGCCAGGCGCATCTGCGGAATCGATACCGTCAAGGACGAGGATGCCTGCGGGCCCACCCCGGCCTGGCCATCCCGGAAGGTCAGGGTTACAGTTCCCAGGTCGGTGCGGAATGCCAGCGGCGCAATCGGGAGCGGAAAACCGCGCAGGCGATGGGTGAAGAGGCCCGTCAGCTTGGTCATCAGGGATTCCAGGTTGATCAGCCGCGCCATCCCCTCGGCGTTGCGATGCCAGTAGGAACTCGATTCTCCCCCGCAGCGGCGGCAGAAGAAGATGAAGGGATGATCCAGGGGCAACCTGAGGATAAATGAGGGCGCTCCTTTTTGCTGGGCCTGTTCCGCCATCGCCTTCAGCAGCGCGGGGTAGATGGCCGGCGACCTGCCGCCGACCTCCCCGATCCGGCACTCGTTTTCGACCTCATCGAAAACGATGTACCCCAGCAGCCCGTCTGAATCCCCTTCGAGGACAAGAGGGCGGGACCCGCACTCATAGGAGGTTCCCTTGGAAAAGCCCTTCCATTCTTCGGGAGAGCGCACCAGGCATCCCGATCTATGAGCCGTGTCGGCATGGTAGATATCAAGGATGCCTGCCCTGTCCTCTTCCACCATCGGGCGGAGCGTATGGGCCGGGATGCGCGTTCCGGCCAGGGAGAGAAGCGCATCCTTCACGCTGACGACCATGGCCGAGGATACGAGCGCAGGCGCGTAGCCGAAGCGGTGGTAGAAATCGGGGATTCCGAAGAGGACAGCGATATCGTGGCCGGTTTCGTTGAAGTAGCGGGTAGATTCCTCCATCACCAGACGCGAATAGCCGCGCAACCGGCAGTCGTCATCCGTCCCGACCCCGGCGATGCCGCCCATTTTCACCTCCGCCGACCCGATCCGCATCCGGTAGGTCGGTGCCCAGAGCCGGCTGATATCGATCTTTGTCTCCGAGATCCCCAGGTGGATCTTCATGCAATCCTGGTATTCAGGAGTGCGGTAGAGTCTGATCTGCTCCAATATCAGGTCTCCCTTTATTTGATGCCCATTTTTATCAAAGCGGCCTTGAGGCCCGCCTCATCGAAGCCGACCGAGCGGAAGACGATCTTGCCCTTGCCGTTCAGCAGGTAGTTGGTAGGATACGCCTGCACCCCGTATCGGCTGAACACCGTGTTCTTTCCTTGTTTTTCGCCCATCGCCATCTTGAAGGTGAAGCCGCTCTTGCGGGCATAGTCGAGAATTTCCTTGCGCGAATCGCCGTAGTTGATGGCGATCATATCGAATCCCTTGGCTTTGTACTGCTTGTAAAGGGTTTGAAGGTGAGGCAACTCCTCACGGCAGGCCCCTCACCCATGGAACCAGAAATTGACCAGCACCGCCTTCTTGCCCTTCAGCGTGTTCTCCAGAGTGATCGTCTTGCCGGAAGGGGCAGGCAGCTTGAAGGAAGGCGCTTTCCTTCCGACGGCCAGGAGGTCATCCTCCGGGCTTTTGGCTGCCTTGGCACCTGCCGGGGGCTTGAAGGCGAATGCGGAATCGGAAGTTTCCTCTCCGATCTTGATATCGGCATACTCGATCACATATTTCATGTTCCCGTCCGGGCCGATATTCATTTCAGCCCGGTGGAGCAGTTTGTCCGCCCCTACAAAGAGATTGGCCTTGATGGGGGTGGGCTGCTCAGTGGTAATTTCGATGACCGTATACTCTTTATCGTCCACTGTCTGGGAGCCGACGAAGCGCGTTTTCTTCTCCGGCCCAAACATGGTCAATGTCTGGGGATCGAAAAATCCGACCGGCATCATGAGAGAGCCGTCCAGCATCCGGCCCTCGGGCGGCGTAGCCATCTTCTGATACTGGTTCTCGGGCTGCATGAGCATCCAGAGGTTTTTCCCATCGGACACCATCGTCCGGCTGTTATCGCCGTCGTTCCTCATCTTCACTTCCAGCCGCAACAGGTTCGGCCTCTTCAGCTGCATCGTCATATCGTGCTGCATAACGACCTTTTGTTCTTTGCTTTCCACCTTCACGGACGATTTCGCCGAAAAGGTCTGAGCCGCCTTGAGGGTGTCCTGCATCTCTTTCAGCAAGGCGTCAGCCTTTTCATCGGCCCGGAGCGCAGGCGGCAGCCCGCAGCCCAGCAGGCATGCGAACACGGCGAGCCATGGTTTGCATCGCATCGGATACCTCCTTTACCGGAGACAGGGGCGCATTCGAGCAGCGCGGATAGTTACAATTCGATGCGAACTCAGAATTTCCTTTTCCGGGATAGAGGGCTGCCGTCTCATGCCACATAGACGAGATTTTCAATGCCCGAACTCTCCAAAACCTTATCTGGATTGCTATAGGGCTGGAACGCCAGCACCCCACAAGAAGGATTTTCCGCGCGTCAGGCCAATATAGGGAATAACGGCGCATGCATTGCGAAGCCAGTCTCTCCTGCTGACTCGTCTGCCGTGCTGGCGGACGCACCCCTCCTTCGCCCGCTCCTACAAGCGCGTGCTGGGAGGCCTGCACCTGCGGGCTATCGCTCGACCGCGTCCACAATGCGGCGACCTGTATTGCGCACCGCAGTCGGCTCGGACAGAGCCTTCAGGCGCGAACGTGACCCGGTGGGGGAAACGTTGCCTGAGCAGCCGCAGGGATTGCGCCCTGGCGGCGTGTTACAAAGGGATGCCGCATTTCAAAGGGGCCATCCAGGATCGATAAGGAGAGATGGATGAAGCTGATCAAAGACGGCGGACACAGGCTTTTGGAACAGGATGCGAATACGGCGCAGGTAGTTTCCGAAATGCTCAAGGATATGGAACAGAACGGGATGGAGGCGATTCGCCGGTATAGCGCCCGGTTCGACGCATGGAATCCCGACAGCTTCGAATTAAGCGATGAACAGGTCGAACAGGCCATCGCCTCTCTGCCCGAGCAAGCCATCCAGGATACCGATTACTGCCAGGCCAATGTCCGGGCCTTCGCCACCGCTCAGTTCGAGACGCTCAAACCTCTGGAAGTGGAGATCCGGCCGGGCGTGATCCTGGGGCACAGGCATATCCCGGTGAACGCGGTCGGTGCCTATATTCCCGGCGGCCGGTATCCGATGTTCGGTTCGGCGCAGATGAGCATTATTCCGGCGAAAGTGGCGGGCGTGAGAACGGTGGTGGCCTGCACGCCGCCGGTAAAGGGCCAGGGGTATTACCCCGCGACGATCAACGCCATCAAGAAAGCAGGGGCGGATCGCATCTTTGTCCTGGGCGGGGTCCCGGCCCTGGCGATGATGGCTTTCGGGATCGGGGAGGCGCAGCCGGTGGATCTCCTCTGCGGTGCCGGCAACCAGTATGTCGTCGAGGCGAAGCGCCAGCTCTTTGGCCGGTGCGGGATCGATCTGTTGGCGGGGCCCACGGAAATCCTGGTCATCGCCGACGAAGGCGCGGATCCCGCGCTGGTGGCCTGCGATCTGTTGGGCCAGGCCGAACACGATCCCAACAGCGGTCTCTGCCTGATCTGCTTCAGCGAAGACTTCGCCCGGAAGGCTATCGCCGAGGTCGAGCAGCAGTTGCGTATGCTGCCGACCCGAGACATCGCGGTCCTGTCCTGGGGCGGCCAGGGCCGCGTGTGTGTGGCGGAAAGCCAGGAAGAAGCGGTGCGCTTAAGCGACGACTATGCGCCGGAACACCTGGAGCTGCATGTGCAAGACCCGGGCTACTTTCACCAGCATCTGACGAACTACGGCTCTCTGTTCATCGGAGAGGAGACCACGGTCGCTTATGGCGACAAAACCATCGGCACCAACCACATCCTCCCGACCAGCCGGGCCGCGCGCTACACGGGGGGCGTCTGGGTCGGCAAGTTCCTGAAGACCTGCACCTATCAGCGCATGACGCCGGAGGCCAGCCGGGAGGTGGGCGAGGTGACGGAACGGCAGTGCATTCTGGAGAATATGCTGGCACACGGAATCACCGCCAGAGTCAGGATAGGACGTTATGATCAGGGCTGACCGGTTTGTTCCTGCGAAACACCGATCCGTGTCCGTTGCCCATCCCCAAGCACTGTATCTTCGTGGCGACCCGTATTGCGCACCGCAGTCGGCTCGGACAGAGCCTTCAGGCGCGAACGTGACCCGGTAGGGAATCGCTGCCTGAGCAGCCGCAGGGATTGAGCCTGGCGATGTTTCACATGAAGATTTGGCAGAATAGGAGAAACCGATCCGATATGAAAGCGGCAGTGCTGGAAGGGATCGAGAAGATGACGGTGCGCGAGGTGGAGACGCCTCGCGCGGAGCCGGGGGGCCTTGTGCTGCGGGTGCGGGCCTGCACGATCTGCGGCTCGGATATCCGCATCTTTCATTACGGCAGCCCGCGCGTGATGTTTCCGCAGGTGGTGGGTCACGAGGTCTCCGGAGAGGTGGTGGAGGTCGGTGAAGGCTTGGCCGGATTCGAGGTCGGCGACCGGATCGCCACGGCGGGCGATGTGGCCTGCGGGGAATGCGAGTTCTGCAAGCGCGGCATCGGCAACTGTTGCCCCATCAATTACGCCATCGGCTACCAGTTCCCCGGCGGCTTCGCCGAATACCTGCCGATCAACTCTCTCACGGTCCGGCACGGCGCGGTAAACCCTATCCCCGATTCCCTGGGGTGGGACGAGGCCGCCCTCGCCGAGCCGCTAGCCTGCTGCATCAACGGGCTGGAAACCTCCCACTTCCAGGCGGGCGAGAGCATTGTGGTTATCGGGGCCGGGCCGATTGGCCTGATGCTGGCTCAGCTTGCAAAATCGTTCGGGGCCACCAAAGTGTTGATCGTCCAGCGTTCCCGCGGGCGGCTGGAGATGGCCCGGCGCTTCGGGGCCGATGCGGTCATTTCCAGCCAGGACGAAGACCCGGCGGAGCGGGTGCGGGAGGAAACCGGCGGGGAGGGCGCGGATATCGTCCTGACCGCCTGCGGATCCCCGGAGGCTCAGGAGCAGGCGATGGAGATGGTCCGCTTCCGGGGCCGCGTCAACCTCTTCGGAGGGCTGCCCAAAGGAACGCGAAAAATCGAGGTGGACAGCAACCTGCTCCACTACAAGGAAGCCTACCTGCACGGCTGCCACGGGGCGATCCCCCGCCAGCACCGGGCAGCCCTGGCGCTCCTGGCATCGGGCCACATCCGGGCCAAAGAACTGATCACCCACCGCTTCCCGCTCGACGATATCCTACCGGCTTTTCAGGCTGCCGAGAGCCGGGCCGGACTGAAGGCCGTGGTCAATCCGTAGCCGGCAGCTTCAGCAGATTTTTATAAGGAGCTTCCTCATGCAACGCAATCCGCCCCATAGAAAACGCGGCGTCGCGCCCAAACCGCCGGCAGGAGGCTCGCCCATGATGATGAATCCGCGGGCTATGGAGAAAATGATGTGGAAGATCATGCGGCCCTGGAGAAGCTCTTCAAAAGCTACTGCCAGGATGCCGCCGCTTCCAGGCTTTACGATCAGGCCCTCTGGCTCTTCCGGAGGCACGGGGTCGGGCGAAAATCCAACCATCATCTCAAAAACGCCCTGGAGGCCCATCCCTACGTTCCGGTGTATCTGCTGGGTCAGGAACCCCTGCCCAAACGCCCGCCGTCCCAGATAGGCTTCGGTGACGCCAGCGAGGCGATCCATTACGTTTTCCACTCTGGCATCCTCTGGCTCGATACCGAAGGGGCCATCGACTGGATGCTCGAAGCGATGGATAAGATACTGATCCATTCCTACGGCATTGATCCGACGAAATACCATCCCTGAACAGGGCCACCGGGCTGAACGTTATTAGGAGGGGAGAGATTGTCGGACAGCCCGCCCCATAGCATCAAGATAAGATCTTGGCAGCGGTTGCCATCGGATGGGTCGTTTACGGCCCGGCTCCAGATCCCATGCGAACATTCCTTATCCTGGTATCGATGGAGTGACCCGATGAGCCGCCCAACTACCTTAACGAAAGGCCCCTACAATGGCGGATAAATCCGGTTGTTCATGGCGAATCCCCTGGGCCGGGGTGTTTCTTCTGGCCGGGATCGGCTTTCTGGCGAAATCGGCTGTCTCGGTGTGCGCTGAGAGCCTTCCGGCCCTGCCTAAAGAGCCACGCACTATCGGCTCGGAGCCGACGCTGCTCTATCGGGATTCGGTTTTCACCATCCGGGCCGTGGATCGGCCTTATGAAGCGCACCGGCCCCGGCCTGTCACCACCCTGACCATCCAGCATCGCGACTTTCCCGGCAACCGCTTCAGCCTGTGGCTTCCCGAAACGGTTTACGAGGGCCAGCGGCTGGCCTGGTATAACTGGAACTCCGAGGGCGACATCACGCAGAAGTGGTCGCTGAATGCCGACGGGGCGATGGCCTGGCGGATTGCCCTCGAACGCTTCGAGCTTACCGCAACGCTGACCCCCGACCCGCAGAACAACTGCCTCTGGATCACCCGCGCCTTTCATAACACCTCCAGTGAAACGCTGCGCGGGCTGGACACGCAGACCTGTTTTCATCTGGTGGATGCGCCGCAGTTCATCTCCATCTTCGGGGAGCGCATCTGGGCCAAACTCGACGGGCGCTGGCGGACAACCGACCTGGAAGATCGGCAGGAGTCCCCCGATCCCCGGCGGGCTATTTTTGTCCGCCACGGATCAAGGCCGGAACGGGCGATCATCAAATACACGGACTTCCCATCCGCCCAGCTTCGCGAAGAGGCCGATCATCCCCTGATCATTGTCGAGGGATTCAGCAGGGCCGGATCAGTGGGAATCGGGCAGCGGAATTTCAAGCACCTGTTCAACAACAACGACCCCATCCTGCGCTGCATCCATAGCGAATCCAGGACTATAGCGGAACTCGCGCCCGGAGGCCGCGCCGTGCAGGAAGGCGTCATCCTCTGGGACAGGGGCGACCGCCGTTCCCTGCTGAAACGCTGGGAGCGCATCACGAAATCCTGCTGGGGAATCGACCCCGCCAGGCAGTAAAGAGCCGCCCGGCATCTTCCATAATAACAATAAATCTCTGTCAACGGATCTTTCGCATATCTTCCGCCGCATTATGGGAGAGGTGTTGGCAATGGAGAAGCGGCATAAAAAGGAACATGAAGACGGCTGCAAACACGCCGAACCGTGGCTGGACGGCAGCTTCTATAAAAGCGAGCTGGCCCGGCTGCATACCGAGCTGGTGAAAATGCAGTATTGGGTGAAGCAATCCGGCTGCCGGGTGGCGCTGTGCTTTGAGGGCAGGGACGCTGCCGGGAAGGGCGGGGTGATCAAGCGGATCATCGAGCCCCTCAACCCCCGCGGAATCCGCCTGGTGGCCCTCGCCAAGCCCTCGGATGTGGAGCGCACGCAGTGGTACTTCCAGCGGTACGTGGCCCATCTGCCGGCGGCGGGCGAGATTCTTGTCTTTGACCGGAGCTGGTACAACCGGGCGGTGGTCGAGCGGGTGATGGGGTTCTGCACCAATGAGGAATACTGGGAGTTCCTGGCCTCCTGTCCTGAGTTCGAGCGGATGCTGGTGCGCTCCGGAATCCTCCTTCTCAAATACTGGCTGTCGGTCAGCGATTCGGAGCAGGAGCGCCGCTTCCAGGAACGCGCCCGGAACCCGCTGAAGCGGTGGAAGCTCAGCGACATCGATATTCAGGCCCGTGCCAAATGGGTGGACTTCTCTAAAGCCAAGGACCTGATGTTCGAGCATACGGACATCCCGGAAGCCCGATGGTATCAGGTAGAAGCCGATGACAAGCGGCGGGCCAGGCTGAACTGCATCCGCCACATTCTCGAACACATCCCCTACGAGGATGCCGTCCCGGACCCGATCCGGCTCATCCCTCGCCCGCCCGAAGACCAAAATTACCACCGTCCGCCGCGCCGGGCGCATTCACTGGTGCCGGACTATTATGGCGATGTGCCAAAGGCGCGATAAGCAGTCTGGCATTACTACCCGATGGGCTTGATCGAAGGTGAGCTTGAGATCACCCTGATTGCCGGATGCCGGTTCTCCGAGACGGACAGCAAGGTTCGTCTCTGCCTTTCTATTTCGGCCAACCGAAGCCCCCTACGATATCTTCGCATTCCTCGAGGAGAAAGCTCCGTGGATCTGAACACTACGCCTTACATATCCGCCCTGGCGGGCTATCCCGGCTTTCCAGCCAGCGCCGCTGAGGATGAAAAGCTGCCGCCATGGTCGTATATGCCACCCGAAGCGCCGTCTCTGGCTGAACTACGCGAAGACTACGGGCTGGCGCGAATGTGCGCCGGTCTTTCAGAACTCGACACCATCCTGAAGCTTCTGCAATGGGCCTATGATGCCATGGAATATGACGGCGGCTCTCCTGGCCCTGCCAAGCGCGACGCCCTGACGATCCTTCGCTTCGGGCAGCCAGTCAATTGTGCGCTGAAGGCCATCGTCCTCGATGAGGCCTTTCTGTCGATGGGTTTCTTCGCCCGCTATATCACCTGCCTGCCCGCTGCATACGACGGAGACTGCCATGTGATCGTCCTTGTTTACGCCCGCTCGCTCGGGAAATGGCTCAGCGTCGATCCGTCTCATAATACCTTTTTTATGGGCGCGGACGGGACCATTTTGAACATCCTGGAGGCCCGATCAATATTCCGTACAGGCAAGGCTCCAGCCATGCGCCCCATCGCCAGAGAGATGGCAGCCCCGATGTTCTGCGGCGGGATTCCCTGTGCCTCCTATGATGAGTTCTATCAGGTCTATATGGCAAAAAACAGCTTTCGATTCGCCTGTCCCGTTGCGAGCGCATCCGGTTACGACTCCGATCCCGATGCCCGCTTCATCGTCCTCAATCCTCCGGGCTACCGACCGGATTCCGAGCAGCCCTATCGAATGGCAGGAAGGGACTTCCCCACGAACAATGCGGCTTATTTTCTGGCAAAGCCCGATGGGAAAGACCGCTCATCGCCATAAGCAAAGCTACCGCCCGGCTTACAGCCAGATCATGCGCTTCCCAAAGAAAATCCCACCCAAACCGCGAATAGCAGCCACATGTCGAGGTTCGGGAGGGAAACCATGTTGCCATTGGCACCGTTCGCTTTTACGGATTCTGTGCAAACACATCGCGGCTTTCTACTGTGCCTCCTCATGCTCATGATGGTTTGTCTGGCGGGAGGAATCCTGACCTGCCCGCGCAGGCCGGACAAGGGAGCGCCTCCCAGCGGGCAGGTTCCTCCCTGCGCGTCAGCGCGAACGGGCGCTATCTGGCACAACGAAACGGGAAGCCTTTCTTCTGGCTGGGGGATACCGCCTGGCTTCTATTCCAGATACCGACCCGCGAGGAGGCGGGCCTCTATCTGAAAACCCGCGCCCGCCAGGGCTTCACGATCATCCAGGCGGCTATCGTGATGGGAGAAGAACGGGTCGGGGGAACGCTGATTCCCAATGCCTACGGTGACAAAGCTTTCCTGGAAGGCAACCCGTCCCGCCCGGTTATCGAACCCGGGCAGTCTCCCCGGAACCAGTCCGATTATGACTACTGGGATCATGCGGATTATATCATCAGCCGGGCCAGGGCGCACGGGCTGATCCTCGGATTACTGCCTCTGTTCGTAGGCTACAATGGGGACGGCTATAAATATATGACGCCCCGGAATGCGGAAAGCTATGGCCTCTTTCTCAGCAGGCGCTACCGCCACCAGTCCCATCTTCTCTGGATTCTGGGAGGAGACAATACTCCCGACACGGAAGAGAAGCGGGCTGTCGGGAATACGGTGGCCCGCGGGATAGCGGTCGGGATGTCCGGCTCCGAAGACTACGGGCGGGCGCTGATGACCTACCACATCAACGGGAAACAATTCTTCTTCCCAGTCGCTTCATCAGGCTCCCTGGCTCGATTTCAACATGATCCAGGTCTGGGGACAGGAAGAGGGCATCTACCCGAAGATCAGCCAGGATTATGCCCTCTCCCCTGCCAAGCCGACAGGACTTGGCGAGGGTTCTTATGAAGACGGGGCGCAGTATTCCATCTGGCCCATCAATGCCCTCAAAATCCGTCAGCAAGCCTGCTGGTCCTACCTGGCACCACACCTACGGCAACACCGATACCTGGAATTTCGGCTCTTACCGCGAGGAAGGAATTGAGGACTGGAAAACCGCTCTCCATTCACCGGGAGCGAAGCGCCTTTCCGCGCTGGTTTGCTTCTACAAATCGCTCCGATGGTGGGAGATGGAACCGGCCCCGGATCTTCTTTCCGGCAGCCGACACCCGGCAGCCATGCGCTCCGTGAAGGGCGACTGCCTTCTGGCTTATTTATCCGACATGGCCCCTGCAACCTTCCGGCTGAAAGGCTTGGCCGGTCCCGCCCGTGCCTCCTGGGTCGATCCTCAGACCGGCAAGAAAACGGCCATCGGCGATTGGCAGCCGGAAACGGAACAATCTCTGGCGCTTCCGGCAGGCTGGCTGGATGCCCTGCTTCTGGTGAAGACCGGACCGGGCGGTAAGGAGAGGCAATAGGGGATCGATGGTGAATGGGCCATAGCTATCCAGATCAGGTAAAAGATCCTCCGTTCGTGGAGGCGGGGTGACCTCTCTCCCCTGGCCCCTCTCCCCGAAACCCAGGGGATGCGCCGGAGCGCCTCCGGGGAGAGGGGGAGACTCTATGGTGCTTGACGATGCCATCCACTCCCCCTTCCCGTTTCGGGCAGGGGGCCGGGGGGTTAGGTAACCATCTCTCAAAGTCCCGTACCTCGCCCCTGCATAACAGGCATCCTGATCTGGATCGCTATGGGGATCGATGGTGAATGGGCTACCGCTCACCCCGCACATATTCGCATGTGACAGCCCTGGATATCTACAAACTCCGCGCAAAGCGGGCGGCTTCTTCCTGGTAAGTTTCGAAGGGGTCTTTCAGGGGAAGCTGGCGTTTTTCGTCCACATAGACGAAATCCCAGTCCACCACATAGCGGCGCGATTTGCTTTCCAGGAGCTTCTGGATAACATAGCTCCTGCCGCGGGCGCGGGTGTTGTCAGGCGGAGTCCGGACGGCGGCCTGGAGCGTCTCCTCGGGGACAATCCGCTGGACAGCTTCCATTTCCTCCAGGCCGAAATAGAGGCTGTCCCGCGGGTTGATGTTGTGGTATTCCAGGTCAAGGCTCTGGAGGATATCGTCCTGCCAGGAGACGCCCTCGGATTCGATGTACTCCTCATAGAGCTTGCGTTTGGCGACCCAGTCCAGCCGGTCAGCGAGGGCCATCGGGTCGGATTCGAGCAGGTTCAAGGTATTCTCCCACTCGACGAGTACCCGGTCGGTCTGTTCGTCCTTGCCGGTCAGGTATTCTTTGGCGTATTTCAGGTAGATCCGCTGGAGATCGACCGCGCCGATGGTGGTGCCGTCCTTCCGGCGCACGGGCCAGCGCCAGGAGGAATCGCGGGAGATGGCCTTCAGGTTATGAACCGGCTCGGCGATCTCCACCTCCCGCGGCAGGCAGCCCATCTCGATCAGATCGAGTACCAGAGAGGTAGTTCCCACCTTCAGGAAGGTGGCGTACTCGCACATATTGGCCTCGCCGTACAGGATATGGAGGCGCTGGCGGTTGGAAAAGTTATAATAGCTGTCCTGCTTGGGGTTGATGATGGCCCGGTTGAAGCGCACGCGGGAGGAAACGGCATTCACGATATGGTCTGCCCGCTGGGAGAGCTGGAAATCCACCGATTTATCGATCTCCACCCCGTAGAAGTTGGAAACCCAGACGTAATCGACCTCATGGTCGCCGACATCCATGATGTTGTTGCGGAAATCGTTGTAATTGAGCTTGTGCCCCCCGACCCGGCCCACACCGGCGTAGATCTGGCGGGTCACCAGGAAGGGCAGCAGCAGGGCCAGCGATTCCCGCCAGTAGTAATGCTCCAGATCGACCAGATAATTCTCGTGGCAGCCAAAAGTGTGGCCCCCGAAGTGATCCACGCTGTTGTTGTGGAAACTCACCTTGTCGGTCAGGTCCAGGTCGTCCAGGATGCTTTGGAGCAGGAGCAAGCCTGCCTTGTGGTAGGCCACCACATCGAGAAAGCGCGTGCATTCCGGGGTGGCGTATTCCTCATGGTCGCCCACTGCATCGATGTAGAGCCTGCCACCGTTCAGCAGAAAACCGCCGGAACGCGCCGGTTCGAAGGCATAATCCCGCGCATGAAGATCGATGGTTCCCAGCCTCTGCTTGTAGAAGGCGTGATCCTTCACCGCCTCCACCACGCGCTCCGCGGTCCCGGCCCCGCTGCTCCGGATCATGCACCCGAATTCCGTTTCGATCCCGATGATGCGCTGTTCCATATCACCTCGCTTCATGAAATGGCGGGAAATGGACAGACAACCGCCCCCCAGCCCCCGCCAGACTTCGGCGGGTGAGCGGCCCTTGGGGTAGTTTGATAGATTTTCCGAGAGAATGCAGGCATTCCCCCTAAATAAGGGGGATAAGGGTCTGCACTGGGTCAATCCCTCTTATCCCCTATAGGCCGCCAGATGGGGTTCCAGTTCGGAAGCTCCGAGGAGGCGGAATTTGCTTTCGCGAGAGGAATTACGCTCCAGGATGGCCGCTTCCACCTGACCGGCTTTGAGGGCTTCTTTCAGAAAATCGGAGAGCTTGGCCTCGATCTCCTCCGGGCTGAGGTCGGCATCGTCTTCAAGGTCGGAGTGCATGGCGGTGCGCCTGCCGTCGGCCCAGGCTTTCAGGGCGGCCCGCATCGCGTCCTCCAGGGAAGGCATGCCGTCCTTTTGCAGCCGTTCCACCATCCGCTCTTCCGCCTTCTCGCTGCCGCCTACCACCCCGAAGCGGTAGGAGGAGAGAAACTCGCCGTCGTAGTTGAGGGTGTAGTAGAGGTCTTCCTCCGGCGCGTGCCCCAGTTCCGCAAAGAGGGCGCGAAGCACCAGAGGCGTCCTGAATTGGTCGCTATAGAGATTCTTGATGGC
Organism: Armatimonadota bacterium; assembly: GCA_020846535.1. Taxonomy (GTDB): domain Bacteria; phylum Armatimonadota; class JADLDR01; order JADLDR01; family JADLDR01; genus JADLDR01. The sequence goes on along the minus strand of JADLDR010000033.1, from coordinate 40,438 downwards.
AGGGCTGATGGCGAAGCCCACCAGCCGCTGGATGGTCACATCGTCCGGGCTTCGGATGAAGCCCTCCTGGTGCGCGAAGTCGATGGCGGCGATACGGATGGCCTCGATATCGGCCTGGTTGCCGACAGCGGAAAACATCAGCCGGTCGTAGAGTTCGAAGACCTTGCGCTGTGTCTTGCGGATCGTGAGAAGCAAAATCCCCTCATCGAAGGAGATGGCGACCACCGGGCTGCCGTCGCGCAGGCGATCTTCGACGTATTCGTTCCGATGTCGCAGATTCTGGTTCCAGTCGTAGGGGGTATAAACCATCTATGCCTCCAGTCGGCCCCGCGCCCGTTCGATGGCGGAGCGGATCATCTCTTCGGAAAGGGTCTGTACCCCCTGCGCCGACACGGTGCGGGCCATCGGCGGGATCTTGCTCAAGCCGCTGGTGGCGCTGTCCAGGTCGGCGGCGATATCGAGCAGAACCAGGGCTTCCTGCAAAGATTCCTCCAGGGGCCGATCGCGAAAGCGGCCCTTCGTTTTCAGGATGTAATCGAAAGAGCCGCGGATGCGCTCGGAGCCGGAGCCTGCGGCCCCGAACTCCTCAGCCTCGAAGCGCGCTCCCATGCCGTCATAGAGAAAGATGCGCCCGCCCTCTGGTGCCGGATCGTAGGCGCTCAGGATCGGGATAAACAGCCCGATTCCCTGCAAGGCAGCCGTAAGATTGCCCACCAGAACGCGGGACACCTCGCTCAGTTTCCCGTCCAGGCTCATCGGCTGAAGCTGGGTGCGGGAATAGTATTTGAAGGAATGCTGTAGGTATTTGACCACCTCCAGCGCGCGAGCGTAGGAACCGGCCACCGAGATCAGCGTGTGGTCGTCCAGGGCAAAGACCTTCTCCGCCCGGTCGTACATGATGGCCGTCGCTGCCGTAGCCCGCCGGTCGCCGACATTCAGCACGCCGCCCCTGTATTTGATCGCCAGAACGGTCGTTCCCTGGGTGTCCAGCGCCGGAACCGGCGCTCCCGATTTGAGTTCGGGGAGGCTGGCTGTCAGAGAATGCCCGTTTTTCTCCAGCAATTGCCGGAAGTCGCCGCTCATGGGTTACTCGCCGCTGCGCTGGCGATACCGCTTCGCCTGGTTGGGGTCCACCCGCTTCATCCGCTTCAGCAGATCGTTGGATTCGGGCCGCCGCACATTCGGCCTGGCGGGGCCGTCATCTCCGCCCCCGCCTTCCTTCCGCCACGGCTCCGCCGGTGCGGGACGCTGCAATCGCTCATCGGCCTGTAGGGTTTTCATATCGTCCTCCTTTGTGTGGGTGATGGGTTTATGAGGGGAGGCAACCGCCCCCCGCCCGGCTTCGGCGGAGGCGTGGATGCTGGAATGCTTCGAGATCAGTTGAAAGAACTCCGGTTTTTAGCCCCGTTACGGGGAGTCTCCTTTCGCCCCTTCCTTGACCATGGCCGCGAACTGGCGGATGTCTTCTGCGGCGCAGAGATTGCGGTTCAGGGCCGCCACCTGGCCGTCGACCAGGGGGTTCAGGTTGAGGCCCGTCAAGTGACCTTCGGTTTTGAAGATCACTTTTCCCCAGCCGATAGCGGCTATCGAGGCCGCAAAACGGCGGACGCTTTCGCCGCGAATGAAGGCCCGGGTGTCAGCGGGGGGATGGGCCACCGCCTCCTCGATGTCCTCATCGGAAAGAAGGCGGAGCATTTCGCCCGACTGTTCCAGTCCGTGATAGAGGCCCTGGTCCGGGTCGACATTGGAATATTCCAGGTCGAGGCTCTGGATGAGCGGATCCTCCCAGGACAGCCCTTCGGAGGCGATAAAGGATTCCAGAAGGGCGCGTTTGGCGACCCAGTCGAGCCGGTCGGCAAGGGCCATCGGGTCGGATTCGAGCGCATCCAGGAGCCGTTCCCACTCGCTCAGCGCCCAGTCCGTCTCATCGTCTTCGCCGCGGAAGCGCCGGGCCGCCTCCTCCCGGTAGAGCCGCTGGATATCGACCGCCCGGATGGAGCGATTGTCATCCAGGTCGACATGCCATAAAAGGGACTGATCGCGAGAGATCTGCTTGATCGCCAGCACCGGATTTTTAAGCCGGAGCGGAGGCGTCCACCCTGATTCTACTAACGAGAGCATCAGGGCCGTAGTTCCCACTTTCATGGCGGTGGCGTATTCCGAGAGGTTGGCGTCCCCGACAATGACGTGAAAGCGGCGGTAGTGGCGGGATGTGGCGTGAGGCTCATCGCGGGTATTGACGATGGGGCGGTTATGGAGAGTGTCCACGCTGGCCTCCACCGAGAAGAAATCGGCCCGCTGGGAAATCTGGTAGGGCGCATCCAGATCGAACGAGTTCTTCTGTTCCACCCCTACCTTTCCGGCCCCGGCGTAAATCTGGCGGGTGACCAGGAAGGGCAGGGCCACCGCCATGATGTTGTCGAAGGGCACATCCCGCTTCATCAGGTAGCCCTCGTGGCAGCCGTAAGAGCTGCCGTGGTAATCGGTGTTGTTTTTATACAGGGAGACGATGCGGCCGGCGGACGAACGCCTCCGGGCGCACTCCAGAACAATCCGCTCTCCCGCCCGGTCGTGGGCCGCCAATTGCTTCAACGAACGGCATTCGGGGGTGGCGTATTCCGGGTGGCCGTGGTCGTTGTAAAGGCGAGCGCCGTTCTGCAGAACGCGGTCGCTGCGCTCCTGGTCGCGGGGCAGTTGCGCCTGCTCCGGCCTGTCGAACCGGGCGTCCTCCGGATTGCTGGAAAGCTGGTCCACCCGGAAGCCGCGCATGTCGCGCCTGGGGTCTTCGTCCTTATAATCCCAGGCGGTCGCATGAATGCGCGGGTAACTTCGAACCACATTCATCGACTCGGCCACCAGGTCGGACGCCTCGCGCCCTTCCACAAAAATCCCGTATTCGGTTTCGATGCCAAAAAGACGATGCATCCTGTGCCTCAAGAAGATGAGGGGCCGGTTTCCGACCGGCCCCTGCGCCTCAGATGATGTTCTTGCGGATCTGGGCCTGCGCCTTGTCGGGGCGGATAGGGCGAATATTGACCACGTTTTCCGGATCGTAGTCGAGGAGCTTCAGCCAGTCCTCCGCCGTATCTGTCTTGGGGAAGATCTCGTTTTCCTTATACTCCACCCTCAGCGCGCGATCCAAGTCGTCCATATTGATGCCTTCGTTTTTGGAGTTCATCTCGATGGAACGCTTGATGGCATAATCTTTGGAGCGTTCCACGATGGACATCAGCAGCGCCCCGCTGACCAGATCCTTCCAGTAGAGGGTTTCCGACCCGCCATTGCGGAGCTGCACTTCCAGGAATTCGGTTTCCGGGGTACGGGCAAAGAGCGCCCCGACCAGAGTATCGATCAGGTGGCTGCGGGCCGCGTCCGGGTCGTTGCCGTGGGTGGAAACCAGTTCGTTGTCCAGCGGGATATTCGGGTGAAGGTAGATGGAAAGGATATCCCGGGCCGCCCTGCGGTCGGGCCGTCCCACTTTTACCTTCCGGTCGATGCGCTCCGGCCTCAGGATGGCCGGGTCGATGTAGTCCGGGCGGTTGGAGGTGAGCATCACCACCACATTCTCCAGCGCCACCAGGCCGTCCATCTCGGCGGAAAACTGCGGGACCACCGTATTGGAGATATTCAGGTAGCGTCCGGAGCTTCGCGTGCGTAGAATGGATTCGGCCTCATCGATGAAGATGAAGACCAAGTGGCCCTCGCTGGCTTTTTCGCGCGCGGTGGCGAAGATTTCGCGCACCATCCGCTCCGTCTCGCCCAGCCACATGTTCAGAATCTTCGGCCCGTTGATGAGCATGAAGTATTCCCGGACATCGCGGTTAGTGCGCTGCCGGTATTCCTGGGTCAGATTGTAGGCGGTGGCCTTTCCGATGAGCGTCTTGCCGCACCCCGGAGGGCCGTAGAGAAGGATGCCCTTCAGGGGCCTCTTCTCGAAGCGAGCGTAAAGCTCCGGGTGCAGCAACGGCAGTTCGATGGCGTCCTTGATGACCGCAATCGCCTCTTCCTGCCCCCCGACCTTGCTCCAGGGGATTTCCGGAACGGATTCCAGGTAGTAATCGCGGGCATCCTTGGTCGGAAAATGCTCCAGGGCCACCTTGAAGTTGGGCTCCATCCTCACCTCGTCGCCTGCCTTGAGCGGCGATTCGAGCAGATCGGAGGAGCGCATGACCACCCGGCCCTGCGAGCCGGGGGTGTCCATCCCGACCCGGACCCGGGCCCCCTCCAGAACGTCGCCCACCTTTACGATGGGACCGCCCGGATGGTAGCCCAGATCGCCTACAACGGCATACGCCTCATTGACCTTGACGCGGGTCCCGACTTTGAAGCCGGAAACATCCAGTTTGGGATCTATATTGGAGTAAAATTCGCCGTCACCGAGGGCGATGTTGGCGATCCCTTCCTCCGGGGACCCCAAAAAGACGCCGATCCGGTTGGCGGGCGAGGTCAATTTGTTGTAAGCTTCTTCATATTCGGCGATCAGCTTTTGCGCCTCCTGCAAGTGCTGCTCGTCCAGTTCGAGCTGCTGGCGCAAAAGGAGCAGGTAGGGCAGGCGCGGGTCTTCTCGCGGGGTCCGGCGCAGGATATCGTCCAGCACCGCCATGGCTCTCAGGGAAGCCTGGGGGTTAAATTCCTCCTCGGCCTCCTCCTCGAACCCCAAAATCCGGTCCGCGCGGTCGTCGCCCCATCTGTCTTCAGGCTGACGCCCCTTCATGTCTCTATCTTTTCTGCTCACGCCCCCTCCCAACAGGCTTTCGCAAGCCCAGTCATCTCCTATCAGAAGTCGGTCGGTATAGAAGTTCTTGACAGCTTTAATTGTACCTGAATCCGTCCAGGGTGTCAAGGCAAGGGAAGCGAAGCCATCCGGCCCGGCCCGCAGGCGGAACAGGCGGGCATGTTCTTGAAAAAAGTTTCAACAACTTCCGGCATTCAAGAAGGAAATCGGAATCGGCTGTGGAATATACAGGTGAGCTGCACCCCGGGCGATAGGATCCGGGGGAAGACAAACACGCCGCAGACATCGCGGGCAATCGGGAGGAATCTCCGCAAAAAGCGAGCGCATGGCCTGTTTTTTCGAAGGCACGAGGCATCAGGCCGACAGGAATCTCGCTACAACGACCGACCGGAGATGTCGCATCCGGCGAAGCGACACAGGGACTTCATCTCTATCCATAGGAAACAGGGCTGTGCGCTTTCAATAACCCGGGGCCGCCGGTCGCAAATCTCAAGAGGCTGCCATTGTCGGCAGTCTTTTTTTCGTCATTAAGCGTTCCTTTGGAGTAAGGGAGCCGGGTTTCTTTTGCTACCAGGCGTAGGGGCGAACGCAAGGTTCGCCCCATAGCGATCCAGAGAAGGGGAAACATCCTCCGCTCCTGGGGGATGGGTGACCTCTCTCCCCTGGCCCGGGTGACCTCTCTCCCCTAACCCCTCTCCCCGAAACGGGGAGAGGGGGACAGATAGTGCGGTCATTGCCCCCCCCATCCACTCCCCCTTCCCGTTTCGGGAAGGGGGCCGGGGGGTTAGGTAACGGTCGAACAGAGGCCCGCACCCCGCCCCGGCGGGACAGTCACCCTGATCTGGATCGCGATGGGGCGAACCTTGCGTTCGCCCTGCACAAGGCGCGGGAGACAACAGGACGGTCGCAAGGATCGCCCCTGCAGGAGCGGCCTACCCCATATGCGATGTTTTATTCGAGGTGCCTATAAGATATTGTTCCTCCTACTCCCCCATCTCGAAGGGAATCCCCTTCTGAAAATCTTTCGGCTGCCACAGGGGAAGGGCTTCGATGCTCTTCCGGGCCGGGTCGGAGGTGGGGATGCCCCAGGCGGTGAAGAAGGGGCCGAGATTGCGGCCCGTCTCGCGGGAGAAGCGCACCAGGAACTGGTCGCGCTTTTCGGCGTCGCTCCGGGGGAGTTCTTCCGGGCGGGCGGCGCGATAGGCGGCGAAGACCCGCCGGAACGCGCCCCAGCCGAACGCCTGCTGAAGCTGGGCGTAGAACATGAGCGACAGGCCCGGGTCGGCCTGCCATTTCTCGAACCGGGCACCCTCGGCGAAATACTGCTGAACACCCTTGCTCCGTTCGGCGGGATCGAGCCAGGCGCTCCGGGCGACCGGCTCGTTGCTGACCCGCTCGCAGCAGTAGAGGCTGAAGAGGTTGTTGGTGGTCTCCCCCGTTCCCTCGAACGTCCAGTGGCCGCTCTGGTGGTTGTGACCGAGTTCGTGCCAGAAGCCCCAGCAGGATTTCGCCCCGCCTGACGCCATTTTATCGCGGTCCGCCATGACGGGCGGAACGTCCAGGAAGGTCATGATCGGGTAGCCGGAGTGCATATAGCCTGCGCTGATCTGCTGGTCGCTGCAAATCCGTTCGGGCCGCTCGCGATCCCGGGGCAGGGCGGCCAGATCGGCGATGGCGTCCATGCCGCCGTCCCAGACCGCCATCAGCGATTCCGGGTCCTCCAGGGAGCGGACGACGGAGGCCGGGACGGTCAGGATGATCTTGTCGGTCGCCAGTTCCGCCCAGGGCGCGGGATAGGCGCGAATCTTCGTGCGCCAGAGGTGGATCGGGGTCTTGCCCTGCACGAAAAGCGGCATCCGCACCGCCCCCTTGACGACAACCTCAATGCGGCCCAGCCTGCATCCCTGCGGCACGGTGATATAGACGATCCCTCCGAAGGGGCTTCCGAAACGGGTGACCGGATTTTTCAACTCGATAGCGCAACTGATTTCAGGGAACCTCTGCCACTGTTCCAGATGCCAGATCGTATCGGTATGGCTCCCGATCCTCACCCCCAGCCCGGCTGTGGCGGCGCTTTCCGGGAGGCTGATTTCGATCACTTCGCCCGGGGCGGCATAGAGGCCGATGCTGTGCCAGTCGGGAACGGCGGTATCGATCACCAATGCTTCCGAAACCCGCGCCGCCTCCGGGGAAACCGCGCCGGGAAAGGCGGCTGCCGCAGGGTGCGCCTTGAGATGCTCTATCGGGGCGCGGCGCATCCGGATATTTTCGGTGACGCAGGCGATCCGGCCCAGAGGATTATCGATGCCCACCGGGGTCTGAGGCGAAGGAAGCGCGCTGGCCGCATTTCTGGCGATCAGGGCGTGGAGCCGGGGCAGGAGCAGCCTGTCCTCGACGGGAACGCTTCCGCTGGCATTGGTTAGGGTATGGGAGACCTGGGCCAGTTCCTCCCGGCTCAACTGGCGCTGGCCTGAGACGTGCTTTTCCAGGGCATCCAGGGCGGCCCCGGCATGGCTGAGGAGCAGGCCGGAGCGGTCCGCGAGCCAGCCTTCCTTGCCGGTCGGATCCATCCAGCCGTCAGCAATCGCCAGGCCCATCCGGGCGGTCAGCCGGTTGCCCCCGAAATCGCCTGCCAGGGAGAGGCTGCCGTTGAGCTGCTGCCAGCCCCAGCCGGGGATCCCGTCGAAATACCCCCCGCCCCGCTCGATGAAGCGGGCCACCTCCTCCAGCAAGCCGATCCGCTCCTTCGGGGTGAAGTGGTGGCCGCTGATGAAGAGTACATCGGTTTCCTTCAGGCGGGCGGAAAGGTCGCCGATATCGGCAACAGTTACCATGAATCCCGCCGCCTCCAGCACCGGGGCCGTCTGCCGGTGGTCCACCAGTAAAACGCGCACCGGCTTCTTATGGCCGCCTGCCAGCCACCCGGCGGTATTGAGGATCAACTGGCGCTGGTCAGCCCGGTCGGCGGAGCCGTAAAGCCCCTCGTGGCCTGCCAGCGCCACGCGCCCCCTGCCGTACCGGGTCGCGGCCAGCACGGGCAGCCGGTTCTTGCCGTTGGCCCCGGTCACCACCGGAAACGCCTTCGGCCCGAACACCGCCACCGGCCCCACCCCGCAGCCGGGAGCCACGATTTCCCGCACGCCCTTGAGCAGTTGATCGATATCCCGTTGATCGGCCCGGGCGGGAGCCAGGAGAGCCAGCAGGAGAAAGAAGACGGACATCTGCTTGTTCATAGACACCTCTTCAGGACGAAGCCTTCACGTTTAGCGATTTGCCTCTTTATTATATCACGATTTCCCCTTGTTTTCCCCTCCGGGCCGGAGGCAGGAAACGAACCGCCCGCCCCGAAACATGATGAGAAAGGCTGATCATCTATCAGGAGGATACCTTGTCTGAACTGCTCATCACCAAAAAGGCCATCGATCTGGCGAAATCGCCGGTGCTGTTCGATAGGCCGTTTGACAGCGGCAGCCTGGAGAAGGACTGGCTGGTCCGCTCCGCCGAATGGTGGATAGAGGGCGAATGGCTGGTCGGGCGCAACCCGGACAACAGCGGGGGGATCATCACATCGCGGGAGAGCTTTTTCGGGAATGTCTGTATGGAGTTCGAGGCCCGCACCGTGCTGCCCTCCACCCATGATATCGACTGCTTCTGGAACGGCAGTTGGGATGACGAAAAGAAGGAGCGCGGGACGGCCTACGTCATGGGGCTTCAGGGATGGTGGGAGGGCAAGGCGGGCTTCGAGAAATCGCCCGAATACCGCCTGAATGCGACTACCTCCCTCTTCCCCTTCGAACCGGGGCGAATCTACCGCCTTCTGACCGGCAGCGCGGAGGGGCATCTTTTCCTTTTCATCGATGGCCGCCTGATCATCGAGATGACCGATCCCGACCCCATCGATTACACCCGCTACGGACTGGTCGGCTTCGAGGCGTATTCGAGCATGATCCAGGCTCGCCGCCTCGTTATCCGCCAGGTCGTCTGGAGGGAGATGCCGGCGGAATACGCGCCGGAGTTTTAGCCCGGACGTCCTGTTTCAATCACATCGATGCAGTCTGCGAGGGAAGCGGAGCAATCACATATCTCCTATTGCGAGATGGCTGCGCCGCTTGCGCTCATCGCAGGCTGCATCGATAGGGGCGGTGTCATGGTACAGGCGAGCGCCCGGAATGTATAGGCATAGAGCAAGGGAAACGGAACGATATCATGGTCGGTAGCTGGAACGAGCTTCAGAATCAGCTTTATGCGGAACCCTGGAACGAGGAGATCGGGCGGTTCCGCTCCAATTTCGCCTTCCGGGGGCTGCCGGACACCCGTTTCGATCTCACCACCGGCCTTTCGCGGCTGAAAGGTTCCTCCCTGGAACCGGAGGGCCAACTCCTCCTGAGCGCATGGCCGAGGCGGCATGATACATTGAGAAGGAGGTAGCCTCTATGCAGGCTCGCTCGAAAAGCGATTCTGCCGGAATTTCACGCAGAGAACTGTTGAAACAAGGAGGTTTAGCCATGGCAGGAGCGATGATCGCCCCTGCGCTGTCGACAGCGCAGACGGGCAGTGGGGGAAAGGCGGATAGGCGGGTAAGGATGGGCATCGTCGGGGGCGGGTTCGGGGCGGCGTTTCAGTGGCACCTGGACCCGGGCTGCGTGGTGCAGGCGGTCAGCGACCTGCGGGAAGACCGCAGGAAGGTGTTGCGGGACGTTTACAGGTGTGACAACATCTATCCTTCCCTGGAGGAACTGATCAGGGATCAATCGGTGGATGCGGTGGCGGTCTTCACGGGCGCTCCCGACCATGTGCGCCATGCCTGCGCCTGCATGAAGGCGGGCAAGCATGTCATCTCCGCCGTGCCTGCCGCCATCAGCATGGAGCAGGCGGAGGAGCTTTGGGAGACGCAGAAGGTCACCGGTATGACCTATATGATGGCCGAAACGAGCTACTACCACCAGGCCATGATCTCTGCCCGCTGGTTCTATAAGGAGGGCAAATTCGGAGACCTCTACTACACTGAGGCCGAATACCACCACGCCGGGATGGAGTACGCGCTCTGGCAGGAGGCGGACGGGACGCACACCTGGCGCTGGGCCTTCCCGCCGATGCTCTACCCCACCCACTGCACCGCCTTCCTGGTGGGTCTGACGGGGGAGAGGCTGGTGGAGGTGACCTGCATCGGCTGGAAAGACGGAGATCCCATCATGAAAGGCAATCCCTACAAAAACGAGTTCTGGAGCGAGACGGCTCTTTTCAAGACCGACCGGGGCCACGCCTTCCGGGTGGCCGTCTACTGGCGCGGCGCGTTCGTCGGGACGGAACGCGCCCAGTGGTACGGCAGCAAAATGAGTTTCTTCGAACCTCATCCCAACGGAACAGGGGCAGTCATTCGCCGGGCCAGCGGGGTGATGGAAAAGGACAGCGCCGGCTTCACCCGCGCCGCCGCCGAGTTCGAGCCTTACACTATCCCGGAGTGGTGGCAGACCGAGCTTCCCGAACCGATGCGGATGTACGTCGGCCACGACGGGGCGGAGCCGTTCCTCACCCATGAGTTCGTGGACGCCCTCCGACATGGCCGGGAGCCTGCCATCAGCCTGGAAGAAGCCCTGGCCTATACGGTTCCGGGCATCGTCGCCCATAAGTCAGCCTGTCAGGGCGGCAGACAGATGAGCATTAAAAATTTCGGCAAGCAGACGGGCTGAAGACGGATATTTCTCTTCGATCCAAAACATTAAGCCTGTTTGGTCGATAGGGTGGAGCGATAAGAGCGCACGGCTCTTATCGCTTCGCCTTGCATGGGGGACAGGCCAGAGGCACGGAGAGGTGAATCGATGCGTTTTCTCCTGATTGCCCTGATCCTGCTCCTGGCAGCGCCGCTGATGGCCGCGGATCTCGGAACCATGCCTGCCGCCAACCATCTCAAGGCCAAAGAGTTCGATGTCGCCATCTACTATCTGGAGCAAAAAAGCCTGCGCCGCAGTTTGTGCAATAGCAAACAATCTATCTCGGATTAACCGATAAGATCGAACTGGATATCCACCGCTGCTCGATTGACCGCAACGAAACCTCGGTCGTCCTGGCCGCCTCCTGCAAGGTGATGTCCCAGACCGTTCAGAATCCCGACCTGGTGGTGACCGTCCGGAACTTCACCGGCTAGCCGACGATCAAGAACTCGCCGCTGTCTCGCGTCGACCTGCGCGGCAGGAGCAAGAAAGTGTCTTATGCCCTGTCCGCCGCCAAAACGATCCCGTTCATCCGCGGCACGCGCAAGCCTCCCCTGGTGCGCCTGCACCTGAGCCTGGGAGCGGAGGACTGGTCGCTGCTGGGCAAGCGGCGGCACGATGGTATCTTCGGCGGGCTGCAATTCCTCTTTACGCCCGAATTCGATTCCGTCATGCAGCACGAAGGGCACGACACTATCGCCGCCCTCCTCTATTATATGCCGCCGCGCTCCGGCCTCATGTTCAAGATCGGAAGCTTCGGCCCGCACACCTGGGCGGGCGTCGCGTATAAGAGAAAGATGTAGGCAATGAACAGCCCCTTTCCATCACCGGAAAGGGGCTGTTCATTAATTCGGGCCTTTCCCTTCCTCTTTGGGCGAGGCGGGCGGCGGGAGCGCCCGGTCCGGCTCGGTGGCGGCCAGGAGCCTGCTCATCAGGCCGTCCTCTTTGGGCAGGAGGGTTACAGTGGCTCCGCTGTGAAGCAGCTTTTCGGTTTCGAGTACTTCAAAAAGCGCCCCGGCTACCTCCCGATCCTGGACGATCTTTTGCAGGGCGGCCCCCACGATGGAAGGGCGGATGGCCTGCGCCTTGGCGAACTCGATGGCTGCCTGGCGCTCCGCCGTGCTGGTGATGATGCTGACCTGGTTGGCCCCGTCCTGCCGGATGGCGGCGGTCACCTGCCGCAGCCGGTTCACCACCTTTTCCTCGATCTGGCGGATCATGCCGCTGTCCCGGAAATGGACTTTGCGGATATAGACCGATCCCAGGCTGTATCCCCACTCCTTCGATTTGGGGGAGACCTCCGCCCGGACCGCCTGGCTCATGCCGTGCCGATTTTCCATCATATTGGCGAGCGGCATATTGCTCAGGCACCGCACCACCGCATTGCTCACATTGGCAGCCAGCGACCCCTGTGGATCCGCGTTCTTGAAAAGATAGGCGATGGGATCGCTGATGAACATCTCATACCAGATGCCGATCCCCATGGGAGCGCCTTCCTCGGAGTTGACGGCCTGACTTCTCAGATACCGCTGATCGAGCCGCATATCCACCACATGGCAGCGCCCGAACCAGGGGATCAGCATGGCCCTCGGCCCCAGACGCGCCCAGAGAAAATAGAGTCCAGGCTCCTCCAGGATCGAGACCACCTTCCCGAACAGCACGTAAACATGGCACCGGCCTTCCTCGACGATGGTGTAGACCCCCAGCCCGCGGGCAATGGCCCCCAGGATCGGCATCCCGATCAGAAAGGCGATGAAGCTGAATACCATGCTGGAAAAGAACTCGCTCATTTCCTCACCTCCATAAAGGCCCTCTTGACCGACTGGAGCAGCCCGATCTTGATATTGCGGAGATAAGCTCCCAGCACCTCCGGCCCGCTGGCTTTCAGGGCGGAAAGCTGCTCTGCAAGCGAGACGAGAGGCTCCACTTCCGCCTGGGCTTTCAAAGTCTCGATCTCCACGGCCCGCCTGGACTGCACGATCTTCTGATCGGCGGTCGCCTGGGCCAGACTGATCTCCGAAGAGACCGTGTTATGAGCCGTATTGATGGCCGCCAGCGCGGACTCCACCTCCGGCGGCGGATCGATCCCGGTGATGAGAGAAGCGTCCAGGGTCATGCCATAGCGGGCCACCGAGGAGGCGCACTCCCGTTCCATATGCTCGTTCAGGTCGCGAAGGTTCTTCCGAAGGTCGTTGATAGAGATACCGGCCACCAGGTTGACATCGATCTGCCCCACCCGATCCGGATCGCTGCCGACTGCCGGAGCCTCGAAATTGGCGATCCTTTCGCGCAGGACGGAGATGAAATAGCCCATCACATGCACGAAGGGCTGCTTGACCCCGAACAGGTAGGCATAGAGGTTGCGATCCGAAATGCGATACCGGATCTGGCCCGTCAGCCCGACATTGAGCTGGTCTTTCGTCACGGCCTCCAGCATCGTGCCCCCCTGGTTGGCATGAGGCTCTTCCGGATCAAAAGCCATATTCACTGTCTGGGTGGCGATGGAAACCTTGTAAACCCGCTCCCACGGCCACTTGAAATATGGCCCGCCCGGCTGGATGACCTGCACCTGTGGGTAGCGGTATCGCTCGCGCTCCTCGGTCCGCAGGGTATCCGCAATAGGGTCGTCGAGGGTGGTGGCGTCCTCCAGGCGCTGCGCCTTCCCCCACACCGTCTTGACCGCCCGCTCGTTCTGGTCGACCGTATAGATGCCGGCCACCAGATACCGCACCAAAAACCATGCCACAAACCCGAAGCCAATCCCTAGCAATGTCGCTGGCATGTCGCTTATGCTCCTTTCTGCCGGCCTTCCGGCAAGGGCTGCGTATCGGCTTTACTACATTCCTCCTATCGCTAAACCGATGCCGCGTCCATCCCTATTTTCGGCATAATCATCTATCTTCTCGACTCGCCCTGGACTTCACAACATCTCCTGTGTTTGTCCCTTACATTATCAACGGAACAGGGAGGTTTTCGGTTACGGCTTGAGAGCGGAACCATCTCTGCCTACCATTCGATCCGGCGGATATCGACGGCCACCGGCGCGGGCATATAGACAGGTGAATCGATGCCGCGCACGATCCCGCCGGAGAAGGATTGCAGTTCCAGCACCCGGTAGACTTCAGGCGCATACCGGAACTGGCGGTCGGGAACCCGGACGATCAGCAGCCTCTGATCCCTGCGAGCAGCCCACTGGGAGGCAGCCAGATAGAGAGAATCCTCCGACCAGACGATGGACGAATTGCCTGACGGAAACTGGAGGCCGCCGGACAGATGCAGTTCTCCAGAAGTGGGAGCGCCCATCGCGATCTCGTCTGTCCGGGCGATGCAGGCCGTCTGCTTTCCGTCAGGCGAGGCAAGCGTTACCGATTCGGCCCAGGGCGAAACGCTCATCCGTCTTCCTCTTTGGAGGCTTCCGCCCGCTTGCGGGCTTCGGCGATCCAGGCCCGGACCTCCCGCTCGCCCTGGAGGAGTTCGTACATACCGGGATGAACGAGATAGGGGTCGCCCAGCATGGCTGTCATCCCCCCGTCCACCACGTAATTGCCCCCGGTGCAGAAGCGGGATTCGTCGGAGGCCAGGTAGACGGCGCAGTAGGCCACATCCACCGGACGGCCCGCCACAGGAAGGGGCTGCTTGAGCTGGCGGGATCGGACTTCCCAATCGCCGAACCTATCCTTGAATTCCTGATAAAGCTCCGGCCCCAGCCGCTTCTGAAGCCACTCCTCCGGCTCGTTCAGCCAGATCGTCCCCGGGGAGATGCAGTTCACGCGGATAAGGAGGGGAGCCAGTTCCACCGCCAGGGCGTGCGTTCCGCCCACCATCCCGCCCTTGCTGGCGGCGTAGGCCGACATATGCCCTCCGCTGGCGATGCTGTGAACGGAGGCAATATTGATGACCGACCCGCCGCCCTTGGCTCTGAAATGGGGCAGCCCGTAATGAATCCCCATCCACACGCTCTTGAGATTGGTATCCATCAGGCGGTCGTATTCCTGCTCCAGGTCGTCGGCATCCATTGTCCGGGAGAAGGAAGGGATCCCCGCATTGTTCACCAGCACATCCAGCCCGCCGAACCTTTCAGCGCACGTCTCGATCATCCGCCGGACGTCCTCCGTCACCGATACGTCGGTCACCAGAGGATAAGCCTCGCCTCCCGCAGCCTCGATCTCCGCAGCCAGGCTCATCAGCCGTTCCCCCGTGCGGGCCGCCAGCAGCATCTTCGCCCCCTCCTGCGCGAACAGCCGGGCGATCCCCTCCCCGATTCCCCGGCTGGCTCCGGTCACCACGGCGATCTTCCCTTCCAGTCTTCCCATAGTTGCCTCCGAACAATCGTGATTCTTGCCTGTAAGGTTCGGGGCAAAGAGGGGGATTCCTTCATTTCAGGAGGAATGGGGGGAGGAGCGGAGAATAGGGAGAATATATCAGGACTTTTGCTGGATTGACCTTGCCCATGTCATTGCGAGAGTGAAGCCCGCGGCAATCTCCAGCGTCACGCCAACGGACATCGCCTTCGCGTACATTTGTGACGCTGGAGATTGCCACGTCGCTTCGCTCTCGCAGACTGCATCGACTTTGCACTTATCGTAGGGCCAGGCATCAGTTCCGTTCATATTCTTTTGGCTATCTCATCAAGGACAAATCCTATGAACGCATTATATCTCTGGAAAGCCGGGACCGCCCGGGCGGCCGTCACCCCGGATAAGCCCCTCTGGCTGGCCGGTTACGGGATTCGCACCCGGCCCGCGGAGGGAAAGCGACACGATCTCTGGATCAAAGCCCTGGCCCTGGAAGACGCAATAGGCCGCCGCGCCGTCCTGCTGACAAGCGACCTCCTGGGATTTTCGAAGGGCATGTACGACCGGCTGTGCGCCGAATGCCTGGCGCGGTTCGGGCTGGATCGCTCCCGGGTTCTGCTGACCGCCTCCCATAATCACAACGGCCCGGTGATCGCCGATTCCCTGCCCGACTACTACCCTCTGACCCCGGAGCAGCCTGCTTTGATCGCCGAATACACCCTCCGGCTGGAAGGGCAGATCCTTGAGACTATCGGGGAAGCCCTGGGGCGGATGGCCCCGGCCCGCCTCCGGGCAGGTGAAGGCGAAACGGATTTCGCGGGCAACCGGCGCAACAACGCCGAGGCCGATTCCGAGCGGATGCGGGCCGAGGGGATTCCCTTGAACGGCCCCTCGGACTACAGTGTGCCCGTCCTCCTGGCCGAGAATGAAGCCGGAAAGCCGCTCGCGGTCGTTTTCGGGTATGCCTGCCACCCCACCACCCTGGCCGATTACGAATGGTGCGGGGACTACCCGGGCTACGCGCAGGTCGAACTGGAAGCGGCCTATCCGGGCGCTCAGGCCATGTTCTGGACCGGCTGTGGGGGAGACCAGAACCCGATGCCACGCCAGGAGCTGCGATTCTGCGAGCGGTACGGCCTGATGCTTGCCTCCGCCGTCAAGGAGGCGCTTGCCAATCCGCTGCGCCCGGTCGCCCCGGAGCTTCTGGCTGCCTTCGAGTTCGTACGCCTGGACTTCGACCGGAATCCCACCCCGGAAGAGATCCGGGAGGCCCGGCTTTCGGAAAATGTCATCCGCAGGCGGTGGGGCAGGCGGATGGAGGAGTGGCTCCAGTCCGGCCAGCCCTTTACCACAGGGCACGATTATGCCGTGCAGGTCTGGCGCATGGGAGACCGGCTCTGGATCAACCTCGGGGCGGAGGCCGTGGTGGATTACGCCCTGCGCTTCAAGGCCGCATACGGCCCCGACACCTGGGTCGGGGGCTACGCGCACGATATGACAGCCTATATCCCCTCCCGCCGCGTCTGGGAGGAGGGCGGCTATGAGAGCGAGTATCTCTGGGAATACAGCCTCCCCGCCGACCGCTGGTCGCCCGATACGGAGGGCCGGATCGCCGCAGCTGTCCATCGCCTGGCTGTCGAGGTATCGAAGTAGCGCATGAAGCCTGCTCGTACCTCCTCACCCTCCCTCCGGGCAGGAAGCGACCGGCCCGCGGGCAGCGCGCTGCTGCCCCGCAGCGCCGCCATCGCCATCCTGATCGGCGTTCTCTGCATTCTCTCGATTGCGGCAGCCATCCGGTATGTGGAACTGGTCACAGGCCAGTACATCAGCACCGGCGTCCCCCCGCTGCCCGCTCTGGCCGTGCTGATGGCCCTGAGCCTCCTCCGCCCCCTGCTGGGCCGCCGCTATCCCCGCCTGACCCCGAGCCGCGCCCAGATCCTGCTCATCTATGCGATGCTCACTCTCTCGGTCATCCTGAGCGGGCTGTACCATGTGCGGGCCTTCCTGCCCCACCTCATCGCCCTCCAGTACTGGGGCCGCCCGGACAGCCGCCTGGCCTCGATGGGCCTGGGGGAATACGCCCGGCATCTGCCCGCCTGGTACGCCCCTCGCGACCCGAAAGCCATCCTCGATTATTACGAAGGCACCACCTCCGGCATCCCCTGGCACGCCTGGACGGTTCCCCTCTTCTGGTGGAGCCTCTTTTTCATCATCGCCTTCATCGGCGTTTTCTGCGCGGTCACCCTGGTGCAGAAGCAGTGGATCCGGCACGAAAAGCTGTCCTTCCCGCTGCTGACGATTCCCCTCACCCTCACATCGGGCGACTGGTCTTCCTTCGGCCCCCGGCGCAGCAGGCGCGCCCTCTTCCTGATCGGGTTCGGGCTGGCGGCGGCGTACAACATCATCAACATCCTGCACATCCTCTATCCGAGCATGCCCAACATCGCGTTCAGCTATTCGCTCAACACTTACTTTCCGAACCGGCCCTGGTCGCCCTTCGGGGCCGTGAGCATCTTTTTCTTCCTGGAGGCCATCGGCATCGGGTATTTCATGCCTCTGGAGATCAGCTTTTCCGTCTGGTTCTTCTACCTTCTCAACCGTCTGATCGCCGTGGGGGGCACGGCTGCCGGTTACGATGCCCCAGGCTTTCCCTTCAGCCAGGAGCAGAGCGCAGGGGGGTATATTGCGGTCGGCCTGTTCCTCCTCTGGGGCCTGCGGCGCACCCTCCGGGAGAGCCTCCGCCAGTCCTTCGCAAAAGGAAAGGGCAATCCCACCGAGCGATGGGCCTGGGCGGGGTTGGCGGGCAGCGTCGTCTTCGTGTTGGGCTTCTGCTATGCGGCGGGTTTCTCTCTCCGGCTGGCTGTCCCCTTCTTTGCGCTGATCGGCCTCATCACCCTGGTTTACGCCCGCATCCGCGCCGAATCGGGGATTCCCTTCCAGTTCATCCACCCCTACGGCCTGCCGAAAGACCTGATCCTGAACGCCATCTCTTTTCCTACGGCCCTGCAATGGGGTGGCGTCGGATCGCTGGTTCTCTTTTCCTCCTTCAACTGGGTGTCTCAAAACGACGATCCCATGGAGCAGGCCGCCTATTCCCTGGACAGCGTGAAGCTGGGGCAGGAGAGCCGCATCCCTTTCAGGACGCTCTTCATCGCCCTCCTCATCGCCTTTGTGGTGGGCCTGGGAGCCGCCTACTGGGTACACCTGTCCGCCTATTACGCCCAGGGGAGCAACCTGACCCCTTCTGCCGGAGGGATCGGGGAGGCCCGCGAGGAATGGGCCAGGCAGGACTACACCAAAATGCACTCCCGCCTCCAGATGCCACCCGCCCGCGAAACGCCGCCCCTGGTTGCCTCCCTGGGAGGCTTCCTCTTTGCCTCAGGGCTGGCCTGGCTGCGCGGGCGATGGTTCGCCAGCCCGTTCCATCCCCTGGGCTTCCTCATCGCCAATTCCGCCGGGGACAGCCCCACCTGCTGGTTCGCGATCTTCGTTGCCTGGCTGTGCAAGGCCATCGCCATCCGCTTCGGCGGCTTGCGCCTCTACAGGCAGGGCATCCCTCTTTTTCTGGGCATCGCTGTCGGCCACTTCCTTATCGGCGGCATCTTCTGGCCCGTCTTCGCCCTCTCCCTCACCAAAGAGGCGGCCAATGCCTACCATATCATCTTCGGGGACTGAAAAAGGAAAATTCACGCGCAGGCCGAACAGAAAAAGAGGATTGTGAAATAACGCAAGAGCAAAGGAGTGTTTGCCATGATTAAAGTAGGCATTCTCGGCTGCGGCTTCATGGGCAAGATGCATGCCAATGTCTATGACACCCTGCCTAACGCCCAGCTTGTGGCGGTGGCGGACATCAGGCCGGAGGCGGCCTCGGAACTGGCCGGTCAGCATTCGGCCAAAGCATACGACAGTCTGGCCCGGATGCTTGCTGCCGAAAAGCTGGATATGGTGGATATCTGCCTGCCCACCTACCTCCACGCCGATGCCGCGGTCGAGGCGACGAAGGCCGGGTGTAGCGTGCTGTGCGAAAAGCCGATGGCGATGAATCTGGAGGAGGCCGACCGGATGATCGAGGCGGCCCGTTCGAGCGGCGTCCAACTGATGATCGCCCACTGTATCCGCTTCTGGCCCGAATATATGGTTCTCAAGGATTATGTGGACAATAAGAAATTAGGCCCTATGCTTTCCATCAACCTCACCCGGGTCAGCCCGCTTCCCGGCTGGGGCTGGGAAGACTGGAACATCGATGAGGCTCGGTCCGGCGCGGCGGCCCTCGACCTCCACATCCACGACACCGACTTCATCCTCTACCTGCTGGGCCAGCCTGACACCATTTATGCCCGGGGCGTCGTCAGCGCCCACGGCCTGAATCACATGTACACCACGATGACCTTCGGCAAGGTGGTGGCTCACCTGGAGGGCGGCTGGGATTTTCCCGCCGATTTCCCCTTCAAGATGGCCTTCCGGGCCGCCTTCGAGAACGGGGCCATCCTCTGGGACGGCGGCCCTCTCACCGTCTACGAGAATGGCAAAGAACCCTTCCAGCCCAAAATCGAGACCATCTCAGCCGCCGATCTGGGAGGCAACATTTCCGATATGGGCGGCTATTACTGGGAGATCAAATACTTCGTGGACTGCCTGGAAAGCGGCCAACCCCTCAAAACCGTCACTCCGGAATCCTCCCGTCAGTCTCTCGCCGTCAGCCTGCAAGAAATCGCCCAAGCAAAAGGAGTGTAAGGAAAATTGCTCAAAAGCACCCCCCCAACCCACCAGGCTTCGAGGGGCTGAGATCGTGCATGCCCTTGGAAGATGTATCAAAGCCCCCAAGGCTGACTCCCCCATCGAAGTCTGGCGGGGGCGGTTGCCTTTAGGGGTTGCTCTAATACCTAACCCAAGTTGCTACCTGGCCCGGTCTGGGTATTGTTTTCCGCGGTAGGGGCGCGATTCATCGCCCCCCACGGCCTGGCAGGGCGCGATGAATCGCGCCCCTACCCCTCAAAGACCTCGATTCGGGCAGGTAGCAACCTGGGTTAATATCTATCAAAAAGGAGAATCTCATGATCAAAAGTATAAGCTACTGGTCGTTTCCCGGCGGCCTGGAAGGGGCCAAGTCGGTTTCGGAGGCGCTGATGGAGGCGAAGAAGGCCGGGTTCGAGGCGCTGGAAGTCTGCCTGTCCGAGACGGGCGATGTAAGCCTGGAGACCACTGAGGCGTCCGCCAAGAAAATCGTGCAGATGGCCTGCGACGAGGGCATCCGGCTTTCTTCAGTGGCCTGCGGCCTCTTCTGGGACAACTCCCTTTCTTCGGGAGACCCGAAGCTGCGGAGCCGGGCCATGGATATCGCCCGGAAGCTGATCGATGTGGCGTCATGGCTGGAGTTGGATGCCGTCCTAGTGGTGGCCGGATCGGTGGATGTCTTCTTCAACCCGGCCTGCGAGGTGGTCGATTTTGAGGCAGCCTACGGGCGGGCGACAGAGGCCATCGAAAAATTGGAATCTCACGCCCGGGCCGCCCGCGTGGTGATCGGCGTGGAGAACGTCTGGAACAAGTTCCTGATCGGCCCGGCGGAGATGAAGGGCTTCATCGACCAGTTTAACTCCGAATGGGTCGCATCCTACTTCGATGTCGGAAACTGCATGCTGGTCGGCTATCCCGAACACTGGATCCGCAGCCTCGGCAAGCGCATCAAGCGGGTCCACTTCAAGGATTTTCGCCGCAGTGTCGGCACTGTGGACGGCTTTGTCGATCTCCTCTCTGGCGATGTCAACTGGCCGGAGGTGGTCAAAGCCCTCCAGGAAGTCGGCTACGACAGCTTCGTGACCGCTGAGATGATCCCTCTCTACAAGCACTATCCCGAAGCCCTGATCGACAACACCTCCCGCGCCATGGATTCGATCCTGGGGCGGAAGTAGACGGTAGATATCGTGCAGTATCCACCATGAAGAGGGCGACCCGGTGGGTCGCCCTCTTCATGGGCTGCCTCCCCGAGAAAATCCATCGTCCATATTTCACTCAAGGAGCAACCTATGCCGAAGACGATCATTGGCCCGGATCTTCCGAATATCCCGTGGGAGGGCAAGCCGGAGGGCTATTTCGGCGTCATGTGGCGCTACAGCAAAAACCCGGTAATCCCCCGCAACCTGATCCCCACCTCGAACAGCATCTTCAATTCGGCGGTCGTGCCCTATCAGGGGGAGTTCGCAGGCGTCTTCCGCTGCGACGACACAAGGCGGTACATGCAGCTTCACGCCGGAAAAAGCAAAAACGGGATCGACTGGCAGATCGACCCGAAGCGGATCCATTTCATCGGAGACGACCCGGAGGTCAATGCCTGGGAATACGGCTACGACCCCCGCGTCTGCTGGGTGGAGGACAGATATTATGTGACCTGGTGCAACGGCTACCATGGCCCGACCATCGGGGTGGCCTACACCCGGGACTTCGAGAGCTTTTACAAGATGGAAAACGCCCTCCTGCCCTTCAACCGGAACGGCGTCATGTTTCCCCGTAAAATCGATGGCCGTTTCGCCATGTTCAGCCGCCCCAGCGATAATGGGCATACGCCCTTCGGGGACATCTTCTACAGCGAAAGCCCGGATATGGTCTTCTGGGGCCGGCACCGCCATGTGATGAGCCCGAACGGCGGCTGGCAGGCGACGAAAATCGGGGCCGGACCGATCCCCATCGAGACCACCGAAGGCTGGTTGATGATCTACCATGGCGTTCTCACCTCCTGCAACGGCTTCGTCTACAGCGCAGGGGCCGCCCTCCTCGATCTCGAAAAGCCCTGGAAGGTGATCTACCGCACCTCGCCCTATATCATCTCCCCGCAGGCCCTCTACGAACTGGCCGGGGATGTGCCCAATGTAGTCTTCCCCTGCGCCGCCCTCACCGATGCGGCCACCGGGCGCATCGCCGTTTATTACGGCGCGGCGGATACGGTCACCGGCCTGGCCTTTGCCCAGGTGGATGAGTTGATCGATTTCATCAAGAAAAACTCCCGGGTGTGACAGGCTTGCCTGAACATATCCAGGGCTTCCTCTCCCTGTCATTAAGAGGCGTATAATGACATCGTTATAGGGGTTGCCTCGCGGCCCCACTACCGTCAAACGCAAAAAAGCCCTCATCCTTGAAAAAGGATGAGGGCTTCGTTTTTTCAGACAGCCTTATTTATCGGCAGGCCCCTGAGAGGCGATGGCGGCTTGGGCTGCGGCCAAGCGGGCAATCGGGACACGGAACGGGGAGCAGCTCACATAGTTCAAGCCTACTTCGTGGCAGAACTGGATGCTCTCCGGGTCTCCGCCGTGCTCGCCGCAGATGCCGACTTCCAGCTCGGGATTGGCTTCCCGACCGGCTTTCACGGCCCAGCTCACCAGCTTGCCCACGCCGTCCCGGTCCAGCGTCTGGAACGGGTTGACTGGCAGAACCTTATCCTCCACGTATTTGAGGAGGAACTTGCCCTCGGCGTCGTCGCGGGAGTAGCCGAAGGTGGTCTGGGTCAGGTCGTTGGTTCCGAAGGAGAAGAACTCGGCTTCCCTGGCAACCTCGTCGGCGGTCAGGGCGGCCCTCGGGATCTCGATCATGGTTCCGAACTTGTAGTCTACCGTGATCCCCTGCTCTTTCTGGACCTGCTTGGCGACCGGCTCCAGGTAGCTTCGGGTGGCCTTCAGCTCATTGACGTGGCCGATGAGGGGGATCATGATCTTCGGATGGACATCGATCCCGGCTTTTTTACACTCGCAGGCGGCTTCCAGGATGGCCCGCACCTGCATCTCGATGATGCCGGGCATCATCAGGCCGAGGCGGCAGCCGCGAAGCCCCAGCATCGGGTTGAATTCCCGCATGGAGTTGACGGCAGCCAGCATCTTCTTCTTTTCGGCCAATTCCTGGGCGTCGCCGCCGGTGGCTTCCAGCCGGGTAACTTCTTCGAGAAGCTCGTCATGGCTGGGAAGGAACTCGTGCAGCGGCGGGTCGATCAGGCGGATGACCACCGGATAGGAACCCATGGCCTCGAAGATGCCCTTGAAATCGCTCCGCTGGAAGGGCAGCAGTTGATCGAGTGCGGTCTTGCGAGCCTCGGGCGTCTCGGCGAGGATCATTTCCTGGACTATCGGCAGGCGCTCCTGCTCCATGAACATGTGCTCGGTGCGGCAGAGGCCGATCCCCTTCGCCCCGAACTCGATGGCCTTGCGGGCATCGCGAGGATAGTCCGCGTTCGCCCACACGCCCAGAGTCTTGAGTTCATCGGCCCACGCCAGAAGCTGGCTCAGCTCCATATTTTCGGAGACGTTCGGCTCGATGGTGGCGATAATGCCGGCGAACACCTCGCCGGTCGTCCCGTCGATGGAGATATTCTCTCCCTCTTTCAGGGTCTTGCCGTCCACCGTGAAGAGGCGAGATTCCTCATTGACCCGGATGGTCTCGCAGCCTGCCACGCAGGGGAGGCCCAGGCCGCGGGCCACGACCGCCGCATGGGAGGTCGCCCCGCCGCGGGCGGTCAGGATACCCTTGGAGGCCAGCATCCCGTGTACATCGTCCGGGTTCGTTTCAGGGCGGACCAGCACGACGCGCTTGCCTTCCAGCCCCCACTCCTCGGCGATATCCGCGTCGAAGGCGGCTATGCCGGTGGCGGCTCCGGGGGAAGCGTTCAGGCCCTTCGCCAGCAGGCGGCCCGCCTTGACGGCAGCTTCCTTGTCCTTGTTGTCGAAGCGAGGGAGAAGAAGCTGGTTGATCTGGGCAGGCTCGACGCGGGCGATGGCCGTTTCCTTGGTGATGGTTCCCTCGTTCACCATATCCACGGCAATCTTGACGGCGGCGGCGGCGGTGCGCTTCCCGGCGCGGCACTGGAGGATGAAGAGGCGGCCCTTCTCGATGGTGAACTCGATATCCTGAACGTCCTTGTAGTGGTCTTCCAGGAGGTTTGCGATCCGGAGGAATTCATCGTAGATAGCTTGATTCTGCCTGGCGAGCTCGGCGATCTTGACCGGGGTGCGGACACCGGCCACCACATCTTCTCCCTGGGCGTTCATCAGGAATTCGCCGTAGATGACCTTCTCGCCGGTCGCCACGTCCCGAGTGAAAGCCACGCCCGTGCCGGAGTCGTCGCCCATGTTGCCGAAAACCATCGTCTGGACGTTGACCGCGGTGCCGAGGGTGTGGGAGATTTTGTGGAAGTTGCGGTAGTCGATAGCGCGCTTGTTGTTCCAGGATTTGAAGACGGCCTCGATAGCCAGCTTGAGCTGCTCCATCGGGTCGGTGGGAAAATCGGAGCCGGTGACTTTCTTGAAATACGCTTTAAAGCGGCCCACCAGGTCTTTCATCCCGGCGGCGTTCACTTCGGTATCGCCCTTGACGCCCAGCTCTTCCTTCAGTTCATCGAAGATGGCCTCGAAGTTGCCCTTCTTGAGTTCGGGGGTATCCTCGGAGAGAACGATATCTGAGAACATCATGATAAAACGGCGGTAGGCGTCGTAAACGAACCGCTCGTTCTGGGTCAGGGCGATCAGGCCCTTCACGCTCTCTTCGTTCAGGCCCAGGTTCAAAACGGTATCCATCATACCGGGCATCGAAAATTTCGCGCCGGAGCGGACACTCACCAGAAGAGGATTGCCAGGGTCGCCCAGCTTTTTGCCCATCTTCTCCTCGACTTTCGCGAGCTGCTCCTGCACCTGATCCATCATCCCCTCGGGGAAGACGCCGGTGGAAGAATACTCGTTGCAGGCTTCGGTGGTGATGGTGAAGCCGGGAGGGACGGGCAGGCCGATGTTGGTCATCTCGGCCAGGTTCGCGCCCTTGCCGCCAAGCAGGTCCCGCATCTTGGCGTTCCCCTCTTCAAACAGGTACACCCACTTCTTCGACATAAAAGATGCCTCCTTCAGCAAACGGTCTCAGCGTTGTATATGCCTTGTTCCATAATACACATACTTTAGCTCCCAGGCAGCTCCGGCTGAGAACCCCGTTATTATACACTATGTCTCTTTGGGTTGTCAAAACCGGGAAGAGGGCGGTTATAATCGGCAATATGGGATAATTGGCCGATGACCGGGCCGATAGGGGTGTGAGAATTCGACAAGCAATCTTTCACCGAAATAATTAGATTAAGGGTGTTGACAATGAATTTCAAGGTTGATATAATAGATTATCACTTCCTTTATCTTTAAATGGATTTACCGCAAGAACCGTTCCGGAGGTTTGTGATGGATAACGATGAGAATGATTTAATAAAATATATTTTAAACGGCCAAAGTGAATTATTCGACTGTATTATCGAAAAACATTATCATTATGTTCTCTCTTTTGTATATAGCAGAACCAGAAACCTCAGTGCGGCGGAAGACATTACTCAGGAAACGTTTATCAAAGCCTTCTTAAAATTACATCAGTTGAAAGTACCGGGGTATCTGTTGAAATGGCTGTTGTCTATCGCAGCGAACGAGTGTAAAATGTGGCAAAGACAGCGCAAGGATGTGCCGTTTTGTTTCGATGAATGCCGATTATCCATTATGCTGGAAGAGTGGCATCAAGAGGAGGCGAAAATCGATGTTGCCGAGGCCGTGAATTCATTATCTGAACAGAACAAATCGGTCGTGCTACTCCATTATATCTACGGATTCTCCTGCGGCGAGATAAGTCGTTTATTGCATATACCGGTCACAACAGTTGAAAAAAGGCTATATCACTCAAGACGGCAGATGAAAACCCATCTCGATGGATATCAAGGGAATAATAACCAATATGAAATTTATTATTGCTGAATATAGAAAGGGAATCTGTTACAATGAAAGCCATGATCCCCATTTCCACTAATAGATCGTATTCACTTCATCCGTTTAAGACTCCAGATAACCGAGCATTCATTTTTGATGCTTGCTCTGGGTTGTTTGCTTCTCTCAGTGAATTAGGCTATATTATTATATGCACTTGCCTTACAGAAGAAAAAACATCATCATCCATGCAACTACTCGATGATTATTCACGCGTTCAGGTTGAACAGGCTACTGCGGATATAGATTCCCTTTTGATGTTATTCGATCAGCATAAACTACCGCCGCCACCGAAAGACAGAAGCCCTTCACCTTCAATACTTCTTTTGCATACCTCGTTTGCCTGCAATCTATCCTGTTCTTATTGCTTTGTAAAAAACGCACGAAAAACCAACAAGAATATCATGTCCCTTAAAACAATAAAGCAGTCTCTCGACTGGTTTGCAGAATACCTAGATGATAGCAAACTGCAAGGTACTATAGCGTTTAATCCTGGAGGCGAACCCTTCATAAGCTGGGATCTGCTTGAATTTACCAATGAGTATCGAAAGTATTTAGAACAAAATCATGGAATTAAAATGCTTTTGAGTATTATAACTAACGGTACTCTTTTAACTCTTGAAAAAGCTCAGGAGTTAGCGAAAAAGGAGATTATCGTCTCTGGATACAGCATAGATGGCCCATCCGATATTCATAATACTTGGCGTATCGACACACAGGGTAAAGGCACATATCAGGCGGCAACTCAAAACCTACGCCACACCCTAGAATTATTTCCCTATATAGCTGGTGGCGCAACGCTGACACCTGAAAACCCTTATCCTCAGAGAGTGGCGGAACACCTTCTTCAACTCGGATTTACAACAATGGTTATCAGACCCGTGCGGGCTGCTAGTGATAGCCCATTTGCCTTTACAAAAGAGAACATCGAGTCCCTTAAAAAAGGTTATTGGGAGCATGCTAATTGGTTAATAGAAAAGGCTCAGTCCGGTGATAATAAGACGTTGGCAGCCTGTATTAACCATTATGATTATTTTGGTCGCTTTGTTCTAAAGCCCTTGGCTCGCATTAGAATGAGACATGGCTATCGTTGCTCAGCCGCTCATGACATGATTGCCGTAGGGCCGGACGGTAGCCTTTATCCATGCGATAATTTTGTTAATATGGATGATTTCAAACTCGGTGATGTATGGCAAGGGTTTAACACACAACGTGACATCAAGTTCGGTTATAGCTCCTATATTGAGCAAAAAGAGAATTGTCAATCATGTTGGGCTCGATATATATGTGGAGGAGGCTGTTATTACTGCTCTTATTTAGCTCACTACGATATCAATATCCCGGACCCTGTAGAATGTAACCTGGTACTATTTCTTATTGAAAGTGGCATCTGGTTCACTAGTACCTTATATGAAGAGTGTAATTATGCTTATCAATGGCTTATAGAACGATCATCAGCCTGAATTCACAACCTTTACAAGTAGCGAAACGGTCAAAAAATATAAATCATTGCGTCTCTTATATTTGGTCAGTTTTCAAATTTAGGTAACAGGCTGGCAATCGCATGGGCGGCCTGGGTTATCCCTTCTAAGTGATTGCTAGGATTGGAAGGATATACTTTTGGCCGTTCTAAAACATTTTGAATGGTCTTTAGGAGCATATCAGTAGTAAGTGTTCTCAGGCTAAGTGATAGAAAATTTGGAGTATTATTGGCGTATAATTCTCCGATGGTATTAAAACCGGACGTTAAGATTATTGCAGGAATATTTAAAGCTTCTAAATCACGCATCAACATGTAGTCACATTTACTTATGACCAAATCGCTAGCGACTATCAGATGCTCATTGAGCTTATCACTTTGTCTGAAAACCACGCTTTTATTAGTTGAGTGTACGATCTCGTTTTCTCCACTTGTCACCCAAAGTAGCAACTGATGACCTTTAGGTAACTGATCAAAAGCTGACATTACGAGTTCAAAAGACGGTACTATCTTTTCATTCCAAATTTCCGGGAATACGGAAATAATTGTCGCTTGAGGGTCAAGTTCGAGTTCATCCCTTGCACGTTCTCGATCATCTTTAAAGTAAGCAAAGTTTCGGTGAAGACGGTTTATATATTTTACCTTGTTTATTAGGTATTCTGGAATTTTAAATAATTCCTTTGAGCCATCAAATAAAATCGTATCTGCGTAAGAAAGCGTCTGCATGGTGAAATCATCTGCGCCTGAGAACCAATTGGCAATAAATATTGTTGGGATACCGAAGAATTTAAATGCGGGAAGTGGCGCAAACTCACTATCGCAAATTGCTAGAAAGGGTCGTTGCTGATGAATAATGTTCGCAACATCCTTCATGATCTCAAAAAAATTATGTTTTTGTGCTATATTTACACCAATAACTTTGGCTCTCTCTCCGTTCAAGCCTTCGACACCTTTTCCATATGAGACAAACTGTACATCGATTCCCGGATACAATTTATATAACTCATCAACGATAGCCAGAGCCCTAGCAGCGAATTCTATTCGCTGCCCGGATACAAAGTATACAATAGGATAGCTCCAGAGACGTATAAAAGTCTGAATCTCCTGACAGGTAACTTCAGAAGCGGTTACCAGTGAATTCGTTAATGTAAAATTTACTCCCGGACATCCACCACTACAAATGTTATGTAAGTTACATTCTTGGCATTGTGATAGTCTTTGTTGATTGATGAGTATAAACTCGGCACGTACAGTTGGACGGTCAATACCATCTCGAACATTACCTATACAAGTTCTATCTCGAAGTTCCCTTTGCCCGATAAAATAAGAACAAGGATAAATATTACCATCCGCAGCAATAGCTATATAGCCAAATCCAGCACGGCAACCCCATCCTTGGTTAAATCGCGGGTGGAAATTGCTTAGAATAATGGGGTCCTTTTGAAACTCAATCTGGCGTTGCAGGTCAAAAATGCGAGCCATCTGTTCAAAAAAAATCCCATATCTCTCACTGCTCCATTTTATCCCGTGTGCCGGTCCGATGATAAAATTACGCAACCCTTGACCTAATAGAAAGCAGAAACTTTCATATAACTTATCAACAGTATCAGGATGAGGTGTAATCCGTACCTGTATTGTAGAGAAATATTTCAGAAGTGTAGGTAAATTATTGATTACTTGATCAAACGAACCTTGTCGGTCCTTCGTTTTGCGATGCATGTCATGTATTTCTTTTGGGCCGTCCAAGCTTAATAGAGGTGTGCAACCATGTTTTTTAAGATAAGCGACTCTCTCCTCATCAAATAAGGTTCCATTGGTAGTCATAGAATAAGTTATATTCTTCTGTAATTCTAATGCTTTCTGATTAGAGTATTCTATAATAGATTGAATCGCTGCAAAACCCAGCATTGGTTCTCCGCCGAAAAACAATATGCCTATGTCCTGTGTATGTTTAGATTCTGCTAGCAATAGATCAACTGCTCTGAAAGCTATATCGAGTGGCATATTGCTGGGATTTTTTTCGTATATAAAACAATAATCGCATCGTAAGTTGCAATCTTCTGAGATCATTAATTCCATGTGAGAAATAGGAGGCAGAGTCTCAGCCGTTTTCTCAACATTCTCAGCAATTGCATCTAACACGCGCCGTTCATCTAGCCAAGTAAGTTTTTTTGGCTTAGCTTTATCTTCCAGTAGAATACGAAATTCTTTCTCCTCCATCAATTTAGGTGAGAAGATAGGAAGATGAATAAACTTCCCTCCCTCACCATTACACTGTTGTTGACATTCAATGCATCTTCCGGTCCCTGGATATAAAGAAAATTGCATTATGCTCTCCTTTATATATAAATTAAAATAATTTCAGTTTATAGTTTGTCTGTATTTTTGCCATATACCAGAATATAATGCTCCCCATCCTTTCCGGTAAGGCGCAATAAATCGCTCCACTCTACCGTCTGTAAAGAGAACCAGAAAATATGTCATATGATGTTGGCTTGTCCCGTTCCCTATAGTATGCCAACTACAAAAAAAGACCGGAAAATTCGTAAAGCCTAACTTTCTCTTTGCTTCTGCATTGGTCACTTTCGGTCGCTGCCAATCCCACCACCATGAATATTCATAGCTGAAGCGTTGAGGCGGTCTGACCGGAGGAGTCGGATGATCATCAGGGCACATCCATATCTCTTGAGTTTG
The DNA here is from genome assembly GCA_020846535.1 of Armatimonadota bacterium. Classification (GTDB taxonomy): domain Bacteria; phylum Armatimonadota; class JADLDR01; order JADLDR01; family JADLDR01; genus JADLDR01. The sequence goes on along the minus strand of JADLDR010000033.1, from coordinate 10,763 downwards.
TCCTGTATAAGAATTATAGAGGGCAGTAATACAATTATCACCATTAGGCAGATCGCCCCAGTCTTGGGTGTACATCATTGTTGCCTGTCCGATCTGTCTTAAATTACTGATGCATGTTGTTTGGCGGGCCATCTCTCGTGCATGACTCATTGTTTCTATGACCAATCCCACGAGTATCATGATGATCCCAATTACTACCAGTAATTCTATTAAGGTGAATCCGTTACTACCCTCTCTATGCATAACTCTACTCCTTTATTCACGATTAGCAGGTAGGAGGGCTATATTCCCCAGGTAGGTCACATTCATGTTTATTAAAGCAATACTCCCCTCCACATACCTGCTTAGGGTTAGTACAATGACCCGAATAACAATACCAATCATCACAATGAACGCCAGTACACCAAGCCCCTTCACAGTCGCCTGTCTGAAAGGCTCCACAGTGTTCGTAACCGCAATCATATGCTCCTTTACAGAAATTGCCGGTGCAAAAACCGTTATGACATTCGTAGTCGGCGCTGCAACCTGCGAAACCGCCTGTGCAGTCATTATCGAATGGGCTTGAGCCACTACAAGAATGGTCATCAGTGCAATGGCTAGTCGCGCAATAAAAGGGATTACATGATTGTATGACAGGATCTCTGCTAGGCTTACTCAGCGAGTTAGCAAGGTTGGCAACTTCCTTTGCGTTTAGCGTGCTGAGCAGAGGCAACCCTAAAACGCCTCCAGCAAAGAAGCCGGAACTCCGAGCCAGAAAATTTCGACGAGTTAGGCTGCTTCCTTGCTGTGCCTCTGAATCATCTTTTACCTTTGGGTCTACCGATGAGTTTTCATCATTTAGAGCACTCTTTTCACGTTTTTTCATGTGATTTTCCCCCATTGCTTATATCGATGTGTTCGCTGAACGCCTACCCCTTCTCAGGAGCCGGACATCCATCCTTCAGGACGATAACCGCATCCCCCTGAAATCACCTCCCCGGTTAGCTTATCGGTATAAAACCATGTAAAGGATGCGTTAGGATCGAAGAGAATAGTTGCGTCGCCCAGATCAATTTTCCGGTTCGTTTCCTCGGAATTGTATGAGGAAACGATTTGCGCCAGAAGCCGGAACTGCTCGGGCCGGAGGCTGCGGCCAGGTAAGCCCTTTCGTGCAGCGCGTTTATTTCGCCACATTTCCTCGATCTGCCCATCGCTGAGAGAAGAAAACAAAGCCGCGGCCCATACTTGACCGGAATGGCTGCCAGGATTCTTCCATAATTTTTGTAAACTCGCCGAATCTTTGGAAAGCCTGTCGCGAATCTCTTTGAGCCGGGCAACATTCGAGCGATAATGGAGACGATACTCCGATCCTTTTCGAAGTTCGGAATGTCGCCAGGTCGACAACAAGTAATTTGCGCCAATATTTACAGGACTTTGCGGAATGAGAAGCATCAACAAGATAATTCCCGCCGCTCCCAAACGCCACAATTGTTTCCGGAAACCTTTGCGCCTGAGCCGCGCAGCTTCCTGCTCGGACAGGCGTTTTTGGGCCTCTGCTCGCTGACGCTCCAGTTCCTTGAGGGCTTGGTGAAACTCTTCACGCTCATTCCGCTCGTTCATAGTTTTTCCTCTTCATCATGGAATCCCAATCTATTTCTTTGAACGAACCGTATATCAATAAAGATGCGGTGATTCTCGAAATTCTGCCTTTCTCTCAATGAAAAATAACAGGGATACGCGATGCGAAAATCAGCCCGCTCTTTCAATCGGCTGGCTTCGGCTTGACACCGCTCCCTCTCCGTTGTTATAATCGCACACAGTGGAAAATTCCACTGCGGATCAGCCTTCAAGGAGAGCGCCGTGTCTATTCGATTCGCAATCATCGTGCTGGCCCTGGCCGTGCCGTCAGGAATGGATGCGGAAGCGGGGCCGATCCTGCCGCCTCTGCCCTCGGATCGCGTGAGCAAGGAACGGCCTATACCGTGTCGATCCGGGGAAGCGCCACCCTGGAGGCTGCGGTGACAGGCGGCGGGGCGCAAGCGGGGCGCAGGCGGCTTACCGCCCGCGTTTCCGCATCCACACCGGGCAACAGTGTCGGTCGGCTCTCCTGGCCGTTTCCCAAGCCGCAGGATTGGAGCGCCTTCGCCGGGGTTTCTTTCTGGTATCGCTCCCTGGACGACGGTTCGCCGCATCCCTTTCATCTCATCGTTTCCGAAAAAAAACGGCTCAGCTACCGCTGCCCCGTGTCTCCCCGGCCCCGGATGGCCGGACAATGGCAGCAGGTGGCGGTGCCGTTCTCGGGCATGGCCTGGAGTTGGGAGGGAGCGGAAGACCCCGACCATACCTTCAATCGGGAGTACATGACCGGCATCCATTTCGATTTCGCCGCCGCGCCAGGCGTGGATCGCCGGTTCGCCCTGGACGATCTGAGCCTCTACAAGCCCCAGGTTCCCTATTCCGGGCCACAGTTGATCCTGGATAGCGACCGCTATCTGGCCGATCCCGGCGATCCGATGCGCTGTCGCGTAAGCGCCACCGGCCTGCCCTCCGGCATCCGCGCCGTGGCCGAGGTGCGCGTGCGGGATTGCACCGGGCGGAGTGTCCGCGAGGCCCGCCTTCTCTTCCGGGGATCGCCGGACGGATCCGATCCACCGCAAACCATCGCCTTTACAGGCCGTGGCTATTACGATATGGAGGGTGTCCTGAGAGTGGCCGGTCGCCCGGCCTAGCGGGCGCATACAGGATTCGGAGCCGCCCCACCCCTGCCTCCCGAAGACCTCAATGTATCCCCATCGGAATCGATCTTCGGCATCCGGGTCGGCAGCATGGTTCGATCCGGTTAATCGTCCCTTCTCTATTCGACTATGAAATAGCGAATGAATTCCGAGTGGCAGCGCGTAGGGGTCGGATAACTCTCAGTGAAATGATAGAATCATTAGCTGTATACAGGCGATAGAAAATTGTTCAACTCCGTTGAGAAGAAGCTACCGTGGGCGCATTGGATAGGCGATTATCAATACATTAATATCCCTTATAAAGTATAATTCAATCCAAGTTGCCACCTCGCCCGGGGCCAGTCCCATTTTCCACGGTAGGGGCGCGATGCATCGCGCCCCATAGCGATCCAGAGAAGGGAAAACATCCTCCGCTCCTGGGGGAGGGGTGACCTCTCTCCCCTGGCCTGGGTTGCCTCTCTCCCCTCCCCCCGCAACCCAGGGGATGCGCCGGAGCGCCTCCGGGGAGAGGGGGACAGAGTGTGCGGTCATTGACCACCCCATCCCCTCCCCCTGCCCGTTTCGGGAAGGGGGCAGGGGGGTTAGGTAACCATCTATCAAAGGCCCGCACCCCGCCCCGGCGGGACAGTCACCCTGATCTGGACGCTATGGGGCGCGATGCATCGCGCCCCTACCCCTCATCGGTCGCAATTCGGGTGGGTAGCAACTTGGGTTAATTTAGTTTAGCGTCGAAGCGAACAAACGATCAATACTTTCTCAATTCCGCTTTTCCGCCCGCTGCCGCTGCCAGTTGATACCGTTTGCCCCGCCAGTGCAGGCCCCGGATGGTCAGCCGCTTCCAGGCGGGAGGCAGCAGTGGCTTGGCTGTCAGGCTATCTCCTTCTCCCGAAAGGCCTCCGAAGCCGTAGAGGACGCTCTGGAGCATCCCGGAGGCCCCGGTCAGGAAATAAATCGAATCAGTGGTGCGCTTCTCGCTGAAGAGATCGAAGGCCGGGCGGAGGAAGGGGCGGTAGCTTTCTTCGAAGTAGCGGGCGGCTTCCTCCCGCCTGCCGAGCATGGCGGCGATCACGGTATGAATGGAGGAGGTCATGGCCGGGCCGTATTTGCTGGCCTTCCCGGCATAGAAATCGAAAGTGACCTCCTGCACTTTGCGCGGCATGGGTAGCCTCCTGGGAAAGATCAGCAGTTCCGTGTCTGCCTGTTTGGTGGTCTGCCCGCTGTAGCGGTCGTGTTCGAGGTAGTGGCCTGCGGCCTTGTCGAAGGGGATCCACAGCTTCGCGGCCACCTCCTGCCAGCGGGATGGGACGGGGCGGTTCAGGAGGCGGGCGGCCCGGGCCGCGCATTGCAGGTTGGCCTGGGCCATCGCGTTCGTCCATGCGCTGTTGTCGACCGTTCCCGCGGTTTCGTCCGGGGTCATGACACCTTTGATTTCATACCGTTTGCGGGCCGGATTCCATTCGGCGCGGGCGGCCCAGAAATCGGCGGTATCGCGGAGGGCGGGCCAGGCTTCACGGGCCAGCCATCTCTTATCGCCGGTGGCCTCAAAATAGCGCCAGAGCGACCAGGCGACCCCGGCGGTGACGTGGCGCTCCCGGCTGAATTCGGCGGGAGCCGTCTCCCTGCCTGATGCCGCGCTCTCCCAGGGGAAGTCCGCGCCGGGGAACCCGCGGCTTTTCGCCAGCATACGGGCTTCGGGCAGGCGGTCCAGGCGATAGCGCAACATGTCCAGAGCCATCTCGGGCTGGAGGAGCAGCAGAACCGGATACATCCAGATTTCGGCGTCCCAGAAGATATGGCCGGCGTAGATGTCGGAGGACAGGCCCATCGGAGGCAGGCTCCGCCGGGAGCCGGGCCGGGCGGAGGAATAGAGGTAGAACAGAGCCGTTCTCACTGCCTGCTGTGCCTCCGCGTCGCCTTCGATTTCGATATCGGATTCCCACAGGCGGCCCCAGGCGGCGGCGTGTTCCGCTTTCAGAGGGTCCCAGCCTTTGCGAAGGGCCTGATCCATCTCCCGGTCGGCTCTTCCGGACGGGTTTTCTTGTCCGGCGGCAATGCTGGCGATTCTCACCAGCGACACCGGATGGCCTTTGCGGCAGTTCAGGGTAAAGGCGCTCCAGGCTTCCCTTTTCATATCCCCCACCCCGTCCGGAGACATCGCCCGGATATCGCCCAGGGCGAACTGCGCGCCCAGCGTCAGGGCTATAAAGGAAGCATCGTCCCCTTCCCCGATACGGCTGACCATCGCGGGCATCTGCCGGGCATTCAGCCCGGCTCGTATCACTTCTCCGGCAGCCTGCCCTGCATCCAGGGAGAACCTTACCTGAAGCGTCAGGTCGGAAGGGGTTTCCAGGGTAAAGCGCGTTACGGCGATGCCGGGCCGGGCGCAGGAGAGGAACATCTCGGAGGTCACCTGCACAGGCCGCCGGTCGGCCTCCCAGGTAAAGCAGGTTGTCAGCATCCCTCGCTTCAAATCGAGCGTCTGGGAGAAGGCGCGGAGGTCGGGTCTGACAGGGCGATCATCTTCCCGGAGCCCGGGCTGAACGGGCTGCGTCTCATTTTCCGAGAACCACCGCTTGCCGTTGTAGATATCCACCCGGTTCCAGTCGGGGATACGGGCGATTTTCTCCTGCTCATAGACCCCGGCCAGGCAGAGAAAGCGGGCGGCGTCAGGCCCCTGCCCGATCCCTAGCGGCCCCAGCCTCAGCCCCAGGAAGCCGTTCGCCAGGTAGCTCCCCAGATGCCCCTTCGGGCTGTCCGTGGCAAGCGCCCAGCCGTCAAACCGCGCCTGCGCTGAGGGCCAGTTGACCGGACGGGAGCCACAGCCCGTAAGAACAACGAGAAGAAGGATAAAGAGCCACTTTTTCATCAATGGATTTTCGCCCTACGCTCTACCGCGTTTATTTCCTCGCCACAAAGTGAAGGCGGTCGCTGCGGGCGCGGGGCTTGGAGGTGGTGAAGGCATCATAGACGGCCAGGACGCTCAGGCCCGCTTTCTGGAGGGCGGCGGTCAGTTCGAGTACCGTATGAGCCTTCTGGCAGTGAATTTCCTGGAACTGGCTGGCGAGATCCTGGCTGTCGGGCATGAAATTCATCGCCACCTGGCAGATGCGGGTCTCGGCGTCGAAAGTGCTTTTCCAGACGTAAAGCGGCCCGTGCCGGCTGTCCAAGTTGCTCTGATCGAAAAAGCCTTTCTCCAGTGCGTACCGGGTATTCACATCGAAGATGAACAACCCGCCCGGGTTCAGATGCTTTGCCACGCCCGCGCAGACCGCCTGCACGTCCTCCGCCGTCAGCAGGTAGTTCAGGCTGTCGAAGAGGCAGACCGCCAGATCGAAAGAATCCTCCAGCGCCAGCGCCCGCATGTCCTGATGGTAAAAGGGAATATCGATGCTTTTTTCCTCCGCCTTCGCCCGCGCATAGGCCAACATATCTTCCGAAGCATCCGCCCCCGCGACCTGATACCCGCGCCGATGGAGCGCGAAGGAAACATTCCCCGTTCCGCAGGCCACATCCAGCGCCCTGCCTCCCTGCCCCTCGAACTGCTTCATCAGGCGCAGCACGTAATCGACCCATGCCTCATATGGAACCGAGGCCATAAGCGCATCGTATATCCGGGCAACCCGGGTGAATTGATTGGTCATTGTAATTTCTCTGGCAACCGCCCCCCGGCCCCCCGCCGGGCTTCGGCGGGGGGAGCGCATGGTGTGGTACTTTGATTAATCTCTCAAATAAACGGTATGGCTGGCCCTCGTTGGGGGGGATCTGTAGCCAACCCAATCCTCCTTACCTTCCCACCACATCCGCGCACCGCTGGCATAATCCCGGATGCTCTCGGGATTGGCCGACGGTGGGAAGGACGAGCCAGCAGCGTTCGCATTTGGTGCCGGGAGCAGGGGTGACCGTCACTTCCAGGGTCGGGGCCGGGACAAGATTCGCTCCAGAGACGATCAGGACTTCGCTCAACTGGGAGGCGTAAGGTTCTAGAAGTTCATAAAGGTCGGGCGGGCAGGCCAGGGTGACGGCGGCTTCCAGAGATTGGGCGATCTGGCCGCTCTGCCGGGCTTCCTCCAGGACGCGGTAGGCTTCATCGCGCGCCTCGCGGATGCGCTCCCAGAGGGCGGCCAGGGCTTCGTCCTGAAAGCGAGCGTCCGGCTGCGGGAAATCAGCGAGGAAAACGCTCTCGGTCCTTTCGCCGGGCAGGTAGCGCCAGACCTCCTCCGCCGTATGGCTGATGACCGGAGCCAGCAGGCGCGCCAAGGCACTGCAAAGGTCGAAAAGGACGGTCTGGGCCGAACGACGCTCCCGGGAGGCGGGCGCGGAGGCGTAGAGGCGGTCTTTCAGGACATTCAGATAGAATGCGCTGAGGTCTACCGCGCAGAAGTTATGCACCGTATGATAGACGCGGTGGAACTCGTAGCCTTCGTAGGCGGCGGCAGCCTGCTCGATCACCTGCTGCAAGCGGAGCATGGCCCACCGATCCAGTTCCATCAGATCCTCCGCGGCCACCCGGTCCTGCGACGGATTGAAATCGTAGAGGTTGCTCAGCAGGAAGCGGAAGGTGTTCCGCAGGCGGCGGTAGGCGTCGGTGACGCGCTTGATGATTTCGTCACCCAGGCGCACGTCCTCGAAATAATTGGTGGAGGAGACCCACAGCCTCAGCACATCGGCCCCGTTCTTCTGGATCAGTTCCAGGGGCGAGATGACGTTGCCCCACGATTTGTGCATGGTGCGGCCCTGGGCGTCTAGCATCCACCCGTTGGTGATGACCTGCCGGTAAGGAGCCTGCCCTTTCGTTCCGGTTCCCACCATCAGGGACGAGTTGAACCATCCCCGGTGCTGGTCGGAGCCTTCCAGGTAGACATCCGCCGGATAGGACAGGTGGGGCCGGGTCTCCAGGACGGCCCGGCAGGTGGAGCCGGAGTCGAACCAGACATCCAGGATATCGGTTTCTTTGGTGAATTCCGTTCCGCCGCACTCCGGGCAGGCGAAGCCCTCCGGCAGCAGTTCCTCCGCCGGGCGCTCGTACCAGGCATCCGAGCCTTCCTCGCTGACGCGGGCGGCCACCGCATCGCAGCTTTCCTTGCTCATGATCTCGGTATCGCACGATTTGCAGAAGAAGATCGGGATGCCGACTCCCCACGACCGCTGGCGCGACAGACACCAGTCCGGACGGTTGCCGACCATGCTGGAGATGCGGTTGATACTCTCCGGCGGGAACCATTTGACTTTCCGGATTTCCTCCAGGCAGCGGTTCCGATGGCCGTTGTGGTCGATATTCATGAACCACTGCACGGTGGCCCGGAAGATGGTCGGGTTGTGACAGCGCCAGCAGTGCGGATAGCTATGCTCGACATTGCCTTCGGCCATCAGGTGGCCCGATGTCCGGAGGGCCTCTAGCACCGCCTCATCGCCGCCTTTGAGAGTCACCAGCCCGGCGAACGGCCCGGCCTCCTCGGTAAAGCGGCCCGATGCGTCCACCGGGCAGAGGATCGGCAGCCCGTAGTGCTGTCCCAGGCGGAAGTCCTCCTCGCCGTGTCCCGGTGCGGTATGGACGACGCCGGTTCCCTCGTCCGGGCGCACGTCTCCGCTGAAGATCAGCGCCGAATCCCGGTCGAAGAGCGGGTGCTTGAAGACCGTCCCCTCCAGGTCGCTTCCTTTCAGTTCTTTCACCACCCGGTAATCTTCAATCCCGGCGGCCTTCATGGTGCTTTCCAGGAGTGCCTTTGCCAACAGGTAGACATCGTTTCCCGAGCGGACCATCACATAATCGAAGCCGGAGGACACCGCCACCGCAAGGTTGGCGGGAATCGTCCAGGGCGTGGTCGTCCAGATGACCGTATAGGCGTTCAGAGACTTATCGAACAGGCCCTTCGGGTCCCACTTGAGCGGGAAGCGCACATAGATAGAATGGGACACCTTCAGGTTGTATTCGATCTCCGCCTCGGCCAGAGCTGTCTCGTCATAGATGCACCAGTTGACCGTCTTGAGGCCGCGATAGATGAACCCCTGCTGCGCCAGCTCGCCGAAAACCTCGATGATCTTGGATTCGAAGCCGGTGGACATCGTGAGATAAGGGTTATCCCAGTCTCCTAGCACCCCCAGCCGCTTGAACTGCTCTCTCTGGATATCCACGAAGCGGGCGGCGTATTCCCGGCAGCGTTTCCGCATCTCCAGGCGGGTCGGGGTCTTGTGCGCCTTGCGGAACTCCTTCGCCACCTCGTTCTCGATGGGCATCCCGTGGTTGTCCCACCCGGGCACGTAAGGGGCGGCATACCCTTGCAGCGACTTGTATTTGACGATAATATCTTTCAAAATCTTGTTGAGCGCATGGCCCATATGGATATTGCCATTGGAATAGGGCGGGCCGTCATGGAGGATGAATGTCCCCTTCGGGTTCGCCTCCAGGCTCTTCTCATAAATCCTGTTCTCCTCCCAGAACTTCTGAAACTCCGGCTCCCGGCGGGCCAGGTCCGCCTTCATCGGAAAATCGGTTTTCGGCAAATTGAGCGTTTCGCGATAATCCATATTTTTTCCTCATAGGAATGATAATGTGGGGCAGGAATGGTGCATTTGTAGGGCGCGTACTCAGGTGTGCCCCATCGCTATCCAGATAAGGAGAAAGATCCTCCGCTCCTGGGGGAGGGGTGACCGCTCTCCCCTGGCCCCTCGCCCCGAAACCCAAGGGAGGCGCCGGAGCGCCTCCGGGGAGAGGGGGAGAGAGGGTGCAGTGCTTGCCCCCCCCATCTCCTCCCCCTGCCCGTTTCGGGAAGGGGGCGGGGGGGTTAGGTAACGGTCTCCCCAAGTCCCCAACCCCGCCCCGGCGGGACAGTCACCCTGATCTGGATCGCGATGGGGCGCGTACTCAGGTGCGCCCCTTCGATACTATCCTTCTTCCTTCAAAACCGCTCTCACAAAATCCGCCAGGGCCGCTTCCCAGGGCCGGAAGGGGGGATGGCCGGTCAACTCCAGGTGGAATGAACGCAGAACGGAACAGGCGGGGCGGCGCGTGGGAGTCGGCCACTCCGATGACGGGATGGGCCTGACCGGAACCGCTTGCAGGCCGGCCATCTCCAGCGTTTTACAGGCGAACTCATGCCAGGAACATTGCCCGGCGTTGGCGGCATGATAGATGCCGTAGAGCGGCGTTTCCAGCAAATGGACGATCACTTTCGCCAGGTCAGGCGTGTAGGTGGGGGAACCGGTCTGGTCGCAGACGACCTTGAGTTCCGGCCTTGTGCGGGCGGCCCGCAAGATCGTTCGCGGAAAGCACTTGCCGCCCGTCCCGAAAAGCCAGGCGGTCCGGATGATGAAATAGCGGTGGCACAGGGCCGCGATGTGCCGTTCTCCCATCCACTTGGAGCGCCCGTAGTGGCCGAGCGGGTTCGGGGCATCCCACTCGGTATAGGGTTCTCCTTTTTCGCCGTCGAAGACGAAATCGCTGCTGATATAGGCAAGCGGGATATCCTCTGCGGCGCATGCGGAGGCCACGTTCCACGGCCCCAGAGCATTGACCCGGTAGGCTTTCTCCGGGTCGGATTCGCAGCCGTCCACATCGGTATAGGCGGCGGACAGGACAACGGCATCCGGGCCGAGTTCTCGAATCATCGTCTGAACGGCCCGGGTGTCCGTGATATCGCACTGATAGCCTTCCCCTCCGGTATAAACGGCGGACAGAGGGGTGTGACGGCCCGAAAGAGCCTGCATCGTATCCTTCCCCAGCATCCCGCCTGCTCCGATGACCAGAACGCGCATGACCGCTCCTCCTGGCAGCAAAAACCCCCTCGTCCACCAGGGACGAGGGGGTTGATTCTCGTGGTGCCACCCTGCTTCGCGGCCGGCCCGGCAGGCCGCCGCCTCTGCCGGCACAGAGCCTTCCGGCTTAATGCCGCGGCTCTGTAACGGGAGCCTGTTCGCTCGCATCCGAGCGCCCGGAGTTCCTTACTCAATCACCTCTTTCGGGAACCCAGCTCAGGGGTGATCTTCAGCCCGCTCTCCGGCCCCGGCTCGCACCTGCCCCGGTTCTCTGCATCCGCAATCGCCAGCCTACTC
>JADLDR010000032.1 GCA_020846535.1 Armatimonadota bacterium | reverse complement strand
GGGAGACCGTTACCTAACCCCCCGGCCCCCTTCCCGAAACGGGCAGGGGGAGGAGATGGGGTGGTCAAGTACCGCACACTCTATCCCCCTCTCCCCGCTTCGGGGAGAGGGGTTAGGGGAGAGAGGTAACCCAGGCCAGGGGAGAGAGGCCACCCATCCCCCAGGAGCAGAGGATGTTTCCCCTTATCTGGATAGCTATGGGCAAACCGCAAGGGGCGGTGGCCCGCTTCATCGATTTCGCTCTCAGCCCCGAAGGGCAGAAGATCGTCAAGGAAATCGGATACGTCGCCCTGAAGGGCGAAGGGAAGTAGAAACTTCAGTCGCTCGCAGGCGGGATGTACAGCAAAACAGCCCTGCTTTCCAAGAGAGCAGGGCTGTTCGCTTCGCTAGCCGCCGCCTCGACCCGGCTGGCCGCTTCCTCCACCCGGTTCGCCACCTTATCTTTGAGCTATTCGGCTTCATCCGCCAGGCGGGCGGGCGCATCGCCGATCCTGTCCGAAAGATGGCCGGTGATCTCTCCGGCTTTCTGGGTTACGCTGTCTTCCATGTCTTCGGCAACTATATCTCCTTAACCGGCCTTAGAGAGATGTCCGGGAGCCGCTCATCCAGCGCAGAATCCCGATCAGCACCAGAGAGCCGATGAAGGCCACAAAGATGCTGCCGATATCCACGCCCGTGGCCCCGGGCCGGTTCAATGCGATATTCCATATCCATCCGCCCAGCACCGCTCCGACGATCCCGAGAAGCATGGTTCCGAGAATGCCGCCCGGCTCGTTGCGCGTGCCCGGCATCGCCAGTTTAGCGAGAAAGCCTGCAATCAGGCCGACGATGATATAGGCTAAAAAACTCATTCTTGTCTCCTTTCGCGAGCATATCACTATCCGTAAAGGTTTGCCGACACACCGAACTTGTCCATATTACAGGGGCGGGACCGGTGGGGTGGGCCGATCATAGCGGACATCCGGCCCGTCGCTATTGGAGAAGCCGTGTCTCTATAAAGTTAAGGTATTGTGGCGCGTCTTCCCGAAACCAGGGAGATCACGAACGCCACCAGGAAAACCAGGAACAAGACTTTCGCAATCCAGGCAGCCGTCCCAGCAATCACGCCGAAACCTAAAACTGCCGCAACCACTGCGATAACCAGAAACAGAATCGCTGTACTCGCTACTTTTTACCTCCCTCCCCTACCCGTCTAAGCAGGGGTTCGCTGAATCGCTTCTGTCATTAAATACAGTAAATGCTAATGTTTTGTTCCCGGAGGAGAGATCGGGCTTCATCAAGGCTTCTTGTCGGGCTTCCACTTATAGACGGATGTGCCCAGGAATTCCTTTTTGACGGGTTTGCCCTCTTCCCGGATAGAACGGTAAAGCCGGGCCGTGATGTGCCTCGGCCCCAGCTTTTGGGAGGTGACCCGCAGGCGGATGCGCTTGGGCGTTCCCTTTTTTCCGTAGAGGGTCGCGACCGCCCGGTTCCCCTGGGCGCTGTAGGCGACGTAGATCGGGGCCGGGGTGTCGTTCTTGAATTTCATGTCGAAACTGCCCCACCAGACCGTGGCGTCCCGCCCGATGGGCAGGTAATCCACCGGGCGCTGGTGGGTGCGGTAGTGGACAATCGGCAGCCCGGCCATCAGCGCCGCATTGAAGAGCGTTCCGGTAACCTGAGATACTCCTCCGCCGAGGTCCTCTACGATTTCCCCGTCCTTGAAGACTTTGGCGGGCTGAAAGCCTCGCTCTCTGGTGCGTTCCCCCACCGTATCGTTCAGGGAGAAAACCTGGCCCGGAGGCACCACCGTGCCGTCGATGGCGGCGACCGCGAGCCGTATGTTCTCTGTCCGCTTCCGCTTGCGAGGACTGAACCGGGTGATAAACTGGCTGATCTGCCCGTCGATCCCTTTCAGGTCGTCCGCGCTGACCTTCGGCGGGGTTTTGGAGAGCTTCAATGGAAAGGTGAGGGCGGAGGCGTCTTCGGCCACCTTTTCGGCAGCCTGTTTGACTGCCGCCTCGATATCCACCTTGCGGGACATCTCCCCCGAGACGATCTGCATCCGGCCCTGATGCTCGATCACGCGGGCGCTTCGGCCCTTGTATTCGAAATGTGTGGCGATCCGCTTCAGGGCGTCCGCAAGGGCGGTCCGGTCGGCTTTGAGGTAGAGGGGAACATAGGGCGGCCCCTGCTTGGCCTGGCCCACCATGCGCTCGGTGTCCAGGGCGATGCCCAGCGCCTCGCGGCTTCGGGTCAGCTTTTCTACCCCGTCTGTCAGGACGATTGCCTGCTTGAGCCTGGGGCGAAGGGCTTCCTTCAGATGGTCGCGGGCCTCCTGGGGCAGCATCCCTTCGACGCTGACCCCGGCCACATTGACCGGGCCGAGAGTCACCGCCTGGCTGCGGGCAGCGGACGGGCTGAACCCCATGGCAGCGGCAACGCATAAAAACAAAGGCAGTTTTTTCACGGAAGTCACCTTTTGAGGTTGGTTTGGACACGCAAAAAAATATCAAAGGGAAACTGTCGCTTATTGAGAATGAGGGTGGAGGAACTCAGCACAAGCGATAGTCTGCCCTTTGATTTTACTCTATAAAACGCCGCCGCCGCCAATTTGTTCCCGTGGAGTTCGGGGCTTTGGGAGACCGTTCCCTAACCCCCCGGCCCCCTTCCCGAAACGGGCAGGGGGAGTGGATGGGGGGGTAAAGTGCCGCACCGTCTATTCCCCTCTCCCAGGATGCGCTCCGGCGCATCCCCTGGTTTCGGGGAGAGGGGCCTGAGAGCAGCTATCCTATATTAAACTATATTTGATATAGTATAGCTGTCTCTGGGAGAGAGGTAACCCTACCCCTAGGACCGGATGGTGCTTCCCCTTAATCTCCATTGGAGTAGATAGGTCCAAAAGCGGTCGATGTTTGAGCAAGGCGGGACAGCAGGAGGAAAAAGAGGCATCGAGTGGAACAGATAGCCCATCCACCCGATAAGGAGAAACCGATGCTCAAATACGCATTTATGTCTTTTTCCACCCCGGCCCTTTCCCTGGAGGATACGCTGGCCCTGGCGAAGCGCCTCGGATACGACGGCATCGAGCCGCGCATCGAGGCGGGGCACAGGCACGGCATCGAAATGGACGCCTCCCCGGCGCAACGGGCGGAGGCCCGGCAGAAGGCGGTGGACAGCGGGATTGCGCTCTGCTGCATCGCCACCTCCAGGATGTATGCCAATCCCGACACCCGCCCACAGGAAATCGAGATGACGCGCCGGTGCATCGATCTGGCCGCCGATGTCGGCGCTCCCTGCATCCGCGTCTTCGGCGGCGTGCTGCCGGAGGGATTGTCCCGGGAGGCGGCCATCGAAGGTGTCGCCGAATGCCTGCGGGCCGTGGCCGACCGGGCCGGGGAGCGCGGGGTGGCGGTCTGCGTGGAAACCCATGACGACTGGTCCGACCCCCGCCCTCTGGCCGAAGTCATGAAGCGGGTGAACCATCCCGCCGTTGCGGTCAACTGGGACTTTCTCCATCCCGTCTGGCGGGTCGCCATGCCCCCGGAGGAATCGTTCCGCATCCTCCGGCCCTGGATTCGCCATTCCCACATCCATGACGCCACCTTCGGAGAAAACGAACCCCTGAAGCTGGTCTGGATCGGGGAGGGCAAGGTGGACCACCGCAAGGCCGTGGAACGGCTCCGCTCCATCGGCTATACTGGCTGCCTAAGCGGCGAGTGGATAGACCGCCAGCCCGGCTATCAGGAACATCTGCCCCGCGAGCTGGCGATCTTGAAGGGATACGAGGGGTAATCGGAACACCCGGTTCGCCCCTATGGATGGCTGCGCTCCAGCGCGGCGTCGAACATGGCGGTGATGTTTTCGGGCGGAGTGCCTGCCTGGATCGCGTGGGAGGGGCCGAGAATGTAGCCCCCATTTTGTCCCAGAACGGCGATCAGGGATTTGACCTCGGCGCGGACATCCTCCACGGTTCCGAAAGGCAGGGTGTGCTGGACGCTGACCCCGCCCTGGAAACAGAGCCTGTCCCCGAAGGAGGCTTTCAGGGCTGCCGGGTCCATCCCCCGGGCGTCGAACTGGAGGGCCTGGAGGACATCGATGCCGGCGTCCAGCAGGCCCGGCACCGCTTCGGCCACCGAGCCGTCGGAGTGGTAGATCACCTTCGCGCCGTATTCGTGGATAATGCGGTTCAGCCGGGCGTGATAGGGCTTGAGATGCGCCTCCCACAGCTTCAGGGATATGAGCAGGCCAGTCTGTCCGCCGATATCGTCCGCCGTGAAGACCAGATCGATCTGGCCCCGGGCTGTGGACAGGCTCCTGTGGAGGCGCTCCTCGTAAAAGCGGCAGACGCGCTCCAGGATCTCATGCGAGATATCCGGGGCTTCCAGCAAGTCCACCAGCATTTGCTCGAAGCCGCGCATGTACCAGGCGGTTTCGAAGACATTGTGATTTGCCAGCATCAGGCAGTATTCCTCGCCCGCATGCGCCTGAGCGATGCGTTCGGGCAGCACGCTGTCATCGAACCAGCCGGGATCGGGCCAGGGGAAACTGCGGATATCGTCCAGGGTATGGGCGGAAGCCAGAGGGTAGCAATCTATCTCGTTATAGGCGTCCAGCCCGCCGCCGACGAGGCTCCGGTGGACACCCCAGATATCGGTGTCGGGGGCCAGCGCCGGGCCTATATAGTCCGGGAAAACCTGGCGGATATCGAGCAAAGGGGTCAGGAATTCATCCACGCCCACCCCGCGCTCGCGCCTCAAATACCGATCCCACTCCCTGCGGGCAGGCGGGTTCACCCCGGAGCAGACAAACGCTATCGGAACCCGGTCGGCCTCCTGATGGTTCAGGGCCAGCCGGATGCGCTCGCGGTGGCTCAATTCCTCTCGAAGTCTCATGGCAGACGGCCCGGCCTCCCTCCTTTTGGCGGTGGGAAAGGTTTCGACCCGGGCGCTGAATTTTCCTGCGCGGTGGGGTGGCAGGAGAGGAAAGGCCGAAAAGGGAAATAACCATCAATCCAATTGCGCTACAAGGAGGAAACAGCATGGCAGCCATCAATGAGGAGCAGGAGAGTTTTTACAGGGAGCAGGGATACGTGCTGGTTTCCGGCTTGATCGCTCCCGAAATCGTGAAGCGGGCGGAGGTTGCGATGTGGCAGGCGATGGGGCTGGTCACCGGCGATCCTTCAGGCTGGCCCCGGAGCGGAGTTCCGCCGGTGGTTTCCGGGGAGCCTGTTCTGACAGCCTGTTATACGCCGGAGATGCTGGCCGCGGCGGCCCGGCTGGCAGGGGGCGACCCGCAGGGCTTCGCTCCACCTGCCAGCATTTATGCCCTGAATGTCTTCCCACAGCCGGGCGAGTGGCGCTGGCCCGGCCCGCATATCGATCACGCCATCCGGGAGGACGGCTACAGGACGTTCCCCCGCGCCTTCCGCATCGCGGCCATGACTTACCTGCACGATGTGCCGGCTCATGGCGGGGGAACGGTGGTGTGGCCCGGCTCCGCCCGGAAGGTGGAGATCCTGGCCCGCAGCGACCCGGAGCGGTACGAGACGATGTGGGCCTTGAATCAGGATGTTGCCCGGGCCGGTATCGGGGAGCCAGTGGAACTGACCCCCCGGCAGGGCGATGTACTCTTCTATCACTACCTCTGCGCCCATGCGGGCAGCATGAATACAAGCGGCCGGCCCCGGCTGGCGTTCAACATGAAGTGGTAGCCTCAGTTGGCGGAGGAATACATCCTCTGGCGGCGGGCTTTCCACCGGGCCTCGCGCCGGGCGGCCTGCCGGTCCAGCCAGGCGACCAGGCGACAGGGACTCGGAGGCGTGAAATCCTCGGGATCGGCGATGCTGCCGTCCAGGGGCAGGGAGCGCACGGCTTTATGGGTCTTCAAAAGCCAGTCCGCCACCGGCAGGGCGAAGAAGCCGGAGATCGCCTCATTGCACTGGGGAACAGCGTGGTGAAGGAGGTGAAAGCCATAGATTTTTCGCCAGAGGCCGCCCCGCCGGGGATGCTCCAGCATGGGCTGCCACCAGTCTTCATAGGAAAGATGTTCGACCGCATGCCAGACCTCGTAGAGATAATAAGACCAGGCAATCGCGATATAGCCGCCGACCAGCACGGGCAGAGACGGCAAGAGCCATTGGAAGGCCAGGAGCGCCGGGGTGAACACCGCCCAGAACGCCACCAGCGCATAGGCCGGGAAGACCGCCGATTGCAGTTGCTCCTGCTCCATCAGGGGATAGCGGTTCTCCACCAGGCGCGGGCCGCCGTCTTTCGGGGAGGTGCGTACCACTTTGGTCAGGGCGTGATGCACCCGGTGCTTGCGAGCGAAGGGATGCAAGGGGTAGACAAAGATAGTGTGCAGGATGTAGCGGTGAAAGAAATACTCGAAAAAGCAGGCGAACAGATGAACCAGGAGAAAGGCTCCCAGAACGCCGGGCCATCCCGAGGCTATCTGTTTGTGCCATAGCCCCGGCAGTCCGTATCGGAACGCCGCCAGCATCAGGGCGACCTGGGCCGCCACCTGGAGGGTGAAAATGGTGAAGGGAAAGTGAACCACTTTCCCTTCACCGACCGTCTTGAACTTGATCAATTTATTTGCCACTCCGACAGGGTATTTTGGACCTGCGCTTTAGCATAGCCATACGATCATTGCCGTCGATGCAGTCTGCGAGGAGCTTTAGTTTGGCGGCAATCCCCAACGTCACAAAGGCACGAAAAGGCTCTGTCCGCTGGCGCTACGCTGGAGATCGCTTCGGGCTTTGCCCTCGCAGACTGCATCGACGACGCCTGCGCTTTGGTTGGCGTTACGTTGGAGTTCGCCGCCTCGCAGACGCTTCTCACAGACTGCATCGCAGCCATATATCGTCATCCGAGCGAAAGCCTTGATAGTATTCGCTTCCTATAACGATTTCTCCTTTGAATAGGCTTCGAGAATTGTTTCCACCATGCTTTCGATGGAGTTTTCCGGGGGAACCAGGGAAACTTCTGCGCCGTATTCCCGGACGGTCTGGGCCGTCACCGGGCCGAAGGCGACGATGCGGACGCCTTCCAGGGAGATGGGGCCGGTCAGGGCGAAGAAATTCCTGACAGTGGAGCTGGAGGTGAAGGTGATGAGATCGATCCTGCCTTCGGCGATCATAGCTTTGATAGGTTCGGCGTCGGGATCGTCGAGGAGAGTATCGTAGACGGGCAGCACCGTGACCGCGGCTCCGGCGGCCTTCAGGCGGTCAGGCAGCACTTCGCGGGCTTCGGCGGCGCGGGGGATGAGGATGCGCTGGCCGGAGGGGTTTTCCGGGAACTGCTTGATAACGGCCTCCGCCACAAACTCGGTGGGCACGAAATCGGCGGCGATGCCCTGAGTTCCGAGCGCCTGCGCGGTTCCCGATCCGATAGCGGCCACCTTGCAGCCTGCGAAAGCGCGGGCGTCCCGGCCTGCGGCGCGGAGCTTATCGAAAAAGACCTGCACCCCGTTGGCGCTGGTGAAGATGAGCCAGTCGTATTCGAGGGGAACAGGGGAGGGGAGATCGAAGTCGCGAGGCGCGATCCTGATGACCGGAAACTCCACCGGCTCCGCCCCGTGGCGGGCCAGCAGGCCGCTCAATTCCGAAGCCTGCTCGCGGGCGCGGGTGACCAGGATGCGCCTGTCGAAGAGGGGCCGGGCATCGAACCACCGCAGCGTCTCCCTCAATGAAACCACCTCTCCGACCACCGTGACCGCAGGGGAAGCGAAGCCCTCGGCCCGCGCTTTCTCGGCCACTTCGGACAGGGTGGAGATGAGGGTGCGCTGTTCCGGCCTGGTTCCCCAGCGGATGAGGGCCACCGGGGTTTCCGGGGGTCTGCCGTGGCGGGCCAACTGCTCCACGATGGCCGGAAGGTTCTCGACACCCATCAGAAAAACCAGGGTATCCGCGCCCTGAGCCAGATATTCCCACCGGATGCTCGTTTCCGCCTTGACGGGGTCTTCGTGGCCGGTGACGACGGCGAAGCTGGAGGCCACGCCCCGGTGGGTGACCGGGATGCCCGCATAGGCCGGGACCGCGATGGCGGAGGTGATCCCCGGCACGACCTCGAAGGGAATGCCCGCCGTCCTCAGCGCCTCCCCCTCCTCGCCGCCGCGCCCGAAGACATAGGGATCGCCCCCTTTCAGGCGGCAGACCATCTTCCCTTCCGCCGCTTTTTCGACCAGCAGGGCGTTGATCTCGTCCTGGGAGAGCGTATGTCGGACCGGGGTTTTGCCTGCATAGATCATCTCCGCATCCGGGCGGGCGTGACGGAGGATCGCTTCCCCCACCAGGCGGTCATAAACGATGCAGTCGGACTGGCCGATACACTCCAGCCCCCTCAAGGTGATCAGGCCCGGATCGCCCGGCCCCGCTCCCACCAGAAAAACACGTCCGGATGACATGGATCGCTCCTCATCTGATAAATCGTTCGACGATGGGCGGAGAAAGGGCGTGACTGCCCACAAAGGCAGGCCCTTTATGCGGTTGGAAGCATCCTTCTACCATTGGCTAAGCGCGGTAGGTGACGGCCAAACCCACCCACGCCGTGCAGTAATCCCACCCACGCCGTGCAGTAGAGCCATTTCTGTGTGTCTAAATTAAGCGAATAAACCGATCATTATGCTATTTAGATGTGTCTATATGCTCAAATTTATGCTTTATTGTCTCTTTAAAGGCGGAAAAGATCCATTTTTAGCCCTTAAACACAACACTCCTAAAAGCGGGTTTTCGCCTAATCCCTTTAATATTATTTAATAGGGAG
>JADLDR010000031.1 GCA_020846535.1 Armatimonadota bacterium | reverse complement strand
GTAGGGGCGAACGATTTGTTCGCCCTGAAAACGGCCCTACCGGCAGGGCGGGCGATCACAAGGATCGCCCCTACAGGTCGGACCGGATCCGCCAAAAACTGCCCCTTTACTCCAACGGGCTGCTTAGGACTTTCGCTTTGTCCCCCGGATGGGGCGACCGGCAGGGGCAGACCTATGTGTCTGCCCTGTGCCTGGGGCGAACCCATCGGTTCGCCCCTATAAGAGCAAAAGTCCTATATAATGCAGTCCTCCATTGCTCTCCTTACGAGGAGCTTAAGCGACGCGGCAATCTCCAGGATAAGCAATCTTTCGCTATCGGAGCGCCTGGGGATTGCTTCATCGCTTAAGCTCCTCGCAAGGGCAGCGTTAAGACTTCGTTCGCTGAGCCAAGCGAGAGATTATCAGGGCTTTCCCCCTCTTACCCGGAATTCCCTCTCCACTGTCTTCTTCTGCCCGTCTTTTTCCGCCGTGACGGTAACTTTCCCGCCTTCGGGCCACGTCTGAATAGAAAAGGTTCCACTCATATTCAGGTCGACCGCCTGCCCGTTCACGGTGACGCTCGTTCCCGGTTCGGCAGCACCGCGCACGATGAGGGAGATGGGGCCGGAGACCACTTCGCTTCCGGCGGGCGGGCTGGTGGTGACCAGAAGGGCGGGCAGGGCTGAAAGCGCAACGATCTCCTGGGCGATCCGGTGGCGGATGTCGTTCAGCCGGGCGGGGTCTCGCTCGTAATCGGTGATGGAGTGTACCAGGAGGCGGCAGAGTTCGTCGCTTCGGGCGCGGGCGGGCAGGGAAGGATTGCCCAGCTTTTTGACGGCGCTGGCGAAAGCGTCCTGAAGAAGCCAGAGATACTCGAAATCCTCCAGGCCGTCGCGCATGGCTTCCCACCGGATTGAATCGAGGGGGCCGGCGCTGCCCGGGTAGATAATGAAACTGTCCCCGGGCGGGAGAGCGGTATCGTTGAGGTCGTCGAAGGGGTTGGCCGTCCAGAAGTTCAGGCCCCAGTGCAGGTAGCCGGTCAGGTTGTAGCGCCAGTTGAGCCAATGGAGCAGGCGCGTTTTGACCAGCGAGTAGTCGGTGAAGCGGTTCGGATAATAGCCGGTGGGATGGCAGCAGGTGTAAAACCAGAGTTCCGCCCCGTCCGCCTCTGCCGCCTGATATTCCTCCAGCCAGTGGTTCAGGTGGTTCAGCTTCGGAACCCATACATCGAGTGATCTGCCGAACCCGGTGGTTTCGATGGCATCGATTTGCTTGAGGCGCGGGGCGGCCTGGCGGATAAAGCGCGAGGCTTCCAGCCAGGACAGCCGGTTGTGTTCCGCAGGCTCATCCGTCACATGAATGCACGATTTCTCCAGCCAACCGTTTTGCGCGAGGTGCTGCTCCACGGCTTTGAGGAAGGGCGGCAGCGATTCCTGGGGCGGCAGCGCCAGCGTCTCGCCGGTTTTGCGCTCCACAGCGGAGAGCGGGTGAAGCTGTATGGTTTTGCTGGCCCATCCGCCTTCTCCGAAGCCGCCCAGGTGCGAAAGCTCTATGCGCTGCGCCGCGCCCGCTTTTTCGAACAACCGGACATAGCGGTCGAACCGGCTGAAGTCGAAAGCGAGCCGCCCGTCCTCCTCCCGGTAGACGGCAACCAGGGAGAGGGGCGTCAGAACCACATTCTGGCGGTGGGCGGCCATGTTCTGCGCGTACCGACCCAGTGCCTGCCAGAACTCCTCCGACCAGAGATCGACCGAATGAGCGCGGGCGATGGCTTGCAGATTGAACCAGTTCGTGACAAACAGATGCCGGGCATTGGGCAGGGCAAATGGATAAACGCTCACTTCGATAGGAACTTCCGCCTGCCCCCTCGGGGTGTCCACCGTCACCGTCCCGCGGTACTCCCCGGGGATCGCCCGCTCCGGAATGCTCACAGTCAGCCATATCGGCTGGGTTTGCCCCGGTTTGAGGCCGAAAGAGCGATCTTCCAGCAGCGGGTCCGGGGCCTGGAACGGGGCTTTTCGCAGCAGTTCAGAATCCGGGGTGTCGGGGCTGTTCTTGCGGACAGGCACGAAGCCCACCATGCGCCAGCGGATCTGTTCTTCCGAAAGAAACGCGGCCTCCGTTACGTGCCGGAGCGGGGAGATTTTGACCTGGACCCTCTCCAGAGCCAGCCCGGCCCGTATGGCGAACTGCCCTGACTCGATCTCGTTCCGGGCGCACCGGATGCGGATGCTTCCCTCCGCCTGCGCGGGCGGGAGCGTATCCCGGAAAACCTTTTCCAGAGGATCCACCGGCCACAAACTCACCGGCGCTCTCTGCGCCAGCGCCGCCGCCGCCGACAGCGACAGCGCCAGACCGACAAACAACAAAACATAGCCGTTCATAGGGCGAATAGCCTCCTCTTTGAGTGACATTGCTGGTACGATTCTCGCCTTCGGGTCTTTTCTCAAGAGAAAGATTCGCCAACGCCGTCTTGACACCTCCTCCCAAACATGATAAGATAACGCGGCAAACGGAACGGATTGCGCGACTCATGGATTATCCCATCTGTGCGAAGGAGTGCATATTTTGATACGGATAACTGCCCTCCGGGGGGTTGCGGCGTGGTGGATGGCGGCGCTCTGGATTTTCGGCTCAGGCGCGGTATGGCCCCAGGCTGCGGAAGAAGCCAAGCCCGCGGACCGACGCCAGAAGCTGCTTCTGGCGCATTATTATTACTGGTTTCAGGGAGACATCCGGAAGGACGTTCCTTTCGCCCGGGTGCGGGCCGGGGACGGAACCAGCCTTCTGACCGACAAGCCGATGGGCGGAACCGGCCCCTGGTTCAGCTACGATTTCACCCAGTGGCACCGGGAGCAGATTCGAGACGCCCGGCGGGCCGGCATCGATGTGCTGCTGCCGGTCTACCGGGGCGCGTCCCAGGATAGGGCCACCTATGCCCTGAAAGGGCTGGACGTTCTGGTCCAGGCCCTGAAAGAAACCAAAGCGGAACAAAAGGATTACCCGCTTGTCGGGATGTCTTTCGATACCTCTTCATTGGCCGAGGACGGCTCCAGGCCCGATCTCGCCCGCCCGGAGGGCCAGCGCGAATTCTACAGCCACATCCGCGCCTTTTTCACGCGGATTCCGCCGGAGTTCCGGGCGCAGGTCATCCTTCCGGGCCAAGCAGTTCCCGCCTGCGTTGTAGTGCTGCGGGGGGCGTCGGATTTTGCGGCGGTCTCCGAAGAGGCGTTCCGATACGCCGAACGCCAGTTCAAGGAGGAGTTCGGCAAAACCCTCGCCTGGGTCGGGGGCAGCGATTTTAAGGCCAAGGGGGTTGCGCTGGACGGCTACTGCGATTTCGGCCCCTGGCAGGCCGCCCGGTTCGACGGCTCGGGCCGGATCGCTGTGGCCGCGCTCAGCCCTGGCTACAACGATTCCACCCAGCCGGCCAGCCTCAGCCCGCCCCGCCCCCGGGCGGGCGGGACTGCCTATAAAGCCGACTGGAGCCAGGCTCTCATCCAGAAGCCGGACTGGGTGATCATCGAATCCTTCAACGGCTACCATGACGGCAGCGAGGTGGCTCCCACCCGGCAATATGGCCTGACCTACCTCGACCTGACGCGCCTGGGCAGCCTGTCCCTGCACAATCCCATCCCCTATCAGGCCAAATTCGCCCGCCATACGGCCCCGGAGGTGATCGCGCCCCGGTCGGTCTGCCTGGTGGATTTCACCATTCGCAATGTAGGGGCCAAGCTGTGGAGATCGCTGGAAGGGACAGCCCTCTCCTACCGGTGGTTCAAAGACGGGCAGCCTTTCGAGGCTCCGGCGGCCTCTGTTCCGGTTCCCCGTGTCGTGCAGCCCGGGCAGTCGATAGACATGAGCCTCGGGATCGCCACTCTTCAGGCGGACGGCAGCCCTATGCCCGAGGGCCGCTACGAACTGCGCGTCGATATGGCGCAGGGCGCAGGCAACTGGTTCTCCCTGAGCGGCTCGGTCCCTCTTTCCCTGCCCGTCACCGTCGGGAAGCCGCCGCAGGAGATGGCCGCCACCGTTCTCTCCAGCGCCCTGCCTACCATGATGAAACAGGGGTCTCTGGTCAAAACGGAGGTGCGCGTCCGCAACGACGGCAGCCGCACCTGGCGGCTGACCGACGGGGTGGCTCTGGGCTACAGATGGGTCAGGACCGGCATTCTGAACGGCGAAGCGCCCGCAGTGGTCGACCCGGAGGGAGGGCGGCAGGCCGTTGCCGGGGATGTCGCTCCCGGCGAGGTGGCCCGTTTCGAAGTGCTGGCGCAGGCCGCCGACCATATGGGAGC
This sequence comes from Armatimonadota bacterium, assembly GCA_020846535.1. Lineage (GTDB taxonomy): Bacteria > Armatimonadota > JADLDR01 > JADLDR01 > JADLDR01 > JADLDR01. The sequence goes on along the minus strand of JADLDR010000031.1, from coordinate 41,233 downwards.
GCCCCTGCCGGTCTGGAGCGCCAAGGGGCCGTGGGTCTACCAGATTCAGTGGGATCTCTATGACGGGAAGCAGTGGCTGAATTCCGGCAAAAGCCTCTACACGGAATCGGTGGAGGTTTTGCGGGAAGACATCGGCGCTTTTTTCCTTCAGAGCAGCGCCCCCAAAACGATGCTGGCCGGTTCTTCCCACTCCTTGAAAGCCTTCCTCCAGAACAGAGGCTCAGAACGGTGGACTCCCGAGGCCACCAAAATCACCTACCACTGGTATTATCTGGACGGGATCGAGGCGTTCTGGCCGGGCAGCCTGGCCTCCATTCCCTTTCCCACCGGGCCGGAGCAGTTGACTAACGCCGCGGTGGAACTGAAAGCTCCGCCCGGCCCCGGCGAATATCTGCTGGTGTGGGATGTGCAGCATAACGGCGTCTGGGCCTCGTCCTCGGCCAACTCCCGGGGAACCGCCCTTCTGGTGGTTCCCGTGCTGATTAACGGCGGCCCTCAGCAGTTCGTCGATCTCTCCGCCGTCTACGATACCGACGGCATCAGCTCGACCGCCAATCTTGAAGACGGATCGTTCGACGGGGCCGGGAACAGCCTGCCTGCGGAGTTGATGCCCCCGGAAGTGCCAATGGTCGGTATGGAAGGAAAATGGTATCCTTCAGGCTACTGGGGGCCGGTGGACCGGAGCGGCTGGGATTCCTGCCGCCTGATCCAGTTCTCCTATCCCCCCAAAACGGACGGGGTCAAGAATGTGGTGACCTGCCGCGGACAGGGCGGAACTGCGCCGAAAGGATATTACTACCGGGCGCATATCCTGGGAGCCGCCATCGCGCCGAATGCGGTCGGAGACTTCACCTTCGAATACGAAACCGGAAACGCCGTCGCCGTCCGGATGGCGATGAGCCAGTGGAACGAACCGCCCCAGTATGGAGAAAGGATCGGCTTTACCGTTCCCTATCGCCATACGGCCAAAGGCATTGATATGAAGTCGCCCGCCACCCTCTTCCACTACGTTCTGCCCATCGTGCAGGACCGCCCCCTGACGGCCATCCGCCTGCCCGACAACCCGCATATGAAGATCGTGGCGATTACCCTGGAGCGGCAATGAAGCTGTCCGCCCTCCGGCCCGGGGACACCATCGGCCTCATCGCTCCCGCCAGCCCGCCCGATCCGGCGAAATTGGAGCGCGGGATCGCCTGCCTGGAAGCCAGAGGCTACCGGGTCAAAACGGCCCCGCACCTCTCCGACCGGCGGGGCTACCTGGCGGGCAGCGATCCCGACCGGGCCGCCGATATGGCCGCCATGTTCGCCGACCCGGAGGTGCGGGCCGTTTTCTGCGCCCGGGGCGGCTACGGCTCGATCCGCCTCCTGGAGCATCTGGATTATCCGGCCATCGCCGCTCACCCGAAGATTTTCCTGGGCTACAGCGATATCACATCCCTCCATCTGTCCTTGCGGCGAGAGTGCGGATTTCCCACCTTCCACGGCCCGATGCCTGCCGCCGAGATGCCCTCTCTGGACGCCTTCGCCGGTCAATCGCTCTGGGACGCCCTGACAGATACGCCTGTTCCCCGGCAGCTTGCCTTCGATTCAGGCCGCGCCGCGCCCTACACCCTGGTCGGCGGCTCTGCGGAAGGCCCGCTGGTCGGGGGCTGCCTGTGCCTGGTGGCCAGCAGCCTGGGCACTCCCTGGGAAATCGAGACCTCCGGCCACATCCTCTTCCTGGAAGACCTCCATGAAGAACCCTGGCGCGTGGACAGGATGCTCACCCAACTGAAGCTGGCCGGGAAGCTGGAAGAGGCGGCAGGCTTTCTCCTCGGCCACTTCCCCCACCCTTCCCCCGAAAGCCCGGAGCCGTTCCTGGGCCTGGACGATATTTACACCGATATCCTGGCTCCCTTCGGGAAACCGGCTCTGTGCGCCTATCCCATAGGCCACGTCGACCATCCCCTCACCCTTCCGGTCGGCTGCCGCGCGCGATTGGACGCCGACGACTGCGCGCTGACGATCCTCGAATCCGCCGTCCGATAAAAAAGCCCCAGGCTCAGCCTGGGGCTTTTATGGCAACAACGCAAACGGCTACAGGGTGTTGCGCCTGCGGCCGATCAGGTAGCCCAGAGCGCCGATGCTGGAGCTTCCCAACACCAGCAGGGAGGAAGTCTCGGGAACGGGATTGCCGCCAGGCTCCTGGCCGATAGACGGCCTGACCTTGGAGGAACCGTCCGGCTCGATCCCTTGAATGTGGATCAAGCCCAATACGTCCTTCGGATTCCCGCCGTTCGGAGTGGCGAAGGCCAGAAAATTGCTGGCGGTCAGGCCGGTTCCGGTGAATTTGAAGATGGCCGTGTCACCGGGATTCAGGCGATCCCCAGCATTGGAATTTTCAAAATCCACCACCACATCGAACTTTTCCCCGGCATCGGTGTTGAAATCCGAACCGAACGAAAAGCCTGTCACCTGGGGATCGCTGGAGGAACCCGCAATATCGGCAACGAACGGATTCAGGTTCAGCTTCAGGAAAGTGATGAACTGGGAAGTGCCTGTCATGTTGTTCTTCAGCTTTCCTTCAACGCCTCCGAACACATCGATCAGGGTCAGGGTGGCCCACGGCGTCGATCCTGCCGGGGTATCCCCGGTCAATATCGAGTCGAAATTGAAGGTCACATCGGCATGCGCGCCCGGGGCAGCAATGCACAGTAAAACAAGTAGAAGCCATCCTGCATACAATCCGGCGATCCGTCTCATTTGGCCATCTCCTTTTTGTTCGGGTCACCGCATCTATTTTAACCCAAGTCGCTACCTACCCGGGTTGAGGTCTATGAGACGCGATTCATCGCGCCCTGCCAGGCCGTTGGGCGCGATGAATCGCGCCCCTACAGCGGAAAACGGGACTGGCCCCAGGTTAGGTGGCAACTTGAGTTATTTTAACAAGAATCGAAATGAATATCTACAAGTAGAAATACCTGTTTTTGGGGAAAATACGCCCGTTTGCCGGTAAAAATACCTGCTTTTCGCAAAAAAAAGTGCAAGTTCGGCTCGACGCCTTCGGCTTTGCGCCGAGGGCCCGCCCCGGCCCGCCAACAAGGACAATAAGGCGGTCTGGATCGCTTCCTTCGACGGCGGAGTCTGGAAAGGGCCTTCGGAGGGAATCGCCGCAGGGCGCGGCGGAAGATATCGCTCCTATGCAAACGGCAAGGAGTATGATGATGGCAAAAGTCACGCGCCAGCGCATAAACGACTTTTTGGCAGGGAAGCGCATCGCCGTGGTCGGGGTGTCGCGTAGCGAAAAGGAATATTCGCGCCTGCTCTTCCGCGAACTGGTCAAACACGGTTATGAAGCCTACCCGGTCAACCCCAACGCGGCGGAGATCGATGGCATGAAATGCTACCTTCACCTGCGGGAGATCGAGCCGGCTCCCGACAGGGCCGTCCTGCTCCTGCCAGCGGACAGCACCGAGCAGGCCGTCCTCGACTGCGTGGAGGCGGGCATTCGGGATATCTGGATCCACCGGCACATCGCCGGAGGCGTTTCGGGCACCCGGGCCATCTTCCGGGCTGAGGAGCAGGGGCTGAATCTGATCACCGGCTACTGCATGTTCATGTTCCTCCCGCGCTCCCCCTGGTTTCACAAACTGCACGGCGGCCTGATGAAGCTGGCGGGGATATATCCGAAATAATCGCTGCTGTCCGGAAGGGAATTGCTCTTTAGACGAGGCCCTGCATCCAAGGCAGAGCGTTTGCGGTGTTCCGCAAGGCATGGCAATTGCCTGCCTCTGCCTCCGGTTTCCCTCCATTGCCTTGCCGGGCGTTTTGTGGTATAGTATTGTCGATTCCAACCCATTTCATTGAAAGAAGGTTTTCGTTATGGCTACCTGGCCCGGTCTGATTGCCGCCTATCGATCTTATTTGCCAGTTTCCGAGAAGACGCCTGTGGTGACCCTCCTGGAAGGCGACACGCCTCTCATCGAAGCCCGCCGCCTGTCCGAAATGCTGGGGGGACGGGTTCATGTTTATCTGAAATACGAAGGGGCGAACCCCACCGGCTCGTTCAAAGACCGGGGGATGACCATGGCGATCTCCAAAGCCGTCGAAGAAGGCTCAAAAGCGGTCATGTGCGCCTCGACAGGCAACACCTCCGCATCGGCGGCGGCCTACTCCGCCCGCGCCGGGCTGAAGTGTATGGTACTCCTTCCCAAAGGCGAGGTGGCCCTGGGCAAGCTCTCCCAGGCCATGATGCACGGGGCGCAGGTGCTGGCCGTGGAAGGCAACTTCGACGACGCGCTGAATCTGGTGCGCGATATCACCGACCGATACCCCATCACCCTGGTCAATTCCATCAACCCCTACCGTATCGAAGGCCAGAAAACGGCGGCCTTCGAGATTTGCGACCGGCTGGGCAGAGCGCCGGATTACCACTGCATCCCGGTGGGCAACGCGGGCAACATCACTGCCTACTGGAAGGGCTATAAGGAATACGCACGGCACGGCAAAATCGAAAAGCTGCCGCGCATGATGGGCTTTCAGTCCGCAGGAGCGGCCCCTCTGGTGACCGGCAAGCCGGTGGCGAACCCGCAGACCCTGGCGACAGCCATTCGCATCGGCAACCCCGCGAGCTGGCAGAGCGCCATCGCCGCCCGCGACGAATCGGGCGGGGAGATCGCCTGCGTGACGGATGAGGAGATCGTGGAAGCCTACCGCCTGCTGGCCGGACTGGAGGGCGTTTTCTGCGAGCCTGCCTCCGCCGCCTCGGTCGCCGGGCTGCTCAAACGATTTGCAGGCGGCAGCGGCCTGGAAGACGGGGCCGTCATTGTCTGCACGCTGACCGGGCACGGCCTCAAGGACCCGGACCGGGCCATCAAATCCTCCCCCGCCCCGACCGTCATTGCGCCGGCTATGGAAGATGTGATGAAAGCGATCCAATCCTGAAAGGAGGCTTGCATGTCTCGTCCCGTCGTTCTCTCGACCCGGATTCCGGGCCTCAAGCCCTTTGCGACCGGCAAGGTGCGCGATGTCTACGATCTGGGAGAACCGCTCCTGATCGTGGCGACCGACCGCATTTCCGCCTTCGATGTGGTGCTGCCGAACGGCATTCCCGACAAGGGGCGCGTGCTGACCCAGTTGTCGGCCTTCTGGTTCGACCACACCCGGCAGATCTGCCCGAATCACGTCATCAGCGCCGATATCGATGACATCATCCGGCGCACCGGCCTGCCCGGAATCGCCGAACAGCGCGATCTGCTGGACGGCAGGACGATGCTGGTCGCCAAAACCGAGCCGATCCCCTATGAGTGCGTCGTCCGCGGCTTCCTCTCCGGATCGGCGTGGAAGGAATACAAAACATCCGGCACGGTCTGCGGGGTTCCCCTGGAGGCGGGCTATGTGGAATCCGACAAACTGCCCCAGCCGATCTTTACCCCATCCACCAAAGCGCAGGCCGGCCATGACGAAAATATCTCCGTGGACGAGATGCGGCGGCGCATGAAGAACGACGCTCTAGCCTTCGACCTGGTACACCGGAGCGTCCGGATCTACGTCCAGGCCGCCCTCCATGCCGCCCAGCGCGACATCATCATCGCCGACACCAAGTTCGAGTTCGGCCTGAAAGACGGGAAGCTGATCTTTATCGATGAAGCCCTGACCCCGGACTCCTCCCGTTTCTGGGATGCCGCCGTCTACGAGCCGGGCGGCTCCCAGCCCAGCTTCGACAAGCAGTTCGTCCGCGATTATCTGGAGTCGATCCAGTGGAACAAGGAGCCGCCCGCCCCCGAGCTTCCGGAAGAAATCGTCTCCAAAACCGCGGACAAATACCGCGAAGCCTACCGCCGCATCACAGGCAAGGACCTTCCGCGGTAGCATAAAGATGCTCTGTGATTGCGCATGAATATCGCTGTCATTGCGAGGAGCGAAGCGACGAAGTACATCGTTTTTGCCAGCCGCCTGGAGATTGCTTCGTCGCTACCGCTCCTCGCAATGACAAGCGGGTGGAGTATGTCAGATGAAATACGCGCTTGTGGTGATCGATGGGGCGGCGGACCGGCCTCTGGCGGATTTGAAGGATAAGACGCCGCTTCAGGTGGCCCGGAAGCCCCATCTGGACAGGCTGGCCCGGGTGGGGACGGTGGGCCGGGTGCGAACCGTGCCGGAGGGGATTTACCCGGGAAGCGATGTCGCCAATATCGCCATCCTCGGCTACGACCCGGCGCGTTATTATTCCGGGCGCGCCCCGCTGGAAGCGGCCAGCATGCAGGTTCCCATGAACCCGGAGGATGTGGCCTTCCGGTGCAACCTCGTCTCCGCCGACGGCGAAAAGCTGCTCGATTACAGCGGCGGACACGTCTCCTCCGAGGAGGCCCGTGTCCTGATCGGGCTGGTCCAGGAAAAGCTGGGAACCCGTAAGCTGCAATTTTACCCCGGGGTCGGCTACCGCCACCTGCTTCTCTGGTGCGAGGGGAAGGACAACCTCCGCACAGTTCCCCCCCACGACATCCAGGGAGAGCCGATAGCCCCGAACCTGCCTGTCGGGGATGGGGAAGGGATGCTCCGCCAGTTGATGTGGGATTCCCTGGAAGTCCTGGACGGCCACGATATCAACCGCCACCGCCGCGACTCGGGCCGAAGCCCGGCCAACATGATCTGGCTCTGGGGCCAGGGCCGCGCTCCCAGGATGCCCAGCTTCCTCTCCCAATACGGGCTGACCGGCTCCGTCGTCTCGGCGGTGGATCTCCTGAAAGGCATCGCCCGGCTGGTGGGCCTTCAGGTGATCGAGGTGCCGGGCGCGACCGGTTACCGGGACACGAACTATACCGGCAAGGCCCTCTATGCCCTCGATTCGCTTCAAAACCGCGATTTCGTTCTCATCCACATCGAGGCCGCCGACGAGTCCGGGCATGAAGGCAATATCGACGGCAAAATCGCCTCTATCGAGGATATCGACCAGAAGGTGATCGGCCCCCTGATGGAGGGGCTGGCGCAGTTCGACCGGCACCGCATCCTCGTCCTGCCTGACCACGCCACCCCTATCGCTATCCGCACCCATACGGACGATCCCGTTCCTTTCGTGCTGGCCGGAACCGGCGTCCCGGAGCAGGGATCCCGCTTCGGCTACGACGAAATCTGCGCCCAGGAATGGCCGCTCTTCATCGAGAAGGGCCACCGGCTCATCGAACGGCTCTTTGCCTAGGAGGTGGGCATGTTCGCCTCCGCCCTCGCCCACTACGATATGCTTTCTCCCGGCGACCGGGTTCTGGCAGCCGTCTCCGGTGGCCCGGATTCGGTCGCCCTGCTGCATTTCCTCCGGCGAATCGGCCCGGAGGCAGGCATCGCCCTCCATGTGGCCCACCTCCACCACGGACTGCGCGGCAAAGATGCCGACGACGACGCCGAATTCGTGCGTTCCCTGGCGCAGCGCCTGGGCCTGCCCGCCTCGCTAGGGGCCGCCGATACTCTGTCTCTCAAAGCGGAGCAGGGCGGCTCCGTGCAGGAAGCGGCCCGGCGAGCGCGGTACGCCTTCCTGGAAGCGACCGCCCGATCTGCCGGGGCCAACAAAATCGCCCTGGGGCACAACGAGGACGACCAGGCCGAAACCATTCTGCTCAATCTCCTGCGGGGAACCGGGCCGAAAGGTCTGACAGGCATGCCCCCGGTGCGCCTCCCCTATATCCGCCCTCTGATCGAAACCTCACGCGCCGAAATCCTCGCCTACTGCGAGCGCGAGGGGCTGGCCTGCCGGGAAGACCCCTCCAACCTGAAAACCGATTACCTCCGAAATCGCATCCGCCACAAGCTCCTGCCCCTCCTGGAAAGCGAATACCATCCCGGCGTCCGGCGCTCCCTCCTCCGCCTCGCCCGGCTCCTCTCCGATGACGCTTCGATAGCGGAAGAAGCTGCCGAACTGTCCTGGCGGGATACGGTTTCCTCCCACACAGGGGAACGCACCATATTTTCCCGGCCCGTTTTCGAGGCGCTCCCGGCTGCCCTCCAAAGGCGGCTCCTCCGGAAAGCCATCGAAGCGGCCAGCGGCGATCTGATGGGCGTCTCCTTTGGAACCATCGAGGGTATTTTAGCGTCTTTTAGAGAAAGATTGCCGTTCGAGCATACACTCCCCGGCGGCCTGGCGCATGTGGCCGGAGACAGCGGTTTCCTCAAAGTGGCCCGCTCGGTAAACCTTCCTGAAATCGCTCCCTTCGCTTATCCTCTGGCCGTTCCGGGCGTAGCGGTGATTCCGGAAACCGGACAGAAAATAACCGCCCGGTATTTGCCCGAGAGTCCCGCCGCGTTCCCCCTCCCTGAGAGCGGGGAAGCGGTTCTCGACGCCGACCGGCTGCGCGGCCCGCTGACAGTCCGCAACCGGCGGGCGGGAGACCGGATGCAGCCGCTGGGGATGCAGGGCAGCAAAAAGCTGCATGATCTGTTCATCGACCGGAAAATCCCCCGCAGTGAGCGGCCCCGCCTGGCGGTGGTAGCCGATGAGGGAAAAATCGTCTGGGTGGCGGGTATCGCCCTTTCCGAACTTGTCAAAGTGACGGGCAGGACACAGCGGTGGCTCTGGGTGAGGATCGAAGAGGCGGGCCGGAGCGGCGGAAGCGAGCCGAGCGGCGTCTCCAGCGATTGTCTTCTCTAGTCAATTATGGTATAATGGAAGCGAAGGGATTCACTCCGTTTAGTCCAAATGGGAGGTTTTGTGTTGGGTAATCGATTCTTCAGGAGTGCCCTCTGGGTTATATTTATCGTGCTGGTCGCCTCATGGCTCATGAAGGGATCCGTATCCCGGTGGGTCGAGCCGACCGAGCCAATGCAATATAGCGATCTGCTCAAGAAAATCGAGAACGGGGAGATTAATAAGGGCACTTTCGAAAAAGACCGCTTCAGGGGCGAAACCACTAACGGCGATAAATTCACAGTCAACATTCCGGAGTCTCAGGAAGAAAAAAGCAAACTCACCCAGCTTCTTTACAAGCACGGCGTTTCGTTCGGGGTTCAGTCCACCTTCTTCACCGAACTGTGGCAGAGCCTCCTCTTCTCCCTCCTTCTGCCTCTTTTTCTGCTGACCCTTTTCTGGATCTTCTTTCTCCGGCAGGCGCAGAGCGGCGGCAACCAGGCCCTTTCGTTCGGGCGCAGCCGCGCCAAGCGGGCCAATGAAAGCATCCCGAAGATCACCTTCGAGGATGTGGCCGGGATCGATGAGGCCAAGCAGGAGCTTCAGGAGGTGGTGGAGTTCCTGAAAAACCCGAAGAAATTCCAGGCTCTCGGCGCGAAAATTCCCAAAGGCGTCCTTCTGGTCGGCCCTCCCGGCTCCGGGAAAACCCTGCTGGCCCGGGCGATTGCCGGGGAGGCCGGGGTTCCGTTCTTCCACATCTCCGGCTCCGACTTTGTGGAGATGTTTGTGGGGGTGGGAGCCTCCCGCGTGCGCGACCTGTTCGATACCGCCAAAGCCAGCGCACCGAGCCTGGTCTTCATCGATGAGATCGATGCGGTCGGGCGGCAGCGCGGCGCGGGACTGGGCGGCGGCCACGATGAGCGCGAACAGACCCTCAACCAGCTCCTGGTGGAGATGGACGGCTTCGACCCCAATAAGGGCGTAATCCTCATCGCCGCCACCAACCGGCCCGATATCCTGGATCCGGCGCTTCTCAGGCCGGGCCGCTTTGATCGGCGCATCACGGTGGACAACCCGGACGCCAACGGGCGCAAGGCGATTCTCCACATTCACACCCGCGGCAAACCGCTGACCGATGAGATCAACCTCGAAAACCTGGCCCGCCGCACCCCGGGCTTCTCCGGAGCGGACCTGGCGAACCTGGTCAACGAGGCTGCTCTCCTGGCCGCGCGGGAGGAAAAAACCAAGATCGATATGGATGATTTCAACGCCGCCATCGACCGGGTGGTGGCCGGGCCGGAGCGCAAGAGCCGGATCATCAGCGAAAAAGAAAAGGTCATGGTCGCCTACCACGAACTCGGCCACGCCATCGTAGCCCATGTGCTGCCCAATACCGACCCGGTACACAAGGTCTCCATCCTGCCCCGCGGGATGGCCCTCGGCTATACCATGACTCTGCCGACCCAGGACCGCTACCTGGTCAGCAAAAGCTACCTGATGGATGAGGTCACCCAACTGCTGGGGGGGCGCGTGGCCGAACAGCTTGTCTTCGGAGAGATGACCACCGGGGCCAGCAACGACCTGGAGCGCAGCAGCGAAATCGCCCGAAGCATGGTCTGCGAGCTGGGGATGAGCGAAAAGCTCGGGCCTCTCACCCTGGGCCGCAGGCACGGCAGCCCCTTCCTGGGCCGGGACCTCATGGAAGACCGAAACTTCAGCGAGCAGATCGCCAGCGTCATCGACGAGGAAGTAAGAAAGATCATCGATGACTGCTATGAACAGGCCGAGAAAGTACTCCTGGACAACCGGGAAAAGATGGATGAGATCGTCCAGGTGCTTCTGGAAAAGGAATCCATCGAGCAGGCTGAATTCGAAGCCTTGATGGCCGGAAGCAAACTGCCCGACCCCGTGCCGGACAACGCCCCGCCTCCCCCTCCGGCCCAGCCCGCCGAAACCAAACCCAGGCCGGAACCGCTCCCCACCTTACATCCGAAAGTCGAACCGGCGTAATCCGAAAAGGGACGGATACGCCACCCGCTTGCGTAGGGGCGAACCTTGTGTTCGCCCCGTCTTGCACATATACGTCTGACAGGCGCACAGCCGCGCGCGCCCTCCATTTCCTGAAAGGAGACCCATCGAAACCGGATGCATTACCGCCTTCTGGATTATCTCGCCTGCCCCATAGACCATGCTTTCCCTCTCGCCCTGGAGCCCGAGTCGCTCCGGGATTCCGACACGATTCAGGAAGGCCATCTGCGCTGTCCTCAGTGTAGCCGGGACTTTCCCATCACCCAGGGCATCCCTCGCCTCCTTCCCGATGACCTTCTTTCGGACAGCGAAACCGCCCGGGAATTTCAGGACAAACGCACCGAGATGAAGACCCGCGATGAACAGGTCGATATCTATCTCAAAAACACCGGGTTGAAATGGCTGACCCGGATCGAAGTTCCCAGGACGTTTGCGGCTCTTGACCTTTCGCAGGACGATTTCCTGCTGGAGGCGGGATGCGGCATCGGGAGAATGACGGCTCTGGTTGCGCCGAAGGCGAGAGAGACGGTGGGAATCGATATCTCCTTCGGCTCGGTCCGGCGCAATTGGGAGCGGCTTCCGGAGGCGGTACGGGCGAAAGCCCATCTCATCCAGGCCGACCTGAGCCATATCCCTTTGCGGGGCGGCCTCTTCACCCGCGCATTGAGCAGCCAGGTTTTGGAACATATCCCGACCCATGAGAGCCGTGCCCGTGCCATCGATGAGATCGGCAGGGCGCTGGCCCCGGGAGCGCGGTTCGTGCTGTCGGCCTACCAGCACTCCCTGCTCTTCCGGCTCTTCGGCCAGAAGGAAGGCTTCCATCCGGGAGGGCTTCATTTTTACCGCTTTACCGCCGGCGAATTCAAGGAACTGCTCTCCCGGCGTTTTCATGTCCACTCGCTGATCGGTATCCTGGCTTATCTTCACTTCGCCGCCTGCGTACGCAAGGGCTGACCGCCATGTTCCGAGTGGGGATTCTGACCGTAAGCGACCGATCCTATCGGGGCGAGCGTGAGGACATTTCCGGCCCGGCCATCGAGGAAACGCTGAACGGCCAGGGCGGGTATATCATCGTGCAGCGCGGCACGGTTCCTGACGAGGAAGCGGTCATTGCTTCTTGGCTGATCGAATGGTGCGCCTCCTGCGACCTCATCCTGACCACCGGCGGAACGGGCTTCGCGCCCCGCGATGTGACGCCCGAGGCCACCGCGTCTTGCATCGAGCGGCTCGCTCCCGGCCTCTCGGAAGCCATGCGGCAGGACGGCCTAAAAAAAACCCCGTTCGCCATGCTCTCCCGCGGCGTCTCAGGCATTCGCGGCAGCACTCTTATCGTCAACCTCCCCGGCAGCCCCAGAGCCGTCCGCGAGGGCCTATCGGTCGTCCTGCCCGTTTTGGAACACGGACTGAGACTTCTGCGGGGAGAAGACGGGATGCATTGAAGTGAAGATACCCCATTCTCAACACCCGTTCAACCAAACCATCGTTGTAGAATTAACCCCAGTTGCCAGCCTAGCCCGGGGTCAGTCCCGTTTTCCACGGTAGGGGCGCGATGCATCGCGCCCCATAGCGATCCAGATCAGGGGAAAGATCCTCCGCTCCTGGGGGAGAGGTGACCGCTCTCCCCTGGGATGGGTGACCTCTCTCCCCTAGCCCCTCTCCCCAAAACCCAAGGGATGCGCCGGAGCGCATCCTGGGAGAGGGGAATAGAGTGTGCGGTCATTGACGGCACCATCCACTCCCCCTGCCCGTTTCGGGAAGGGGGCCGGGGGGTTAGGTAACGGTCTATCAGAGTCCCGCACCCCGCCCCGGCGGGACAGTCACCCTGATCTGGATCGCTATGGGGCGCGAGGAATCGCGCCCCTACCCCGCATCGGCCTCAATTCGGGTAGGCAGCAACTTGGGTTAGAATCAGGGCTTCCTGTAAAAACTTATGAAACTTCACTTAATATTTCATTAGATTCTTCAATGAGAAAAAGTTCCGCTTTTTATTATTTTCACAAGACTCGCCCAAAAAGATTCTCTCCTGCTTGATGGTATTGTTCTGGCTGTTGCCTGGAGGTCATCAAGAATGGCATTTCGTGTTATGGCTGAGTGCGATTCTTTTGACCGGCACGTTCGCTTACCTGTATGACGGCAGCAGTGTGGTCGTGAATGGGGCCGCCCACTACACGCATGGGATCAGGCGGACGCGCTGGCGGGCACGCGCTCCCTGACCAACGCCAGCCAGACGACCACGGACACCTTCGGCCTGGCGACCACCCGCACCGGCTCCGCGCCTACCCCGTACCGGTATGGCGGTGGGGCAGGCGACCAGGCGGAGGTCGACACCGGGATCTACCGGCTGGGCTATCGTTTCTAAGGGGCCGTCTTCTTTTGCCCCCGCCCCACGGGCGCGATCCGCACCGAGTCCCCGCGTTCTCCTGGTAGATAGATCAAAGCCCCCCAAGACCACTCCCCCCGCCGAAGCCCGGCGGGGGCCGGGGAGGTGGTTGCTTCTGGTTGCCTGAATTATGTCCCCTCCATTCTACTCCTCCCCTTCCCTCTCTTCGGGCTTCGGCAAGGGGGTCAGCATAACCCTGCGGATGCGGCGGCCCGCCATCTGAACGACGGTGAGGCGGCAGCCGCCCGCCTCCACCTGGTCGCCGGGGCGGGGGATGGCTCCCAGGGCGGACATGACGTACCCGCCGATGGTGTCGGCCTCCTCCGGAAGAGCGATCCCCAGGTCGCGTCGCAGGTCGGAGAGGGTGAGGCGGCTGTCCACCAGGAAGCTGCCGTCCTGGGTGGGGGTGATCTTCTTCGGCTCGGCCCCGAACTCCCCTTCGATCTCGCCCACCAGTTCTTCCACGATATCCTCCAGGCTCACCAGGCCCGCCGTGCCGCCGTATTCGTCGGCGACCAGGGCCATGTAGGTGTGGTTCCTCTGAAACTCGCGCAAAAGCTGGTCTATCGGCTTGTTCTCCGGGATGACCAGGATCGGGCGCATGATCCGTCGGATATCGCCCGCTTCCCCTCCGGCGGGCCGGGCCAGAATGTCCTTGATATGGATCACCCCGACCACCTGATCGATCTCCCCCTCGCACAGCGGGTAGCGGGTGAAGCCGTGGCGCAGGGCGGCCTCGCGGTTCTGCTCCCACGCCCGCTCGGTGGAGAGGTAGAGGATGTCCACCCGGGGCACCATGATATCCTTCGCCTGCTTGTGGGCGAACTCAAAGACATTGCGGACGATATCGAGCTCGCTGTCCCGGATGAAGCCGCCCGCATGGGAGGCGGAGAGGATCATCCGAAGCTCCTCCTCGGAGTGAGCCGTTTCATGCTCCCCGGCGGCCCGCAGCCCGAAGAGACGCAGGGTGAGGTTGGCGAAGGTGTTCAAGACCCAGATCGCCGGAAAAAAAAGGCGGTAGAAGAGATCGAGCGGGTAAGCCACCCAGAGCGTGACCCCTTCCGGGCGCAGAATCGCCAGGGACTTCGGGGCCAGCTCCCCGAAAACGATGTGCATGAAGGTGATGATGGTGAAGGCGACCGCCACGGCCACCGTATGAGAGGCCGCCACCGACAACCGCCCCATATCGTGGAAGAGGGGAGCGATCAGGTCGGCGATGGCCGGTTCCCCGATCCACCCCAGGGCCAGGCTGGCAATCGTGATTCCGAGCTGGGTAGCCGACAGGTAGGCGTCCAGGTGCTTGACCGCCTTGCGGGCCACCCGCGCCAGCCCGCTCCCCTGCCGGGCTATCTCCTCGATGCGGGTTCCCCGCACCTTCACAATCGCAAATTCTGCCGCCACAAAAAAGCCGTTCAAAAAAACCAGAAACGCCGCCATCAACAGCTTGAAAATCGCCCCGGTACTGCCGTCCTCCATAGTGTTCGCTCCGTATGGAAGGCAAAATGCCGCCACAGTTTTTTATCATCTTCATCGGCTGGCCCCTTCATTCCTGCCCGGACGGCTGGCCCTGAAGCCCGCTCTATCCTCCCTCGTCCGCAGGGATATCCCTTCCCGCGATGCCGTCGCGGGTCAGGTTGATGTCCGGGAAGCCGCTTACAGCCCGGCGTATCCCGGATGCCCTGAGATATTTTACATGCCCGTCGGCAAAGAGGTAGTTTCGGCCTTCCCGCCAATCCCACCAGCCGATCCTTAAAGCGTCGTGGTTGCTCAGCCATTCCGCGGCCACGGCCTTCTGGGCCGGATAAGCGACCTGAGACTGCGATTGGGAGACGCAGGGGAAGGGGTAGCCCCCTGGAAATGTCTGCCACAGATGCGCCGTTGACATTGCGTTGATCTGCTCCGGCGTATGATAAAAGGCGCAGGAATAGCCGTAGGAAGTGCTGTCGAAGCTGAGGGGCGCGGTTTCATCGCTGGGGCAGGCCAAAATGCCGGGGACCCCCTGCGATTTGTAGGGATTATCCGGCTCCCCAGGGTCTCTCCGGAGCGATTGCCCCAGGTAGGGCTGGACCAGCCAGCGCCAGCGGCGGCCCATCCACAGGTAGGGATCGCCGTTGTCGGGGTAGAAGCCGTCATAATCCTGGGCGTACATCGACAGGGCGACGCCGATCTGCTTCAGGTTCGACTGGCAGACGACCTTTCGCCCCTGCTCCCGCGCCCGGGCGAAAACCGGGAAGAGGATCGCCGACAGAAGCGAGATGACGGCGAACACGACCAGCAACTCGATGAGCGTAAACCCCTTTCGATGCACCGAACCCTCCTTTGGCCGCTGCCGCCCACCTCTTCTTTTAATGAAAATTCATGAAGATGGCTGCGGGGCCGGCCGGTATGAGACGCCTCCGAAGACCGGGATATAATAGCATTTATTTGGATGCGCTCCTCCGGTTTTCCTCCGTAAGCCCGCCTGCTTTCCCTCGTCTTGTCCGACAATTGACAGAATCCCTTCTTTCTGATACACTAACACCAGTATATCGGTTCACATGGAGGGGCGAAGCGCATGGATATTGCGGAGATCGGAGCGAAAGCGGATCTGGTGATCGGTCAGGTCGAGAAGGTGATTATCGGAAAACACGAGGCGGTGAAACTGGCCCTGACCGCCCTGCTCAGCGGGGGGCACCTGCTCATTGAGGATATCCCGGGGGTCGGAAAGACGATGCTGGCCCGCGCCCTGGCCCGTTCGCTGGGGTGCAGTTTCAAGCGGATCCAGTTCACCCCGGACCTCCTGCCCGCCGATGTGACGGGAACGGCCATTTACAATCAGAAAAATCTGGAGTTCGAGTTCCGGCCCGGCCCGGTGTTCGCGCATATCGTTCTGGCCGACGAGATCAACCGGGCCACCCCGAAAACGCAGTCCGCGCTCCTCGAATCGATGGAGGAGTTCCAGGTGACCGTGGACGGCATCACCCATGCCCTGCCCCGCCCCTTCTTCGTGATCGCCACCCAGAACAATATCGAATACCACGGCACCTACGCCCTGCCCGAAGCGCAACTCGACCGGTTTCTGGTGAGGATGACGGTGGGCTATCCCGACAGGGCGCATGAGACCGAAATATTGGAGCGCCAGATGAAGCGCCACCCCATCCAGGACGTGCAGCCTGTCATCAGCGGGGATCAGATTCTGGAGGTGCAGCAGGCCGTGCGCGATGTCTTCGTGCATCCGGATATCCGTGATTACATTGTGGATATTGTGAGCGCCACTCGGCGTCATGAGATGGTGCTGCTCGGGGCAAGCCCGCGGGGGTCGCTCAACCTCATGCGGACCGCCCAGGCCATGGCGTCCATCTCCGGGCGCTCCTACGTGCTGCCTGACGATGTGAAAGCCCTTGTCGCGCCGGTGCTGGGACACCGCATCCTGCTCAGGCCGGAGACGCGCACCCGCGGAACCGGCATCAACGATATTCTCGATGAGGTCGTCCGGTCTGTCGCCGCGCCGATTGCGCGGAAAGCCTGAAAGCCATGAGCATCCGTCTCATGACCGTGGTGCTGGCCGCGGTCTTTCTCTTTATCGTGGCGCTCTTCCTGCGCGTCATCCAGATGTACGTGATGTCCATGGTGCTGCTGGCCGTGCCCGTGGTCTCCTATGCGGTCGGCAGGGCGTCCCTGCATCACCTCTCCTATACCCGCCGGCACCCGCCCTCCGTCTTTCCGGGCGACAGGCTGACGGTGGATATCGATGTGGAGAACCACAGCCGCTGGCCCAAGCTCTTTCTGCGCGTCCGGGACCGGCTGCCGGAATGGCTCGTTCCCGCCGGGGACAGCGAGATTTACGATATTTACCTCCTGAGCCGCGGCAAGCGGTCCACCCGCTATGAGGTGGAGGCCGCCAAGCGCGGCTGCTACCGGATCGGCCCCTTGCAGGTGGAGGCGATAGACCCCCTGGGGATGTTCTCCTTCTCCTATCGGATCGAATCGTCCTCCGAGGTGCTGATCTATCCCGAAATCCTGAACCTGAGCGATGTGCGCCTGGCCGGGGGCAGCCCCTTCGGCTCCCGCGAGGTCGATGCAGAGGGACATCCGGGCGATGGGCTGGACTTCCACGGCGTCCGCGAATACCGCGCCGGGGACGAACTGAGGCGCGTCCACTGGAAAACGACCGCCCGCACCGGCGATCTGTCGGTCATCGAATTCGACGAGAGCCGTTCCACCGAGATCATCCTCGCCCTGGAGACCAAAGAGGGAACCGAGCGCGGCGAGGGCAAGGAAACGACCCTGGAATACGCCGCGGTCATGGCCGCTTCCCTGGCCCGCTATATCCTCTATAACGGAGACCCTGTCCGCCTGCTGGGCGATAAGCTCCTTCCGGCGGCCTGTGTCGCCGATAACGGGCAGGATCATCTCTATTCGATCCTGGAGGCCCTAGCCCGGATGGAGGCGGTCTCCCCCTGCTCGCTCGGAACCGTACTCCTGGAGGCGGCCCCGACCATCGAGCCTCATTCTACGGTGGTCGTCCTGACCCCGCAGGTCGATAACAGCCTGTTCGAAGCCTTCCACTCCCTCTCCCATATGGGGGCGCGTTTGGCGCTCCTCTGGTTCGACGGCGACTCGTTCGAGGAGACGGAGGGGCCGGGCGGCTCTCCTGAGGAGGAGTGGGTCAATTACTTGAAAGTCCGAGATGTCACGGTGTATAGAATATGCAAAGGCGATTCTCTGACCGAAGCGATGAGGGAGGTCTGGAATGCAATGGTTTGATCTGACCGCTCCGGTTCCTTTCCGTTCCCGGCTTCCGCTCTTTGTGGCCGCCTACCTGATCGTCCTGTGCGGCATTTCAGCCATCAACTCCACCCTGGAAGACCCCGCGTTCACCAATCTCACCTTCGGGCTGACGATCCTGGGCTTTGCGGTGAGCCTTTTTCTCTACCGCTTCCAGGCCAACACCCGCATGGCCGAATGGGGAATGCTGGTGGTGGCCGCCTTCTATTTCGGTTATGCGGTGGCGACCCATCGAAGCGTGTCCGTCTTCATGCCCAGCGCGGCGGTCGGGTCCAGCGACCTCTCCCTGGCAGTGTTCCTGATGTGGATGGCCGTCTTCCGCTCCTACCTGCTGATCTCCGAGGACAGGCTTCTCTTTACCTGCGTGCCGACCATCGCCATCCTGGGACTGATCGGCACCAACAACCTGAACAACGAGATCATCGTCTATTTCTTCGTCTTCATCATCGCCTCCATCTTCCTGCTGATGTACGATAACGTCATCCGGGCCGAAGGACAGGGCGATCCGGACCGGCGATTCACCCATGCACCGGGCCTGAAGCACCATCTGCTGGTCACCATGACCTTCGGGCTGCTGGTCTGCATCGGGGGCTTTCTGACGGCCCTCCCGATCTTTGCCATCTCCTCGCGCCTCTCTCCCTACCAGATTCCGCTGGGGATCCACAGCGCCGCCTCCGCCAACCAGGAGATCAGCCCGAACCAGAGCCTGTCCCAGGAGTCTTACCTGTCCATCTCGGAAGGCCCGACCCGCCTGACCAAAACGATCATCATGCTGGTGAAATCGTCCATGCCCGCCTACTGGCGGGGCCGCACCTACGATATCTACACAGGTCGGGGCTGGTCGGACAGCACCCATTACGAGGCCCTGCGCGATGAGGGCGAAGGCAGGGATTCCTGGTGGCGCGGCGAAGCCGTAGAAACCACCTTCGATCTTCCCGCGCCCGCCTTCGAGCCGTCCCATCCGAAAGGAACCGTAAGCGTCGAGCAGGTCTTCCGCCCCCAGGGCGGGATCATGCCTGTCATCTACGCCGCCTCCCTGCCGCGCCGCCTGACCATTGCGGCCAACCGCATCCTGGTGAACGAGGATGTCTGCCTTCAGATACCGGGCTTTCAATTTCTGGGATCGCGGACCTACCGGGTCGTTTCCGATGTCAGCACGGCCTCCCCGGACGCCCTGCGAAGAGCCTCCCAGGAGTATCCGGAGGATATCCTCGCCAACTACCTGGGCGTCCCGGCAAACATGAGCGATGTGGCCGAAACGGCGCGCCAGTTGACCGAAAGGGCGACCAACCCCTATGACAAAGCCAAGACCATCGAGTTGTTCCTGAACGAGAACTATGTCTACAACGCGGGGGTTTCTGCGGCCCCCGAAGGCGAGGATGTGGTTTCCTACTTCCTTTACCGGCAGAAAGAGGGCTTCTGCCAGATCCTGGCGACCAGCATGGCGATGATGGCCCGGTGCGCGGGCATCCCGGCCCGGGTCGTCTCCGGCTTCGCGCCCGGCGATTACGACCCGGAGCGCAAGGTCCATGTGGTGCGCGACATGCACCGGCACCTCTGGGCCGAGCTCTATTTCCCGGAATACGGCTGGATCATCTTCGACCCCCAGCCCATCCGCTCTGTCAACGACGGCACCGAGGATTCGTCGAGCGGGAGCAACCGCTTCTGGAATATGGTCAACCGGGTGATCGGGCGGGGCTTCATGCCGAAATTCTTTGTGGGGCTGATCTTTCTGATCAGCATCTATGTGGGGGTGGCCTTCCTCTCGGACGCCCTGAGCCGCCGCCAGCGATTCGGCCCGACCGCCCCTGACGACCACGCCGGGCAGGTCATCGCCCTCTATCAGAAGACGGGGGGAAGGCTGGAGAGGATGGGCTTCCCGCGCCCGCCCTACGAAACCTCGCTCGAATTCCGCGAGACCCTCTCCGACCGGCTGGGAGAAGGAGAGGCGGCCCGGCCTATCCTGGACAGCCTGGCCCGGCTGACCGAACTCTTCCACCACGCCCGCTACAGCGGCCAATCGGTCACGGCGGAGGATGCGGCGCAGGCCAGGGAGCTATCCGCCGGCCTCATCGCCATCCTCAAAAACTTCCGACCGGGGGCCAGCGGATGAGAAAAGACAGCAAGGCCGCCGGGGAAGCCCGCAGACCCGCCGCCTCCAGATCGCGGCCTGATTTCTCCGCCCTCCAACCGCTGTACGTTTTTCACGGGCGGGAGGAAGGGCGCAAGCGGGAATGGCTGGACGCTCTGGTGGAGGCGGCCAAAGAAGCGGGAGCCGAGGAGTTCGACCGGGAAGTCCTGAATGCCGATGAATTGACGGGAGACCGGATCGCCGCCTCCGCCACCACGCTGCCCTTCTTCTCTCCGAAGCGTCTGGTGGTGGTGCGCGGGGCTGACCGCCTGCGGGCGGCGGACCAGGCCCGCCTCATCCCTGTCCTTTCCCGCCTGCCGGAAACGACCTGTCTGGCCCTGGTGACCGCCCCCTCCGACGCCGAGGAGAGGAGCCGCCGTAAAACGGTCTTTTCTGACAAGATGGATGCTGCCCTGAAGCAGGCCGGGGCCGTTTTCATCGAGTGCAGCCCCCTGAAGGAGCCGGAGGCGGCGGCCTGGGCGCGGGAGGAAAGCCTTCTTTACGGGAAGCAGATCGATGCCGCTACCGCCGCTGAGTTCGCCCGGCTCTGCGCCGCCGATATAGGCATCATGCGGCAGGAACTGGAAAAGCTGAGCCTTTACGTGGGCGACCGGAAGGCCATCGCCCTGGAAGATGTGAAGGCGATGATCGGGGAGCAGGTGGAGGACAAGGTGTTCGCCCTGGTGGACGCCATCGGGAACCGGGACCGGGCGCTGGCCTTCTCGCTCCTGGAAAAGATGCTTCCCGGCACGGACAAGGCGGAGCGGACGACCGCCATGCGCCTGTCCGCCATGATCCTGCGCCAGTTCCGCCTCATCTGGCAGGCCAAAGTCCTCGCCGACCACCGCGCCCTGACCGCCAAGGCCGATGCGGTCCCGCCCCAGGTGGCCGCCCTCCTGCCCGAAGAAAACAATCTCCTCTCCATTCTCCAGCGCCAGGCGTGGCAGGCCGGAAAACTCGGCCACCAGGCCGCCGCATTCTCCTGGCCTCAACTGGAGGCCGCCCTGGAGCGCATCTACGCCGCCGACCTCAGTCTGAAGGGCATCGAAGGGGAGATCAAAGCCCCTCGCCTCGGCCTCGAACTCATGATCGCCGACCTGTGCGCGGGGCGGGGATGAGAGAAACCAGAGGGACCTTTCTTGAGATCGTTTCGGGATTATACGAGTCAGCAGGCCAAATATATCACTTTTGTCGAAAGCGATTTTTATCCTGATAATCTGGAGGTTGCGGTTCCTATTTACGCCACGATTATTGACCGCTTCGGCGAGCTTCTGGGACAATGCTCCAGTTCCGTAGAGCTGCTGGAAAGCATTACCATGATTCAGACCCCCGCGCAGAGAATACAGTTGTTGAGAGTTTTCAGGAAGTACATCTCCCCGGACACCTCGGTCGAAATGCTGAAAAAGAAAAAGGATATTCCCAGGATTATCCGAGAGTTCGGCTCCCGATTTCGCAATATTCAGGAAGCCCAGGAACGCTTCGCTTCTCGCGCCCAGCCTGATGAAGCTCTAATCGCCGTTCTTGACGAATACCGAAAAAGAGGACAGAAAGGCTATATCCTGACCGAAACCTTCTTCGACTGGTTCGAGACGCATTTTGCGGATCGGTTCACCGTCTCCGGGCCGGTCGGGGCAGGCAAAGATATCAATATGAATGACCTCTATGCAAATTACCCGAAGGACAGACGTCCCATTGATTTTGTGATTACCGAATGCGGCAGCAGCGATCCTTTGGTTATCGGATTGGCGCGCTACGATACCGACAGAGGAGGCGCGCAAGAAGATGATCGAACCGGCGGCTATCGGGGATTCATCAACGAAGTGTTGAATTATTCCGCCCGGGAAGGGATCAAAGTCAAAATACTGCTCCTGAATGACGGCCCAGGCTTATTGTTAGGCTCGATGTGGCGGGACTATTGCGAACTGGAAGAGCATGGGAGAGGTTACGTTATGGTTGCGACCCTGAAAATGCTCGAACACCGTCTGACCGAAGATTGGATTCGCTGGTAGCGACCTCATAAAGATCGAACGATATATACTGTTTGCGAATCATACGAGCAGATTCGTGATCGTCGAACAAAGATAGTTGCTCCTCGACTGCCCGTGGCGACGGATCTGTCTTCAACAGCCGCTCAATAGTCATCTTGATGGCTAAGCCGCTGCGGTCAGCGCCGATCCATCTTAATCCCAGGTCGCGAGCTACGGCAAGCGTCACGCCTGAACCGCAGAAACAATCCAGCGCCAAATCCCCCGGCTCAGTGGATGCCTCCAATATCCGCCGCAGCAGCATGCTGTTTTTCTCAGTCGGATAACCGCTTTCATTCATATTTTGATTCCTGAAATCCATATATTTCAGCCAGATATCCTGAACCGGTACCCCTCGATCCTTATCAGCGAATATCTTTCGCCTCGGATTGCCAGTCGGAGACCAATATATCTCTCCGGCTTCATCTAGGCGATCCAGCTCAGAAGGACACACCTGCCAGTGCTTGCCCGGAGGCGGGAGCATATTACGCCAAGGCTTTCCGGTCTCGCCGTTGCGCGACCCCGGGGCATGAATCGGCACCAGGGCATAACGTTGTCCTGTCACTGGATCGATTTTTGGATAACGCTGTTCGAACGTATAAACATTCTCTTTTTCGTAGGGTCGATTCCATTTCATTCTGTTCGATTTGCTATAAAATAGAATATAGTCGGAAACATTGCCATACTGTTTCCGGGTATAGTTTTTGGAATGGCATTTTTTTCGGGTAATACAATTCCGAAACTGTTTTTCACCGAAAATTTCATCCAATATCACTTTCATATGGAAAACCATGTTTTCGTCTAGATGCAGATAGATAGCGCCTTCTTCGGCCAGGAGTTCGCGCAAAAAAATGAGGCGCTGGCGTAAAAATTCGATATACTCATGCCCCGATAATTTATCGTCATAAGCGTGTTCTCCCAGATCGCGCCGATGTCGGAATGTCTGATTGGAGGCGTACGGCGGATCGATATAAACCACCTGAACCTTTCCCCGAATATTCCGATCCTCATATAAATGTTTCAGTATCGGCAGATTATCGCCGAGATAGAGTTTGTTTGCCCATTCGTCATCAGACTCATTGTAAGTTTTTATAAACTCAATATCTTCCCCCGGTGTGCCGGTGAGGGCATCTATAGGCTCAGCCTTCCCAGCGTAAATCAATTCCATCAAAGGCTCCCTCCCATTCCTGAATAACTTTCCTGCGGCATATAAATCATAGAAGGCTCATCTACTCTGTGTCAACCAGTCTAGCAGAGCTAATGAAGCATAAAAGAAAGAGTTCAGAAGGGATGAGAATTGGGGAGAAAAAGCAGGGACTTGATAGTTGGAAGCCTGCCAGCAGATCCTCATCGGCCAGGCCCCCTCGGCGGTGTCTTAACCTTCCGCATTCTTCTCTCCCCAACTCTGAACTCTTTCCCAAAAGCCGTGAATATCTTCTCGAAGGAACCGGGAGCTGGTCTTGACGCTCCGGATGGATCAGAGCGCCCCAAAATCCACTTCCCTCGCCGGGCTTCCAGAACACCCGACGCTTTTGGGAACCGACGAAATAGAATTCCGTCGGTTCCCAGGCTGGATTCATGTCGCGATTTGCCATTCTCTCTGAAAAAGTGTCGGGTACTCAACCGAAGCCAAAAGGGGCGGTTTCTCTAACGCCATAGCCGACTTTTGCCGAATGGCCTACCCCCCCGAAACCGTCAGCTCCTGCCCGGCGCTTAAGGTCAGGGGTGTGGCGAAGCGGATGACGGTTTTGCCGTTTTCGGAGGATATATCGGCAGGCAGCGCGGAGCCGTTCAGCCTGACTTCGGCAGCCTTGAGGCTCAAGGAAAGGGTTTGCAGCGAGAAGCCGCCCCAGCGGACAGACAGGGAGGCTTCTCTGGCCGTCTGCGCGTATGAGCCCCAGGCGGTTCCGGCGGCGAAAAAGGCGCGGAAGTCGTCTTGGGCAATGCAGGGCGCGAAGGACAGGGAGGCTTCCGGCGCGTTGTAGAGGCAGCCGGAGAGGGCCAGGAGGAGAGACCAGCTCGACATGGCGCGGGCGTAGTGGTGGCCGCACTCGAATTCGTTCCAGGGATTGCGGCGCTCCCCGTCGTGCCGGGCGCGGACGCCCTTCACAATCGCCAGCCCTTCCTCGATCAGCCCGGCATAGATGCAGTGGGCCGCCACCTGATATTCGATCCCGGTCCAGACCTCATCGGCGTAGGGGAAGGGGTAGATCGGCCTGCCCCCCTTCGGCCAGGAGCAGAGGAGAAGCCCCTTCTCGTCGTTCAGGGCATAAACTCGCTGGACGCTGGCATGCCGGGAAAGGTCGGCCTTCCAGTTATAGCGGAAGATGGAACCGAGCGTCTTCCGAACCTGGTCAGCGGGCAGCATATCGCCCAGGCCCACCACGCAGGCGAACCAGGCCCCCAGCAGTTGGTCGCTCAGGCAGCCGACACCGTATTGATAGCGGTAGGCGTTCACATCCTCGCATTGCTGGATGTAAAATTCCCCGTTCCATAGTTCCCGGCCCATCCGCTCCCGGCCCTTCTCGAAGACGGCGCGGTACTCTTTGGCGGTCTCCGGCTCTCCCAGCGCCCGGGCCATCTCCGCGGCGGCCCGGAGAGCGCCCAGGTAGAGGCTGCCCATCATGGTGTTGGGGCCGTAGAACTCGATATCGTAGGTGTTGTGCTGCTCGCCCTCCATCACCCCGTCTTTGTCCGGGTCCCAGTGCGCCCAGGCGAACTCCAGGGCGCGTTTGACCGAAGGCCAGAGATGGGCCAGGAAATCCTTATCCCCGCTCTGGAGCCATTCGCGATAGACCTTCATCACGGTTCCCATCTGGCCGTCGGCGGCGGGTTTGAAGGCCCACAGTTCCCCGACCAGAGGCAGGAGGGTGCGGAAGGCCATCGAGCCGTCCTCTCGGGTGTTGTGCCGGAAATCGGTCAGGCGCACCGACCGTTCCAGGGCCGGGAAGAGGTGGGCCAGGGACTGCTCGTAGTTCCAGACATGGGTGCAGTTCATGGGGCAGCAGCCCCCGTTATCGCCGCAGCCCTCGAAGCCGTGGAACCTGCCATCCTCGATGCGGAGGCAGGTAGTGGTGCGGATGATGGAGGCGTTGGCGGAAACCGCGTCCAGCACCGGCGCAGGCAGCGTGCTGTCGAAAAAGGCGCGATGGAAGGCCCGGGTCTCCCCCTCCAGCCGGGGCAAATTGCCCGCCGTATAGCGGGCCGCTTCCCAGGCGTCGCCCCAGAGGGTGCCGTAATAGTTGCCCAGCCGCTTGCCCTTGACCGGAGCCTCCCCGTTCCAGTAGTTCGTCAGGTTCGGGAAATGCCAGGAAAGGATGAAGGGCAGGGCCGCCTTCCCGCCCGGCTCCAGGGCAACCTTCAGCCCCAGGGTGCCGATATCGGTCAGGCCGTCCGGGGAGGCTTCGGCCTCCGGGTTATCGGAAAGCAGGCCGTCGGCGGTGAAATCGTCCCAGAAGTTCTGGGCGTCATCGAACCATCCCGAACGCTCCCAGCGCAGCTTATAGGTCACATCGTCCCAGGGGGCAGCCAGGGCCATCGTCCCGAACTGCGGCGCATCGGGGCCGTATTTGCCGCTCGACATCCGGATGCCTTTCAGCCCCGGTTCGGACACCCATTCGTTGAGATTCTGCCCCAGAAGCCCGTTGTGCCGGGCCGGAGCCGACACGCCGTCATAGCCCGCCATATTGATGAGGCTGAAGGCGACGGTAGCCTCCACGCGCCGGTTTGTAGGATTCTCCAGCGTCCAGCGGAACACCGCCGCCGGGATGCCGGAATCCCTGTCGTTCATCGGGATAAAGGGGTTGAAGGCTTCCAGGGAAACCTTCAACGGCAGGGAATCGTCCTCGAAATCGATCCAGGCGAAGGGATATTCCCCTCGGAAGCGGGCCTCCTTCAGCCGGGGCAGCCCGCACAGATAGGCGGGCGACATCCCCGCCCCTTCCGCGAAAGGCGGCAGAAGCCGGCGCTCCAGCACGCAGGCCACCGCCTCCTCCCCTTCCGGCCTGGCCCACAGCGCGAAAAAGGTGAAGGGCAGGCTCTTCCCCTTCGCCGGGCGGTTGAAGATCTCCCAATCCCGGAACTGCCCGCGCCCTCCCAGGGAAACCGTTCCCGTCCCGATCCCCCCCAGCGGGAAGGCCACCTCTGCCAGCGCCCGCCCGCTGAACGTCCTCTGCGGCCCGGCTCGGAAAAGGTCTTGTTGTGAATAAGGAATGTTAGAAGGAAAAGGCTCAGACATCGAAATGGCTCCTCCTGTAAGGTTTGGTTGGTTTCAGCTTCTGAAAGGATCGATCATGCGCTTTATTTCGGCACCGGCCGCTTCTTTCCTGCCGCATTTTTTGGGGAACCGAATCGGCTGGTGAGTTTCTATGAAAGTAAGAGCATTAAGAGGAGGCTGCTGCCATGATAAAAACCGAGATAAGATTACGCGAAGCCCTGGAGAGACTTGGTGGTTGTGCTAAGCAGGGCGTTGGAGCCAAGGTTAAGATCTGGAGCGATCCTGGCCGATCCGTAGGGGCGAACACCAGATTCGCCCATAGCGATCCAGATAAGGTAAAAGATCCTCCGCTCCTGGGGGAGGGGTGATCTCTCTCCCCTAGCTTGGGTGACATCTCTCCCCTGGCCCCTCTCCCCGAAACCCAAGGGATGCGCCGGAGCGCCTCCGGGGAGAGGGGGAGAGAGGGTGCGGTGCTTGAGGGATCATCTCTCCCCCTGCCCGTTTCGGGAAGGGGGCCGGGGGGTTAGGGAACCATCTATCAAAGCCCCCAACCCCGCCCCGGCGGGACAGTCACCCTGATCGGGATCGCTATGGGGCGAACCTTGCGTTCGCCCTGCCCCAGGCGATCTTCGGAGGCCTGGGCGAACATGAGGTTCGCCCCTACGACCTTGTCCCGGGGGAAACTGCCCCCTGACTCCGGCGGGCTGCTTAGCGGGATGAACCGCTTTCGGCGTCTGTTGATCCGCTGGAAAAAGAAGGCCAATAATTATCTGGCGTTATCGTATTTTATTTATAACTATATTACTTACAGAAAATATGGCCTTTTGGGATAGCCTCTTAGCCGATATGGTGCGTCTCGAATCGCGGGAGGCGGCCGCTCTCCTGCGTCAGATAGGCATTCGGAGCATCATGCTGACCGGCGACAACCGCCTGGTCGCTCGCGCGGTCGCGGAAGAGCTGCGACTGGGCGAATACTTTGCCGGAGTGCTGCCCCAGGACAAGGCGGACCGGATTCGCGAGATGCAGTCCCGCGGGCTGACCGTTGCCATGATCGGGGACGGCGTAAACGACGCGCCCGCCCTGGCCCAGGCGGATGTCGGGGTCGCCATCGGGGCAGGTGCCGATGTGGCCGTCGAAACGGCGGGCATCATCCTGGTGCGCGACAATCCCGGCGATGTGGCCGCCATGATCGATCTGGCCCGGGCCACCTACCGCAAAATCGCCCAGAATCTCCTCTGGGCGACAGGCTACAATATTGTCGCCATCCCTCTGGCCGCCGGTATCCTGTATGGGGCAGGCATCCTCCTCAGCCCTGCCGCCGGAGCCGTCCTCATGTCCTTGAGTACGGTCATCGTCGCCATCAACGCCCGCCTGCTAAAACTGAAGCAGTCCGGTTGAGATAGTCGGCAATCGTTTAAAAAAGAGGGAACCCATCCTCAACGGATGGGTTCTATAATGATGAATGTGCCTTTAAGGACGCAGGCTGGAGCGCCCGAATATTACCCCACTCTATCCAATCAGGAGGATCATCATGATTTCGTCTCGTTTCGCGAGAGCGGCGGCCACGGTTGCCGGCGTTCTGATTCTCGGAACAAGCGCCTTCGCCGGACCGCAGGCCAAAGCGGACAAAGCCCCATCGCATAAGGCCTCCTATGTCTGCCCGGTCATGGGAGGCAAGGGCCTCAAATCAAAGGCCGTTAAATACGCTTACAAGGGCAAAACCTACTACTTCTGCTGCAAGGGATGCATCGAACCCTTCAAAAAGAACCCTCAGAAGTATATGAAGGCCGCCTCCAAGTACGCCGATCCCATCAAGCCCGCAGGCAAAAAGATCTGAAGCGGATCGAGCGCGACACCATTCGAGGGGCGGCAGCAATCCCGCCCCTTTATTTCATGTGGCGTTTCATAAATTACATATAGAGAATTCAGAGAACATAGAACGCCACGGACAATCGGCCCTCACGAAGCCAATGGCATCGACCACAGCATGAAACAAATGTATCTTACCTTTATCTGTGTCCATCTGTGTAAAAGTTAAAACCCGAATCCCACCCTCAATCTCTCGTCATTCCGGAGGAACTCTAATGGCAGGCAGCGCATTGCGCTGGTTAAGAAAAAATATCTGGGCCGCCCTGTTGCTGGTTGCGGTCTACCTGGGAACCGGCTATGTGGTCAAACGCTACAAGCGGCCCGGCCAGATGTCGGTCATCGAAGCCCAGGCCATGGATATGAACGCCATGAAGGCCCCGACCGGCTATATCCCGGTCGAAACCGAGATAGCCCGCGCCGGTAGTTTCACCCCGAAAGTGACCTACACCGGAACGGTGGTCGCCTACACCGACCAGGACATCTACCCCCGGGTGGTGGGGCGCATCATCGAGATGCCGGTCTACCCGGGCGACCGGGTGAAAGCAGGGCAGTCGGTGGCCCGGCTCGATACAGCGGAACTCGGAGCCAGGGAGGAAACGGCCTCCCACGCCTACCGCGCCGCGCAGGAAGAGGCAGGAATGTCTCGCGCCGAACTGCGCCGCAGCCGCACCATGCGCTCCGAGGCCCGGGCCAGGCTCTCCTCGGCGCAAAACGGTTTGAAGGAGGCTCGCCACCAGCTTGAGGCAGGGCGGGAGGAGCAGGAAGAGGCTCGCGCGGAGCTTGCCGCGGCCCAGGGAGGCGTGGAGGAAGCCCAGGCCGATGTGCGGATGAACCAGGCCGATGCGGACTACTGGCGCTCCGAGATCCGCCGGATGGAAGCCCTGCTGAAAAGCGGGGCCGTCTCTCAGGAGGAATTCGAGCGCGAGCGGGCTTCTGCTCAGGCCGCAGAAGCCAAAGTCCGGCAGTCTCAGGCCAAAGTCCGCCAGATGGAAGCCGATGTCCGGAGCGTGCAGTCCCGCATTCGCAAGGCCCAATCCAATATCGCCGCCATGACCGCCAAAGTGGCGCAGATGGAGTCCGAGGTCGACATGGCCCGCTCGGCCCTCCAGGGCGCGGAAGCTGAGATCGATGCGGCGGCCCGCAAAGTCGGCTCCAGCCAGGCGATGGCCGATCAGTCCCGGTCAGCCTGGCGCGAAACGGCGGTCGTCAAAGGATACGCGAACATCGCCACCCCGGTGGGAGGCGTGGTCACCTCCCGCCTGGTCAGTCCGGGCGTGCTGGTCAGCCCGGGAACCCCTATCCTGCGAATTGCCGAAACGCGCAGAGTCCGCCTCCAGGCCAATGTCGCCGAAAGAGACCGGGACCGCATCCTGCCCGGCAACGCGGTCTGGGTGCGGGATATGAACAGCCGAAAAGCGATCCTCCAGGCCAAAGTCACCTCGGTCTTTCCGTCCGCCGATCCGGTCGCCCGGACGGCCATCGTAGAAGCCGTGGTGGAAAACCCGGGCATGAAATTCATTCCAGGCCAGTACATCGTGCTGGACATCGCCACCGGGCAGCAGACCGAAACGGTTTCCGCGCCGAACAGCGCCATCGTCTATACCTCCCCCCGGCAGACCGGAGTCTTCTTTACCGAGAAGCGCCCGTCGGTCTGGATGGTGCGCGAATCCAAATCGGGAAAAACCGAATACTACTGCCCGATGCATCCGGAGGTCGTCTCCGATAAGCCGGGCGTCTGCCCGAAATGCAATATGAACCTCGAACCCCGTGAAAAGGCGGCGGCCGAGAAGACCGAATATTACTGCACCATGCATCCCGAGGTGGTGTCGGACAAGCCGGGCCTGTGCCCCAAGTGCAACATGAAGCTCGAACCTCGCACCAAAGGCGGCTCGAAGCGGGCGCGCCTGGCTCCGGTGACTCTGGGTGAAAGTGACGGGCGGCGCACCGTCATCCTGACCGGCATCAATGCCGGGGATGAAATTATCGTCCGAGGCCACGATTATCTGAAAGAAGGCGATGCGGTCTCTACCAACGGCGAAACCCCGCCCCCGCCTGCGACCCCGCCGACGATGGAATCTTTTCATAAGGGACATGGCGGCTCATCCTCCGGCTCCGGCAAGATGAGCGACATGCCGGGGATGTGACCGATGAAAGATCCTCTGCACAATCCCCGCTATGAGACGCGCGGCCCGACCGCGCTGCATATGATCCATAAGTGGTCTATCGAGCATCCCTACATCGTGCTGGCCTTCTATTTCGCGGTGGCGGTGATGGCGGTCATCGCCATCGGGTTCTACATGCCCCGGCGCTTCATGCCCTATGTAGAAAGCCCGATGGTCGGGGTCGTGACCATGATGCCCGGCCTCTCCGCCGAGGAGATGGAGCTTTATATCAGCAAGCCCATCGAGGAGGGGATGGTCAATATCAAGAACCTGCGCTACATTCGCTCTACCTCCCAGGACGGCTTCTCCATCGTATCCCTGGAGTTCGCCTACGGGATCGATATGAAGAAAGCCCTCTTCGATGTCCAATCCCTGATGAATGTCATCCAGGCCAACCTCCCGGCCACCGGAGCGAACTTGAAGCCCTCCTGGGTGCTGGCGATAGACCCGCTCAATATCCCTGTCCTGGCTTTGAGCCTTCATGCCGACAACTGGGATCCCGTCAAGCTCCGGGAGTTCGCCGATAACACGGTCGTCAGTCGCCTGAAAACCGTTCCGGACGTCTACTCTGTCGCGCCTTTCGGCGGATACCGGCGGCAGCTTCAGGTAATTGTGAACCGGGAAAAGCTGGCTGCCTACGGTCTTTCGATCCTGGACGTACGAAACGCCGTGGACCGCTATAATGTCACCCGCTCCGGCGGAACCCTCACTTCCGGCCCCTCGGAGGCCATCGTCCGCCTGGACACCCGAGCCACCGACCCACAGGTGGTGATGGATTATCCTATCGCACAGGTAGACCCGGCCACAGACCGAGCTGTTCCGGTAGGCGGAAGTTCCTCCATGAGCGGCGGCGGCATGGGCGGTGGGGGCGGGATGGCCGCTTCGGGAGCGTCCCCTGCGCTGACCGCTACCCCTATGCCCGGCTCTACGCCTCCCGGCCTGACGCAAAGCCCGCGGATCATCTATGTCAAGGATGTAGCCCGTATCCTGGACACGCACTGGGAGCGGCGGAGCGCCTACCACTACCTCAAACACGATCCCGAAACGGAAGGGCAGGTGATCCCCTCCATCGAGGTGGCGGTCATCCAGAATCCGGAGGCAAGCTCCTGGAAGGTGATCAATGCCGTACAGAAGACGCTGCGCCAGATCGAGGCCGATTATCCCGGGGTTCACTTTGAGGAGGCGTATAACAATGCCGATTTTGTGGGCATATTGTTCGAGAATATGTTTCATGAACTCGGCACAGCCATTCTTCTTTGCGGGATTGCGGTCTTTTTCTTCCTCGGAGAATGGCGCGGCACCCTGATCGCCATCACCGCCATCCCGACCTCCCTGGCCCTGGCGGTTCTCGGCCTGATCCCGATGGGCATGACCCTGAACTCCGGCACCCTCATCGGCCTCCTCCTCTCCATCGGTCGCCTGGTGGACGACACCATCATCGATATCCATTCGGTGGAACGCCATCTGCGGATGGGCAAAGACGCGAAAACCGCCACTATCGACGGGATTGCGGAGGTGCGGCTGGCGGTACTCGCCTCAACCTTTATGATTGTGCTGGCCCTGTCTCCCCTTCTGTTCTCCGGGGGCATCGTGCAACTTATGTTCGTGGAATTGGTCTGGCCTCTCATTCTGGGCCTAATCGCTTCCATGCTCGTTTCCTTCACCCTGACCGCCCTTATGTGCGCCCGGCTCCTGCGCCCGGAACACGAACGGGAAGGCGAGAAGCGCCTCTGGTTCTGGCGATATTGTGTCAATCCTTTTCAGAATTTCCTGGATAGATTGGAGGCCGGTTACGCCCGCGCCATCGCCTGGATGCTCAAGCATCGATTCGCGAATATGGCTCGCATCCTGGCAACCGTCATCATCGGATTCGGCTTCTACCACTTCATCGGCAGCGAGATGATGCCCCTCGCCGATGTGGGACAGGCCTACGGCCTGCTGGAGATGAAGCCCGGCACTTCCTTCGAGCGCACCGAGCAGGCCGTCCATCAGATCGAGCGCATCATGCTCAAATATCCCGAAATCGAGAAAGCTTCGGTGGAGATCGGCACTGAAACGATGCTGGAATCGACCGGCACCTATTTTACCGGCTACGCCATGCCTGCCGCCAATGCCGCCACCTTCATGATCACTCTTTCCGACATGACCGAGCGCGAGCGGGATATCTGGCAGGTGATCGACGGGGTGCAGGCGGAGGTCATGCGGGCGATTCCCGATATCCGCCGCTTTCAGATCAAGGAGATGGGTTCCGATGTGATGGCCTCCTCCCTGGCCCCTATCGCCCTTCTGATCTACGGCCCCGATTTGAAGATGCTCGACCGGATGGGCCAGGAAACCCTGGCGATTGCCAGAGAGACCAACGGGATGTTTCAGCCCGCCACCAGTTGGACGATGGGCCTGCCCGATTATGAGGTCCGGGTGGACCCGCGCCGCGCCCAGGAACTCGGCCTGACCGTAAGCGATATCGCGGAACAGGCGTATTACGCCCTCCGGGGCGGCTTTACCAACGAATACTACCGCCTCCCGAACCTCCGGCAGAACACCGTCCTGGTGCGCTACGAGCCGGAGGCCCGCGCCGATGAGAGCAGCCTGGAAAACCTCTATATCACCGCCCCAGGAGGCCGCACGGTTCCCCTCAAAAGTGTGGCGACGGTCGAGCGGAGGGAGGCCCCGACCCTCATCGAACACGACAACCTGCGGCGCGTCATCTCGGTACTCGGTTATTATCGTCGCGGATTCCCGCCCTCCATGGATGTCACCATGGATCTCGAAATGAAGGCCATGTCCCAGCTCAACTTCCCTCCCGGCTACGGCATGGAAGTGCGCGGCGACATGACCCAGATGATGGACAGTTTCCGCCGCCTCCTGAACGGCCTGATCATTTCGGTCATCTTCATTCTGCTGGTGCTGGTGGCGCAGTTCCGGGGCTTCTTGCAACCCTTGCAGATGATCTTCTCCCTGCCGCTCGAACTGTCCGGAGTCTTCATCGCTCTCTTCCTCACCCAGCAGGCATTTTCGACCGTTTCGATTATGGCGATCATCGTTCTGACCGGGATGGATATCACGACCGCCATCCTCCTGATCGATATGATCATGCGCTACCGGGACCGGGGCGTTCCCCGCGACCAGGCGGTGATGGAAGCCTGCCCCCAGCGGCTGCGGCCCATTCTGATGACCTCTATCATTACGATCATCGTCATGGTTCCGGTGGCTTTCTTCCCGAAAACCGGCATTGACGCCTACGCGCCTCTGGGGGTGGTCATTATCGGCGGCCTGATTGTCGGAACGATCCTGAGCCTGTTCGACATTCCGATTATGCACACTTATGTAGATGATTTGATTAAATGGCTGAATAGAACCTTCCTGCGCCGCGAATGGGAATGGCCGGTCACCGAGTCGCCCGAGGGAGAGCCGCTGACATGAGACGCCGGTTCGCTTTCGGCCCGGGGATCTCTATCGCTCTGCTTCTGGCGCTCTGGCTGGGCTACCAGAGATATCAGGAGTCCCGACAGCCTCCCCGCGTCGAGCGGTATATCGTGTCCCAGAGGCCCGGAGAAGGAACGGCCCCGGAACTGTCGCTTCTTTTAGAACACCGCAGCGACCTCGCTCTTACCGACCGGCAGGCCAAAGATATCGAACGCCTCTACCGCGAGTGGCGGAAGGTCTCCGCCCTGAAGCGACGAAGAGCCGAAGCAGAAGGCGAGCGGTTCCGTCAGTGGATGGAAAAGGCAGGGCAGCAGGGCAAAGTCTCCCTCTCCGACATCCAGGCACAGGGCCAGCGCCTGAGCCAGTTTTCCGCAGAAACCGCCCACCAGAGATACCTGTACTGGCGAAGCGGCCTTTCGCTGCTGACCTCCCAGCAGCGAAAGAAAGCGGAAGGGATGAAAGGGAAATGAGGCGGAAGCGCCCGCGCCCCTCATGTAACATCACCCGTTTTCAGGAGAAATCCATGTCCCGGCTATATAGCATGCTACGAAAAGCAGCCTTCATTATGATCTGGACAGCCCTTTTCACTACCTCCGGCCTGGCGCAGCCCGCGCCGGATGCGGCCCGGCCTGTGGTCAAGCGGTTCCTCACGGTGGCGGAGGCCGTTGGCTTGGCTTTGAAGGAAAGCCCTGTCCTGAGGTCGGCCCGTCAGGAAGTGGCGGTGCAAACGGCCCGGCTCGGCATGGCGAAGGCTATGAAAAGGCCCTCCCTGTCTGCCAACACCTTCCTGTCCGCCGGGACGATGCCGGGCATCATCGCCAGTTCACCGCCGGTAATGCCTTCCGCCAGCATCCTGCCCCCACGGGGGCCGGGTGCGGATCAGAACCTGATGCTGATGATTCCCTTGTGGACAGGGGGCAGGCTGGAGTCCCAGATACGAAGCGCCGGGGCGGAGCGGAGCGCCTCGCAGTCCGACCTGGCGGGCATGGAACGCGAAGTCGCCATGCGGGTCAAGGAAGCCTACTTCCGGGCGCTGTACGCCCGGGCGATGGTACAGGTGGGCGAACAGTGGGTAAGCCAGGCAGAGGAATCGTTGAGGGTGACCCGCGAGATGTTCTCGGTCGGCAAGGTTCCCCAGTATTTCGTCCTGCGAAGCGAAACCGAAGTCGCCAATGCCGCCCAGGAACTGACCACCGCCCGCAACAATGTGGGGCTGGCCCTGATCGATCTGAAAACGGCCCTGGGAGTCAATACCGCTTCTGAGATAGACCTTTCGGAAACGATGGCCGCTCTGGAACCCGACCCGGATGTCAAGCCCCTTCTGGAGGAGGCTGCCCGTAGCCGTCCCGAACTGGCGGCGGCGCAGGCGAAAGTTGAGGCGGCGGAGGCCCGGGCCGGGCTGGCCCGAAGCGCCTACCGGCCCCAGATCTATCTGAGCGGCATGGCGGATGCGGCGTCCTCACGGGAGATGGGGGAAATGGGGGGCTATACCGCCGCCCTGGTGCTGAGCCTGCCGCTGCTGGACGGCGGCAGCCGCAAGGCGGCGGTGGAGGAGGCCCGCGCCATGCGGGAAAAAGCCCTGGCCGATGCCGAACAGTCGGGCCTTCAGGTCAGCAAGGAAGTGATCCAGGCCCACCTGAGCCTGACCACCGCCGCGCAAAACCTGAAAACCAGCCAGGCGGCTCTCGTCCAGGCTGAGGAAGAATATCGCATCGCCCGGATGCGCTATGAGGCGGGCCGGGGCATCAATGTGGAGGTGATGGACGCCCTGACTGACCTGGTTCGCGCCCGCACCAACCAGGTCAACGCCCTCTATATGCTGAACATGGCCCGGGCGGAACTGAACCGGGCGATGGGGAGGCTGTAGGCACTGTTTCCGTTTCCAAGCGAGGCACGCTTTCAATATAAAGACAGCAGGGGTAGGTGTTATGCCCCTGCTGTCTTTATATTTAGAGGGACTTTCGATTGGTTAACCCAAGTTGCTCCCTACCCGAATGGCGGTCGGTACGCAGCAGGGGCGCGATGCATCGCGCCCCACGGCCTTGCAGGGCGCGATGAATCGCGCCCCTACAGCGGAAAACGGGACTGGCCCCGGGCTAGGTGGCAACCTGGGTTTGGTTAGTGGATGGGATTGTATTGGCATCATTTAAGACGGAGCGACAAAGCAATTCCCTAGCCTGAAAACGAATGACGGCCTCTCGGTTGCCTATGGTGCCCCTTGGCCCTGTTGACGTGGTTTGAAAGGGCAAGCATTGGATTGTCTTGAAAAGAAATAAAAATTATATTGACAATAGTCAGCGGTTGTGTTAAAATAGAACCATCGTATAAGAGTTTCATTCCCACAATTTCAGCCGTTGTTACGGCTCAACAGATGAAATCGAAAGGAGGTGACCGATAATCCGCTGGGAATGAGGTACTATCGCCTCGAAGCGAGAAGCTATTACATTGCGAGGAGGAAAGAGTTATGGCGCTAAGGCATCGAGGTTTTACTTTGATCGAGTTGTTGGTAGTTATCGCTATTATAGCGATTCTTGCCGCAATTCTTTTTCCAGTTTTTGCACAGGCACGCGAAAAAGCCCGGGCTATCTCCTGCCTGTCCAACATGAAGCAAATCGGGACCGGCCTGATGATGTACGTTCAGGACTATGACGAAACCTTCCCTGCGGGCCGGATCGGACAGGGAGCCCCTGCCCTGGCTTCATGCGGAATGGGGCCGCCCCAGCAATATCCTTATTATAGCTGGCGGATGGTTCTTTATCCCTATCTGAAGAGCTGGAAGGTCTGGGAGTGTCCTTCGCAGACGCTTGACCGAACCGAAGAATCAACCGGCTGCTGCGGCAGTGAAGGAACCGACCGGCCTATGTCCGTGGATAAAGTCGGCTTTGTGCTGAAAATGCATTACAACTATAATGGGTTGAAACTCTGCGGCAAACCCAAGACGCTGGCTGCCCTCAAGGAGCCTACCCTCTTGATTGCCGTTCAGGAGGCGGGGATGCGCTGTCCGGACAGCGGGACCTGGTGCTATTCGACTTTCTGGAAAGAACGGCAGTGGCACAACGGAGGAAGGAACTACATCTTCGCCGACGGCCATGCGAAATGGATGAAGGCCAGCCAGACAACCTCACCGCGTAATCTGTGGGATACGGACGATCTGAGAACCGGCCTGACTCCCTATGACTTGAGCTGCTATGACGGCTATGAGTACGATTAAAACGATTCATCCCTCATAGCGTTGCAAGATACCTCTGTCAGGGCAGCCCGACCACTCCCGGGCTTCTCTGAGCTTGGGCAGCGGGGACTGCCGGAGCCAGGCGACCGGAAAAGCGAATCCGGCCCGAGCCTGGCTCCGGTATATCCCCTGCTCATCCGAAAAGGGCCTTTCGTGGTGCCCTTCGCTGTTCAGAACGTAAAATTCCTCCTCTTTGGCTGCGGGGCCTACCATCCAGTATTCTCCGACGCCTGCGGCCTTGTATTCCCCCAGTTTCTCGATCCGGTCGCGCCTGACGCTCTCCGGGGAGGCGATCTCGACCGCCAGATCACAGGGGCCGTCCAGGTATTTGTCGTTCAGGCGGGCCAGATGCTCCCCCGCGATGAAGAGAATATCCGGCTCTCTGCCCTGCCGAATCGCTCTCAACCTCATCTGGAAAGGAGCTGTCAGCACTTCGCCGAGGTCGAATTCCTCGATGTAAAAAGCTATGGCTCTCATAAGGAACCCACTACCCTCTGATGCCCGGTGCCGGGTGGCGTCAGGTCGGGAAGGCGCAGCTTTTCGGCCTTGAAGAAGAAGTCCTCTTTTTCCGGCATCAGGGTGCGAAGAAAGAGGCCGCAGTCCATCGAATGGGCGCGGGATGAGGCCATCTTTTCGCGCACCGCCAGGGCCGCAGGACGGGGACCGAACTTCCACAGGGCGGCGAACCGCCAGTAGTCGGCGGCATCGGGGAAGGCGCAGTTGACGGCTTCGTTCAATACTTTCGCTATCGGGTCGCGGGGATCGAGGATATAGGCCAGGGCGAAAGCGTTTGCCATCCCATCCGGATACCACCTGGCAAACTCCCGGTGCAGGTTGCCGTCCTCGAAAAGGGCCATGGCGAACCGGCCCTCGCGCTCCATCCAGAGGAGGCGGAGACCCTGCCGGTTTTCCTCCAGCCAGCCTTCCCAGGTTTTGATCCTCTCCTTATCCCGCAGCTGCCGGGCGATCTGCGCGGCGGCTCGCAGCCCCACCCGCACCTCCAGATTGTCCATCAGGTATTTGACTCTGTAGTTCGGCTTGCCGAAGGTCAGCCCGTCCGGCTGCCAGGTCAGGCGGATGCCCTCGATTGAGCGGAGGATGGAAGGATAGGCCGCCTTCAGCCAGTTCCGGTCCCGGGTGATGCGGAACGTTTCCCAGCAGAGCGAGATATAAGTGGCCGGATAAGCGTCCGAGGAATCGTAGTCTCCGGTCGGTTCGGGCTTGGAGCGAGCCCCCCGGTAATCGCAGGTCGTCCCGTCAGGGTTGATATGCGCCCGATACCAGTCGATATAGCGGAGGGCCGCCTCCAGGTAGGATTTCTCATCTGTATACTGATAGGCCCGCAGAAGCCCCAGGGCGGTCAGGTTGGCGAAGTAGGGAACGGCCCAGAGCTTTTCGTCCGGGGACATGGCGATCAGCCCGTCGGGCAGCTGGCATTTCAGGATATGATCCGCCGCCTTCCGCGCCGATTCCCTGGAGACTGACGGTGCGGGCGAAGCGGCATTGGTGGCGGCTGCCGCCATCAGGGATACAATGACTGCGGTTTCATAAAATCTCATGGCGTAGGTCGAGTCTCCCCTGCTTGCGTTTTTCCTTTCCAGGCCGCGCTGTCGCGGCGGTCGTATTTGGCGAGCGTTTTTATGAGAGCGCCTTCCAGGTCGATATCCACACGGTTCGCGAAGGCGCAGAGGATAAAGAGAAGGTCGCCCAGTTCGCCCTCGATATCGGT
This sequence comes from Armatimonadota bacterium, assembly GCA_020846535.1. Classification (GTDB taxonomy): domain Bacteria; phylum Armatimonadota; class JADLDR01; order JADLDR01; family JADLDR01; genus JADLDR01. The sequence continues at coordinate 2,679 of JADLDR010000031.1, read as the reverse complement.
TTCGGCCTTGCGAGGGCGAAGGCCCTTCATACGCTGCAAATCGGAGGCGACCTCTCCCAATTCTTCGGACATCCGGGCAAGAATCTCGAACTCTCCCCAGTAGCCCCCGTGTGCCCGGATCCAGGCATCGATGCGCTGCTGGCACTCTTTTAGAGTCATTGTCTCTCTCCTCGTCAAAGCACATTCATCGTTTTATGCATCTGAGGGATCACCCGCACATCTTCAAGCCTCTCCAGAGCCGCCGATTGCAGGCGGAGCAACTGCTCCGGAGAGGCGGTGTCCCTTGCCCTGCCGAACGGCGTCAGGGGCTGTAGCACGAGAGGAATCGCGGCGGACACCCCGGCGATCAGGTCTGCAGCGGAGCGGATCTCATACTCGGTGGTAGGTCCAGCCACCACGATCTTCACGAAAACCCGGCGGGCTGCGGATATTTCCAGAAAACGGCGGTGGATATCTGCCGTGTCTTCAGGAATGCCGGCGCTGGAGGCGATTTTGATGTCCATGCCGACGATATCAATCAGATCGATGATATGCGCCAGACGGTCGGGCAGGAGGCCGTTCGTTTCCAGATAAATCAGGAGCTTTTCGGCCCGGACGAAGGGGAGGAAAGATTTCAGAAAGTCGGCCTGGAGCAAAGGTTCCCCACCGGTCACGCTGAGGGAATGGTGGCGGGTCTGCCGGTTCATCTCCGACAGGATATCCAGCAGTTCCCCGGCAGGAACCGGGTTGGGCCGGCAGGCGAACTGCCGGGAGCCGGGCGGGGATTCGATGCGGCAAGGGGCAAGGTTTTCCAGGGAGTCGGGCGTATCGCAGTAGTCGCAGCGAATATTGCACCCGAAAAGGCGCAGGAATATCTGCCGATATCCGATAAGCGGGCCCTCGCCCTGGACGCTGCTGAACATCTCAACCAATCGGACCGATTTATTTTGTCGAAGATTTGGGTCGGAGTGTATAGACATGGCAAATTCCGGTAACAATAAAAGCAATGGGCAGGAACCATTTTGTGGGCCGCGAATGAAAACATTACCTTTGAGTATAGCATATCCGCGCCCGGAAGTCCAAAGCCTCATGCAGGTTTTGGTGGCGTTCGCTCAGCCGGGAACCAATGCCTTGATTGAACGTATCGATAATAAAGCGCGCGTGATGTTATATCAGGAGGCGAAGATGTCGGAGTCGAAGCTCATTCATATCTCTCGTGGCGATGGAACGGTGATTATCGAAGGCCGGGACGCCCTGAATTACGCCAACAGCGACGCTCTCAGAGACGGGCTTGCGGACGCGGCGGCTTCGGCGTCGAAGGTGATCGTCGATTTCCGCAAGGCGTATTTCATCGATTCCGCCATCCTGGAGTACCTGGCCCGCACCGTCCGCACCATGCGGGAGACGGGCGGGACTCTGGATATCCGCGTGGCCGATAAGAGCCAGCCGCTTTACATCCTGGAAGTGGTCGGCTTTCCCGTCCTCATGAAAATCAATGTCTATGCCAGCGAGGAAAATTCGCCAGGGCCGGACCCCAGGCCGTTGGTAGGCTCTTGTTCGTAAACGGAAGCGCTCATACGCTCTGGCTTCAATTTTGAGCCTCAGTGTGGTTTGATAGACAAAAATGGCGAAACTTTCTTTTCCCTGTGGTCTCTAATATTTCGAGAGGCTTATCAAGGCTGCCTGCCTGGGGAGCGCCTACCCCCTTCCCCTCGACAGGGACCTGCCTGCCCGGAGAAAAGTGGTGTCTCCCGGTTTGCGGGCAGGCTCTTTCTTTGTACGCCCTTGAATGCGCTTGCCTGCAATCGGACGGAGGAAATCCATGTCTTTCGATATGGTTTTGTGCGATATCAATGCCCGCATCGCCGAAGCCTGGGAGTCGCGCTTCCAGAGCGTGGGGGAGGTGAAGGTCGTTCACGGAAGCATTTTCGAGGTCCAGGCCGATGCCCTGGTCAGCCCGGCCAACAGCTTCGGCTTCATGAACGGCGGGCTGGACGGGGCCATCAGCCGTTTCTTTCGCGGAACGATCCAGGTGAAGGTTCAGCGCGCGATCCGTGAAAAGCATTACGGAGAGCTACCCATCGGTCAGGCGGAAATCGTTCCTACCGATTTCGAGCATTTCCCCTACCTCATCTGCGCCCCTACGATGCGTATCCCGCAGGATGTGAGCAAAACGTTGAACGCCTATCTGGCCTTCCGGGCCGTGCTGATGGCCGCCCTGGCGTTCAACCGTTCCCAGCCTGGAAACATCCGTTCCATCGCCTGCCCCGGACTGGGAACGGCGGTCGGCAACATGGCCCCCGACATCTGCGCCATCCAGATGCGGGCCGCCTGGGAAAACATCATCAGAGGCAATATTTACCGCTACACCGATCTGGCCCAAGCACTGCAGGATGAGGTCAAATTGATGCCGTGAATGCTGGCCGTCTTTAATAGGTTAACCCAAGTTGCCCCCTCGCCCGGGGCCGTTTTCCGCGATGGGGCGCGAGGAATCGCACCCCATCGCTATCCAGATAAGGGGAAAGATCCTCCGCTCCTGGGGGAGGGGTGACCGCTCTCCCCTGGGATGGGTGACCTCTCTCCCCTAACCCCTCTCCCCGAAGCGGGGAGAGGGGGATAGAGTGTGCGGTACTTGACCACCCCATCTCCTCCCCCTGCCCGTTTCGGGAAGGGGGCCGGGGGGTTAGGTAACGGTCTCCC
>JADLDR010000030.1 GCA_020846535.1 Armatimonadota bacterium | reverse complement strand
CCTTACTCAATCACCTCTTTCGGGAACCCAGCTCAGGGGTGATCTTCAGCCCGCTCTCCGGCCCCGGCTCGCACCTGCCCCGGTTCTCTGCATCCGCAATCGCCAGCCTACTCTTCCCCGTCTGCGCTGTTACACTGCTGTCATGTTATCAGGATTATACCACAGCGGTTTCCGATTTGTCAAACCCGCTGCGGCATACAGGCTATAGTTCCAAAGCCGTCCTCTGGCCGCCGTTCCGGGCCGACTTCAAAGCCGCTTCGATGAAAGCGACGATCTCGACCGTCTCCCGGATATCGATAGGGGCCATGCGGGTCTGGAACATTTCCATGATGCGCTTGAGCATTTCGTAATAGATCCAGGTGGCATCGATGGCCGTGCCGATGACGGTTTTCTCGCAGAAGGCGGTGAAGCCGTAGCTGTGCGCCCCATCCCGGGTGCCTCTGACCGTTCCGATGCGCCCGTCACTCCAGACGCCGGTGGCAACCTCGGCCCCTTCCTGAAAGACGCACTGGACTTCCTTGCAGCCCCGCCCCATCAGGGCGTAAAGCGGCTCGACCCCATGGATGCCGTAGTGGAAAAGGCCCGGGTTGCGCGGGTGAAGAGAGGCCGGGCTGTAGCAGTCGGCCCCGACCACCTTGCCGTATTCGGCTTCTTTGGCCTTCACTTCCATCACTTCCTTGCCGTAGCGCAGGGAAGAGGTGGAGAAAAGAGGCACATTCTTCTGCTCGGCCAGGACAACCAGTTCCTTCGCTTCCGCCAGAGAGCAGGTGAAGGGCTTATCGACATACATCGGGATGCCCGCATCCAGAAAGGGCCTGGCCCGCTCCAGGTGAACGCTCCCGTCCACCGACTCGATGCAGACCGCATCGATGTGCCCGATCATATCCTCCGGCCTGTCCACGATCTGAACGCCGTATTTGTCTCCCAGGAGGGCGACCCTGTCCTGAATCATCTGCGCCGGGGCGATCTGGCTGGTTCCGGGATAGCCCATCACCACCTTGCCGCCTTCCACCCACAGCGCCTCATCGACATCCACATGATTGAACCTCTTCGTGAATTCCACCACATGCGAGGTATCGAAATCCACCAGACCGATGCGAATCATTTTTTCGAATGCTCCTTTCGCTACAATGCCAACGACACGCTAATTGCCAAACCTGACCGCCTCTCCGGTGCGGGCGGATTCGTAGATGGCGCAGATGATGGCGACCGCATTTCTACCGTCTTCCCCGGTCATGCGGGGAGGGCGGCCCTCGCGCACGGCAGCGACTACATCCTGAAGCTGAGCCTTGTGGCCCTCAGAGGTGATGCTCATCGGATTGGCCGCGCCGCTGCTGATATGGGCGATATGGATATCCTCGTCGTCCAAAGGACCGCCGTCTTCGGTCTGAAAATAGGTGATATCGCCGTCCTGCACCACCGCCGACCCCTTATCCCCGTGCAGCTCCAGCCGCATGAACAGGCCGGGCCAGGCGGCGGTGGTCCCTTCGATATTTCCGAGCGCCCCGCTGGCAAAGCGCAGAACCGCCGTGGCGGTGTCTTCCACCTCGATATCGTGGGCGAGGGTAGCCGTATAGCCGTACAGGGAATCCACCGGCCCCATCAGCCAGCGGATGAGGTCGATGGCATGGATGGACTGGTTCATCAGAGCGCCGCCGCCGTCCATCTTCCAGGTGCCGCGCCAGTTGGAACCGGCGTAATATTCCCGCGTCCGGAACCATTTGACATGGGCGTTTCCCAGCACCAGGCGGCCCAGCCTGCCTTCATCGATGGCGGCTTTCAGCCGGGCGATGGGGCGCTCGAAGCGGCGCTGAGAGACCGGGGAAAGCGCGACGCCGTTCTTCTTACAGGCCGCGATCAACGCGTCGGCGTCCGCCGGGTTCAGGGCGATGGGCTTTTCCACTACCACATGCTTGCCCGCCCCCGCCGCCGCAATTCCCTGCGGCGCATGCAGGCCGGAAGGGGTGCAGATGCAGACGACATCCAGCTCCGGCAATTTCAGCATGTCATTGTAATCGCCGAAGCCCTGCACGTTCCATTTCCCTGCAAACCCTTCCCGCAGGGCAGGCACGGGGTCGGCCACAGCAATCAATACGGCATCCTCGACTTCCTGGAGGGCCTGGGCGTGAATGCCGGCGATATTGCCCGCCCCGATAAGTCCGAATCTCAACATGGTATCACTCCGCGAACACTAATTTACCGAATCTTGTCGGCACATGGTAATTGGCAGGCGTCACCAGGGTCGGAGACCAGCCACTGAACTCCGGAGTCGGGGTCAGATCGATGCGATAGAAGTTGGCACGCCAGGCATCGCCCGGCTTCGGAGCCGCCCGGCACTCCGGGGCGAGCGAGGCGAAGGGAATCGCCATCTCCACTGTCCAGAGCCGGTCGGTGTCGGTGCGGTCGTTCAGAGTGCCGTCCACAAAAACGGCAGTCTCCCATCCTTCCAGTTCCCAGCCCAGATCGACCTCAAGATTGGCTCTCTGCCCTGTGGGATTGTGGATCAGGGCGTCGAAGGTGACGTTGCGCGGGCTAATCTCCAGCTCAAAGTAGCGCGTCAGGTCGCCGTCGGGATCGAGGAAGGCTTCTACGACCTCCTCATTGTAGATGGGGTCGTCATGCCCGGTCATCGTGCCCCAGATATCCCGGTCGAAAGCCCGGAAAGCCAGATAGAGATGGGTATCCGTCCAGCAGGCCCGCGCTTCGGTGGGACGGGCCGATGGGCCGCTCCCGTCGGAGATGATAAACGGCGACATCGGCTCCGCGGACTCCCAGGCCGCCTCATCGAGATTGCCGTCCACCACGATAGGCCCGGCAGCGCGCTTGCAGATATAGGTAGGCAGGTCGCTCAAGGGAAAACCTCCGGTTATAAAGTGATCACCAAAGGTTAATTCGCAGTTCCCTTAAAATATCCTCCAGGAAGGCTGCCGTCGCCATAATGTCATTGCGAGGAGCGCAGCGACGAAGCAATCTCCAGTCTTTCAAATACCGAGAGAGCTTCGTGCCTATGTGAGTTCGGAGATGGCCGCGTCGCTGCGCTCCTCGCAGACGGCATCGACGGGCAACCGGCGTCATGAAAACGCCTGCCCTCACACCTTCTCCAGCTTCGCCCAGGCGAGCATGAGCTTTTTGACCCCGTAATCTGGGAAGTGGACGGAAACCTGGGCCTCGGAACCGCTGCCGGTGGCGTTCAGAACAAGCCCTTCCCCGAATTTGCTGTGGCGCACCTTATCTCCAGGCTTGAGGACAACGCCTTCCTGCTCGTCTTCGGGGAAGACGGAGCGGAGGATTTCTTTGTGGCGCTCCGAAGCGGTGCGGGTGGGCGCGGATTGCGCCGGGGCCGGTTCGTCCCAGAGCTTTTTCTGCACCTGGGACTTCGGGGCGTTTTTGGCGAAAAGTTCGTTGGGAACCTCCTGTAAGAAGCGGGAGATGCGGTTGGTCTGGGTGGCCCCCCAGAGGGTGCGCCTCCAGGCGTATGTCAGGTAAAGCTGCTCCCTGGCCCGGGTGATCCCCACATAGCAGAGGCGGCGCTCTTCCTCAAGCTGCCGGTCGTCCCAGAGGGAACGGCTGTGCGGGAAGATGCCTTCTTCCATCCCTACCATGAAGACCACGGGAAACTCCAGGCCCTTGGCGCTGTGCAGGGTCATCAGGACGACCGCCTCGCTGCCTGTGTCGTAGCTGTCCACATCGCTCATCAAGGCCACCTGCTCCAGAAAGGCCCGGAGGGTCTTGTCAGGATCGTTGGTATCGAACTCCTTGGCTGCAGTGACGAACTCCTGGATATTTTCGATGCGGGTCTGGGCCTCAATGCTGCGCTCCTCTTTCAACTGGCGGATATAGCCCGTCCGGTCGATCACCTCGGCGAGAAGCTGCGGGACGCTGAGCTGATCCTTGTAGCGGCGCAGCAGTTCGATCATATCTGCAAATTCCTTGATGGCTTTGCGTGACTTCCCCTGGATCTCCGCAATCTGCTCGATTTGTAGCACTGCCTCATAAAGAGAGATATCCTTGAGGGAGGCGTAAGCCGCCACCTTATCGACGCTGGCCGTTCCGATGCCGCGAGCCGGCACGTTGATCACCCGCCGGAGGCTCAGGCCGTCGTGGGGGTTGTGCAGGAGGCGCAGGTAGGCGATGATATCCTTGACCTCCTTGCGCTCGTAGAACCGGAGGCCCCCTACGATCTTGTAGGGCAGTTGGTGGTTGATGAAAACCTCTTCGAAGACGCGGCTCTGGGCGTTGGTGCGGTAGAGGATGGCGAATTCCTTGAGGCTGCGCTTCTCCTCCAGCATCTTCTTGCGGATGGCCCCGGCCACGAAGGCAGCCTCCTCCTGCTCGTTCCCCGCTTCGAACAAAATGAGATGCTCTCCTTCCGCGTTCTGGGTCCAGAGCTGTTTGTCCTTGCGGAAGCGGTTGTTCCTGACCACATGGAAGGCCGCATCGAGAATGCGCTGGGTGGAGCGGTAATTCTGCTCCAGCTTGACCACCTTTGCATCCGGGTAATCTTGCTCGAAGGCCAGGATGAGCTTCACATCGGCCCCGCGCCAGCCGTAGATGGATTGATCATCATCCCCGACCACGCAGAGGTTGCGGTACTGAGCGGCCAGATTCTTGACCAGCTTGTACTGGCACATATTGATGTCCTGGTACTCGTCCACCAGGATGTGCCGGAACTTGTCCTGGTAATGCTCCAGAACGTCCGCCCGTTCCTCCAGCAGCCGGACGCCGAAATAGATGAGGTCGTCGAAATCGAGAGCGCGGCTCTGGTGCAGCTTTTCCTGGTAGAGCCGGTAAACGCGGGCGGCGATCTCCTCGAAATGGCCGGAATAATACTGGAGGAAGTCGCGGGGGCTGATCATCTCCTCTTTGGCCTTGCCGATCAGATCGAGTATCTGGCGGGGCGGGAACTGTTTGTCATCCAGGTCCATCTGGGTCAGGCATTCTTTAACCAGGGTGTTCTGGTCGCCGGTGTCGAAGACCACGAAATTCCGGTCCAGGCCGATCTTGTCCCCGTGTTCCCGGAGCATCCGGGCGCAGGTGGCGTGAAAGGTTCCCACCCACATCTCGAAGGAGAGCCGCCCGATGAGGCCGTTGATCCGCTCCCGCATCTCCCCGGCAGCCTTGTTAGTGAAGGTGACGCACAGAATGTTTCGCGGCGGCACGCCCAGTTCCCGGATGAGATAGGCGACCCGGTGGGTCAGCACCCTCGTTTTGCCCGAGCCCGCCCCGGCAAAGATCAGGAGCGGGCCGCCCGGATGGATCACCGCCTCCTGCTGTTCGTCATTCAAATTGCTCAGAATATCCATGCCCGCACCCCCAGCATCGTTCGAGTCCTATAGATTATACATCCTTTCCCTGCCCAGAGTCCAGAGTGACAACCGGGCGATCTGCCGCCTATTTCCGAAAAACCCGTAATTTTGACAGGCAAGAAAGGGTGTTCGCCAGCCTATCATTATAATAGATAAATTGTTGCTCCGGCTACCAGGAGCCCAAAATAGCCCTGCGATCCGCTCGCGGGAAGGGAGGCAGACGCCCATGTTCTCCGTTCTGGCAATTTGTATCGCCATTCTGTGCCTGATCGGGGCCTTCGCTCTGGCGAAACAAAGCTATTGATGCCACCGACAATTCAGCACATGCAAAGAGGGAATGAGCCGGACGGCTCATTCCCTCTTCATTTTTTGGGAACCAGAAGCTCGATTTAGGAGTCTCTAACCAT
>JADLDR010000029.1 GCA_020846535.1 Armatimonadota bacterium | reverse complement strand
TCCCCCCTCTCGCCAACAACGGAACCTATGACTTCAAAACGACCCTGCCTGCGGGAACCTACACCGTGTCGGTGATCGGCAGCAAGTTCTCCGCCGAATCCAAAACGGGAGTCGTGGTGGAGCCGGGCAAAGAGACCAAGGATGTCAACATCACCCTCTCGGCCCCGGCCACCATCTCCGGGCGGGCCTACAATAAGAGCGACAACACGGCGGTCTCCGGCGTCACCATCGAAGTGCTGAAAGGCGATACCGTGGTGGCGACCGCGACTACCGGCCCGGCACAGAAGGTCGGGACTTACGAATACAACTACAAGATCGAGCTTCCCATCGGAACCTATACCGTGCGGGCTACCAAGTCGGGTTACAAATCGAACCCGGTCAGCAACGTGGCGGTCAAACTCGGCGAGGAGACGAAAAATGCCGACTTCCCGCTGGAGCCGCTCTTCACCTTCCCGCGGGGGATGGCCCTGGTGTCCGCGCCCTATGAGTACGGCAGCACCAAGGCCGGAGATCTCTTCAATATCCCCTTCCGCCTGGCGACCTGGAACGGCGACCGGTACGTGATGTATCCGAACGCCCCCGCCGATACCTTCCACCTGGGCCGCGGCTATTTCATGAAGGCCGAGGATGCGGAGAAGCGGCTGTCGCTGACCGTGCAGGGGACGCCCGCCGACACCACCAAGCCCTATCTGCTCGAAATCAGGACGGGCTGGAACATGATCGGCGATCCCTTCACCTTCGCGGTGAACTGGACGGGGGTTCGGGTGCGGGACGAGACCGGCGAATACAGCCTCCAGGAGGCGGCGGCGAAGAATATCGTCTCCAATATCCTCTGGCGGTTCATCGCCGGGCAATACGAGATGGCCTTCACGATGCAGCCGTGGCAGGGTTACTGGGTGCGAGCTTTCAAGAACGCCACCCTGGTGATCCCGAACACGACCACCAGCGCCGCCCCTGCCGCCGCCCAGAGCCGCAGCGCCAACACGAGCGGGAACTGGAAGGTTAAGATCGTGGCCTCCAGCGGCGAGGCGGTGGACGGCAGCAACTACATTGGCGTGTCGCCCGGAGCCGCCGACGGCTTCGACGCCGCCCACGACGCCGAGAAGCCGCCGGTGCTTCCCGAGATGAACGCTCTCAACCTGTCCTTCCCGCATACCGATTGGCAGGCGGCTCCCGGCGGCTATGCCGGCGATGTCCGCTCCGCAGGCAGCAAAACCCAGGTGTGGGAGTTCACGGTGGAGAACGCTTCCGCCGGGCAGCCGGTCACCATCAGTTGGCCCGACATGCAGCGCGTTCCGAAGAACGTGCGCCTGACCCTGATCGATGTGGACGCCAACCGGCAGCAGACGATGCGGACGACCTCCGGGTACACCTTCCGGATGGCGCAGGGGGCGGCCTCCCGCCGCTTCCGCATCGAATCCAGCGACGCCCGGAGCGGGACGCTGATGATCACCGGCGTGGCGGCCACGCCTCTCAGGGCGGGGACCGGCAGCACCATCTCCTTCTCTCTGTCCCAGGAGGCCAGCGTGGAGGTCAGCGTCTACACCCTGACCGGCAAAAAGCTGCGCTCCGTCGCCCGGCCTTCGGGCCGCGCAGGCGGCAACCAGGTCGTCTGGGACGGCAAAGATCAGCAAGGGCGGGCCGTTCCCGCCGGGAGTTATCTCTTCGAGGTAAGGGCCATCGGCCCGACCGGTGAGACGGTCAAGGCGGTCAACATGCTGCCTGTGCCGCGATAAAACCAGGGAAAGCGCCTGATCCCGCCGCGAGGCGGGATCAGGTTTGGAATACCTTGCCGGAGGTTCTTTGCCGGCAAAGGGTGTAGCAACCGCACTATTCAAGAACTGTAGGGGAGGAAGACAACTGTGAATAAGATCCGGAAACATGGGTTTTCCAGATTCCTGGGGTACCTGCTGACATTGGCGCTCATGCTGCCGTCTTTGCTGTCCCTTTCGCCGGCATGGGCGCAGATCGGGTCCGCTGCCCCGGTGGCCCGCACCACCAGCCAGCAGGTCATTTCCGTGGCCGTCCTCGATTTCGCCAACAAAACCGGCGTGGGCGGCGCGCTGTTGGGCCGCAAGGCAGCCGATGCGGTGGTCAATGTCATGACCGCCTCCGAGAAGTTCGATGTGACGCCTCGCGACCAGGTGCAGCGCGAGATGACCAACCTCGGCTACAGCCTGCCTCTGGACAGGAACTCCATGAGCAGGCTCGGGACCAACCTGGGCGTCTCCTCATTCATCATCGGTGAGGTCATTGCCGCCAAGCCTGCGGAGCGGAACAAGCCTGCCGAAGCCACCATCACGGTGCAGATGATCGATGCGGCCTCCGGCGAGGCGGTCAACGGCGCGACTTCTGCCGGGGACAGCGGCTCGAAGGTGGACTATACCGGCGACCCCGAACTCCTGATGGATCAGGCGCTGAGCGATGCCGCCACCAGCGCGATCAAGAGCATGACCGACTACCTGCTTCCGGAAGCCACCGTCCTGATGCTCCAGGGAACCAATGAAGTCCTGTTGAACCGGGGAGCCACTTCCGGCATCGCCAACGGGATGGAAATGCTGATCCTCAGAAACGGCGAAAAGGTCGGTCGAGTGCGAGTCACGGTTGTCACCCCCACCGACTCGACGGCCACCATTCTGGAGAACAACCGCGGCATCGCCACCCAGGATAAGGCCCGCGCCATCTTCCGCCTGCCGGTCGTCACCGGCAAAACTGCTGTCGGCAAGGCCAGGACGGAATCGTCCCGGCCCAGGGGCAAGAGCGGCTGGAATGTCGGTAAACTCTTGCTTGCAGCCCTCCTTGTGATCGGCGTCACCAAAATCGCCAACACCAGCGGCGGCGGGGCGAATACACCGGAAGGCGGCGAAACGGCCAAAAACGTCACCGCGATCCCGACAACCCGCAATGGGGCTCCGGTTGTGGTCGTCTCATGGAAACCGCCGGCGCTTGTCGGCAGAGAAAGCCTGATCGAATACCATATTTGGCGCTCCGACCGCCCCCGTGACGATAACGGCCATGAAGTGCCGGTCGGCGTAGTGCGCGGATCCCGCGAGTTCATCGATACCACCGCACCCAGGGCCGTCACCTTCGCCCAGATTCTTCCGGAAAATACGGATCCTACCGGCGGATCGTCCGATCTAAACGTGGTCAATATCACCGACCCTCTCGTCCCGGGCGTCGTGCCGGGGACCACCTATACCTATGAGGTCACTTTCGTCTACCAGAAGCAGGAACTCAGCAGCGACGGAGGGACCGGCGGGGGCGGCGGCAGCGGCACGACCGATACTCTTTATTTCGAGACGCCTCGCCAGCCGCTGACAGGCAGAGTCACTCCGGTCAGCCCGCCGGCCATTGTTTCCCCGCCCAACTTCCCGGACCAGGGCAGCGAGTCCGTTTCGCTGAACCCGCTGACGGTGGAGTGGACTACGGTGAATGGGGCCACTCAATATCAGGTCTTCCTGTCCACCGATCCGGACTTCAAGCAGAACGTGGTCGCCAGCGCGATCATCCCCAGCACCCAGCAGGTGGAAGGGACGCCGATCCGCTATACCTTCCCGGCCTCGCTGAATCTGGCGCAGCGGTTCGGCAACCAGATCATCTACTGGCGCGTAGGTGCCCGCAACCATCTCGATACCGTCAAGCCGATTGCCGAGCCTCCGGTCCCGAACATCACCGGCGGCGCGAGCTGGGTGCTGAGCCGTGTCCAGTCGTTCCAGGGTCAGGAACTGCCGCCCCCCACGCCGTAACCGGGCGAGCCTTCGAGAATATAGGACAGGGGGATCGATGGCGAAAACCATCGATCCGCCTGTCATTATGCTCAAATTGAAGTGAAAGAGGTCGAACACGAATGAGGATCCGATGGCTGTTCATCACGCTGATCGTTCTGACGGCTGTGATCGCTATTTCCGGGGCACTGGCCGCTCCCGGACGGGCGCAGGTGACGGTTCCGACCGCGCAGGTGACGGTTCCGACCGCTATCGATAAGCCCCTCTACGCGCCCGGCGAAGTGCTGGTGCAGGTTTCCCCGACAGTCGATCAGAATCGGCTGTTCAATTTGTGTCTGGGGCTGAACCTGGAAGTGGCGTCTCCCCTCAGCCTTGAGAACACATACCTTTTGAAAATCAAAGATGGCCGCCCGGTGCCCGATGTCCTGGAGGATCTCCGGCGCGAACCGGGCATTGCCTATGCGGGGCCGAACCACTACCGCTATCTGACGGCAACGCCCAACGATGCCCGCTTCAATGAGATGTGGGGCTTGAAGGCCATCAATATGACCAGAGCCTGGGATATCCAAAAGGGTAAGAAAGATATCATTGTGGCCGTATTGGATTCCGGTGTCAGCCCTACCCACCCGGACCTGGCTTCCCGCCTCCTTCCCGGCTTCAACGGCATGGACGGTTCCGGCAATTTTGCCGATGATGTCGGGCATGGAACGCATGTGGCCGGAACCATCGGGGCCGTCACCGACAACGGGCTGGGAGTGGCCGGTGTCACCTGGGAAAACGTTAAAATCCTGCCGGTCAAAGTCGGCGGCGCAAGCGGCATCCCGGTGTCCGCTATAATAGAAGGAATCAAGTGGGCAATTTCTCAAAAGGCGAATGTCTTCAACTGTAGCTTTGGTGGACCTGTGGAAAACCCCCTGGAGTCTCAGGCGTTCGAGGATGCGCTGAAAGCCAATATCCTCGTTGTGGCTGCCGCCGGCAACGATTCCAACAGGCCAACCCTCGCCCCGGTAAATTTCCCGGCAGCCCTCAAGGGGGTTATCGCCGTAGCTGCCTCCGGCCCGGATAACCTGGTCGCTTTTTATTCCTGTGCAGGATCTGAAGTCAGCGTGACCGCGCCGGGCGGATCGGGCCTGAATGGGAACAACTCCGCGACCGAGATTCTCAGCACATACTGGGACACCATCACCAAGACCGATACTTATGCAGCCCTCACGGGAACTTCGATGGCATCACCCCATGTGGCCGGGGTAGCAGCGCTTCTGCTCTCTGAAGGGGCCGCTCCAGGCGAGGTGCGGGGGCTGCTCGAAACCACGGCTACCGATATCGGAGCTCCCGGCAAGGACAACGACACCGGCTTCGGCCTGATCAATGTTTACAAGGCGCTTTCCGAGATCGGCGCTCTGATCGTCATCGAGAAGCCGGCGCAGAACGCCCAGCTCGGCCACATCCGCCCGGATATCCGGGCCAGGGTCGATAACTTCGATGAAGGCACACTGAAGCTCTATTTCAACGCGGATCCTTCCGCGGACCCGAACGCCAGGCCGGTCGATCCGGGCCAGTACAATTATAATACCGATACCAAAATATTGACCTATACTGCGCCAGCGGAGACGGTGGGCAGGCATTTTGTCATCATCGAGGCCAAGAAGGGGGATAAGCTCAAGCGTATCCGGCGCGATTTTTTCCTGACCCCTCATCTCCAGCCATCGGGCCGAACGATGTTTTCCGTTCCTTATGGCCTGGCTGAGAAAATGGTCAGGCCGGAAGACCTGCTGGGAACGACGCTTTTCAAGCTTTACCGCTTCATCGCCGACCCTGACGAAGCGGCTCTGGGCCAGTACGCCAAGTATGTCCCCGGGGCCAGCGACCCGACATCGCCTGCCAGCTTCACTCCGAAGCGGAACCCGGCGGACCCGCTCACCACGGCCCGCATCCACGGCCAGACGATACCGGCGGGAAGCGAAGTGTCGCTGACCGTGCCTGCCGGGCTGGGCTATTGGCTCGATCTGAAGACCGGGGTGGAGATCCCGATCCTGGTGGACGGCAAACCGATTGAAGACCAGGCGTACGACCTGCCGCTGCAATCAGGCTGGAACCTCATCGGCAACCCCTTCACCTTCCCTGTGGACTGGAGCAATGTCCAGGTGGAGTACCAGGGCCAGAGCTTGACCCTGACGAACGCCGTTTCCGCCGGCTGGCTGACCCGCACCCTCTACCGTCTGGTCAACAGCAGCTATCTGGGCTACAATACGCCGGAAGGCCAGCTCATGCCCTGGGAAGCCCACTGGGTTCATGCGCTGGTTCCCTGCACCCTGGTGGTTCCGCCCGTCGCCTCCACCGGCGCTGTCCGCTCGGAAGGAACTGCTTCGCGGGCGGTGAATATGAAGAGCGATTCCTGGAAAGTCCAGCTTTCCGTCCGGGCGGGGGCGGCCAGCGATGTCAACAACTTCGCGGGCGTCAGCAGCCGCGCGGCGGACGGGCCGGATATCAGCGATATGCGGAAACCGCCCATGATGGCCCCTTACGTCTCCCTGGACTTCGTTCACAGCGATTGGGGCCGTGCGGCGGGGGCCTATATGGAAGATATCCGCAGCCCTCTGAATGGAAGCAAAATCTGGAACTTCCAGGTGGCGACAGACCAGCCAAACGCCGATGTGGTCATCTCCTGGCCGAACATCTCCCGTATACCGGGCAAGTACCGCTTCACCCTGGAGGATGTGGATACCGGGCGCAAGGTCTTCATGGGGACCCAGGCGGCTTACACCTACAACTCAGGGGCCCGCCCGGCCTCCCGCAAGTTCCGGCTGGTGGCCCGCCTGAGCGCCTCCGAGAGCCTGATGATCACCGGCCTGAACGCGGCCCCGGCCAGAGGACAGGGAACGGTTCTCTCCTACTCCCTCTCCGGCGACGCCACGGTCGGAGTCGAGGTGATAACATTGACCGGCAAGGTCGTCCGCAAGCTGGCGAGCGGGGCGCAGTCCGCAGGGATGCGTTCCGCCGTCTGGGACAACCGGGACGCCCGGGGACGCAATGTGCCCGGCGGCTCCTATCTGATGCAAGTGACGGCGGTCGGCCCCGACGGGCAGGTTGTCCGGGCCGTCCAGCCTGCGACCATTCGCTAACGCAGAACCGGGCCGGAAGGAGCCGCACGAAGCCTTTCGGCGCGTAGAAGGGCCTGAAAAAGTGGGGCGGGCAATCCGCCCCACTGCAAGTCATTACAGCGGCCCGTCCAATAAGGAAGGATTTATCCTTGGATTATAAAGAACTCCGGGGAGGCTACAAGTTTATGAGAAAGAAGGCGACAACTATCGTGAAAAGCCTGATGGTCGCGTGTCTGGTCGTTTTGCTGGCGGCAGCGATCCTTGCGCCGGTGGCGGCGCAGCGGATCGGAGACGCCAGTAACTACGGCATGCGCGTGGCGAACGAGTACATCGAGGGAACGGTCGGGATCGCAGGAACCGTAGCCAATATGCCTGTCCCCGGACGGCTGGCTTTCCGGGATCTTAAAAACGTTCCGGCTACCAGCCTGGGCGAGTTAACCTGGCACACCGGGGGCTTCAACTTTCCGTCCTCCGGGCCGTCGTGTTTCATCACCTTCCATGCCGGCACTGAGGATTTCATCTTCGGAGAGGACGGAACCTGGCTGCTGACTCCCTACCTGACGGAAAGCACCAAAACGATCCGCGCCCTCTGGAATTTCCAGCCGACCGACACGGGTGGTGGCGGTGGTACGGGTGGTGGCGGTGGTACGGGTGGTGGCGGTGGCACGGGTGGTGGCGGTGGCACGGGTGGTGGCGGTGGCACGGGTGGTGGCGGCGGCACTTCTAGCAGCCGCCAGATCGCGACCGGCATTGTGGTCGATTTCCGCATGATCCTGGTGCGCGACACCGCCAAGCTGATGTGGATCATCGAGAACCGCGACAGCGTTGCCCATCAGATCGGCGTCCGGATGTTTACCGACCATGCGACCGGCATCAACGGCGTCAATGAAAATACATTCGCTCCGGGCCTGGGATCTCTCATGCGCGAACGGCTCTTCTCCGGCAGCGAGACGCCGCCCCTCTATGAAGCCTTCGATTCGCGCACGAATCCGAAGGTCACTTTCCGGCACACCCTGTTCGGCGGGGACGCGACCCGACCCGACAGGCTCATTGTCGGGGACTGGGGCGGTTTCCCGAACAACCTGAACCCCGGAACCTCTTCTTCGGTCTGGGACTATACCATCACCCCCGACCGGGTGATGTCCGATCATACGGCCCTGACTTACTGGGACCCGCGCACCCTTCAGCCGCTAGAGAAGCGCACTATCGTCACCTACCTGGGATCCGCCGATGCGGTGTCCGATTTCTTCTTCCCTGACCCGGATAATATCGCGGGTTACGTGCTGTCGGTGGAGGGGCCTCGTTCGGTGCAGTATGTCGCTCCGGGCGGCCAGGCGGGAGGAGGCATCCCGGCGGTGGGCAAGCCCTTCACCGTCACCGGCTATGTCTATAACCTCAACCCGCAGCTCGAATTGAGGAATGTGGGCCTTTTCCTGTTCCTCCAGCCGGGCCTGTCTCTGGCTCCGGGCGAATCGGCCCAGAAGACCATCGCCGTTATCGGACCGCGAGGGGAAGGGCAGGCGAGCTGGCAGGTGATCGCCTCCGGCAAACCGGCGGGTATCATCCCCTATACGCTCAAGGCCAGCGTGGAGCCGACCCAATCGAAGCAGATCACCACCAGCATCAATGTTCCGGCCCTGCCCGAAACCGATGTCAAGGAAGGGTGGCAGATGATCTCCGTTCCCTTCCAGAACTATGAGATCGCGGAAGAGCAGGGAGTCGTCTACCACTGGAACCCGGCTAAGATCCGCTACGAGCGCGTGACAACGACCCGGCCCGGAGAGGGCTACTGGCTCCTGCGGGCCGATGAAGGCGCTCTGCTGCCCGGCGCAGGCTCGACGCCGACGCCCCTGCCGGAAAGCCTGAGCGGGAACTTCCGCATCCCCATCGAAGTGGGATGGAACCAGATCGGCAACCCATATATCTACGGCATCCCCTGGGGGCGCGTCCGGGTGCTGTATAAGCCCGAACTCGGCGACCAGTCCTTGCAGGAAGCGATCCGGCGCGGCTGGATCCGCGGCACGCTCTTCTGGTATGATATTAACACCCGGAGCTATGCCTCCACCTCCAGCCTGGACTTCGAGCTTCGGCCCTGGGTGGGCTACTGGATGAAGGCCCTGGTCCCGGTCGAATTGATCATCCCGCCGGTGGATACCATCGGGGCGGGCATCAATGCGAGCGCGGCTTCCCTGTCCTCCGCAGCCACGCGAGCCGTCAAGCCGACGGCGGAGAACTGGCAGCTTCAACTGAGCGTGCGCGGCGGCAGAGCGGCGGACCTGAACAACTATCTGGGCATGTCCCGCGCCGCTTCGGCAGGATATGACGACCTGGATGTCGAAAAACCGCCTATGATAGCGGACTATGTGGACCTCCGGTTCCCGCATCGCGATTGGGGCAAGGACAGCGGCCTCTATTCTCAGGATATTCGCTCTGCTGGAAAAGGACTATTGGCCTGGAACGTCGAAGTGGAGACCGACCAGAAAGATAAGGAAATCTCGATTTCCTGGCCGAACATCGCCCGGCTGCCGAAAGGCTTGGCCTTCCGGTGGGTGGATGTGGATACCGGCAAAAAGCAGTATATGCGTACCTCCCCTGTCTATCGATACAATTCCGGGCAGGGCGGGGTGCGCCGCTTCCGGGTGGAGGTGGAGCCGTCCGGTGCCAGCGCACTGATGATCTCTGGCGTTATGGTGAACGCGCCCAGGAACCGTTCCGGCGCGGCTAATATCGCCTTCAACCTCACCCGTGAGGCTACGACTAACGTAGAGGTGCTGAGCCTCACCGGAAAGCCGGTCAAAAGGGTTGTTGCAGGCCGGGCCGCCAGTATGGGGTCGAACAGTCTTTCTTGGGACTGGCGCGACAACCAGGGACGGCAGGTTCCTGGAGGTAGCTATCTCGTCCAGATCACGGCCTTCGATGACGAAGGCCAGGTAGTCAAGGCCGTGCAGCCGGTGACGGCTCCGTAGCTGCATCTGTGGCCTGTCCCCTCCTGCCTGCATCCTGTTGGAGCCGGGACATAGGCAGGAGGGAATGGGCCTTTTGAAAACTTTTATGCAGCCCAGCAACCCTGTTGGAGCCAGAGATGCAGGAAAGATCGCTGCGCTCGAACGAACTTTGCGGCAGAATGTTTTGCCTGGCATAGCGGAATGTCGTAAGTAATTCAACGCTGCGCTTCTTGCGCTGTGGAAGGCGAAGCAAAGAAAACCGCCTGCTTTACGGTCTCCCGAAGGAGCCGGAGGACCGAGGAGGGGCGGTATTATGGGCGTTTCTATATTTATCAGCTTGAAGGGACTCTTTGAAGCGTCCCGGATATCAAAGCTCCTCAGCATTTTAGGGTAGAAAGAGGGGAATTGGGAATGAATCATTCTTGGAAGGTGTTGGCCGTACTCGTTATGGCGCTGGCCCTACTCGGTTTTATGGTAGGACCGGCGGCGTCTGCACCGACGTTCGGTGCCGCAAGCGTCACCGTCGGCGAGACGCCCACCAGACCTAGCGAGCCAGCGAGCAGTGTCGGCACTGAATTCTCCACGTACCGGTTTGATATGGTGGTGACCGCACCCCAGGGGCAGACCGTGACACTGGTTCAGCTCCAGATAGACGGCGCAACTGTCGCGAATATGACCAAAGATACCTCGGGTTTTGGCAGCGACAATTGGTTCGTCTATATCAACGGGGCGCAGGCGCAGGGACTCACCCCTTTATCTGCGGAACCGGATGGAGCACGGAGGACTCACGCCTGGCGGGTATATGCTGAAACATCAGAAGCCCCACCCAACAATGTGGGCACTTCCGCCACGCAGACCGGCCCTGTTGTTGCCGGGACGCATATCTTCGATCATCGCCTCAGGATGTATCCGGTTGATAAGAATAATCAGATTGACCAGGGATACACCGATATCAGCAAGCGCAGCGGTCTGACCGTTGAGCCTGCCGATCCTCTGGCCGATGATGCGGGGACAGGCTCCTCCACCTACACTTTCCGGGTGCGCTACCAGCATCCGGAGGGCCTGTCGCCTCGCATCTTCAGGGCGGAGGGTGGTGCCCCGATCAACATGCAGGATCCGGAGGCGGATGCATGGCGATTTCGGGACCCCAGACCCGCCTCGTCGTCCATTACCGGTGTCCTCCTTGAGATGGATACGGGTGACGGGCTGGGCAAGCAGTACCACTATATGGCGATAGACACGCAGTTTTCCCCGGCCAGTCCCACGGAAAGCGATTACCGAAACGGCGTCACTTATAAATATGTGGTGCAGCCGAACGATACTTCCGTGTCCTGGTACGGCTCGCCTACGGCTATCGATCCGTTCCGGATCAATCCGGGACGGATGTTCGATAACAACTTCGTGGCGTTCGAGCCAGGGATCAACAAGGTCGTCTTCAACTACCTGGCTTCGGATGATATCATCAGCCCGAACGCTCCGAATAAGCCACAGCGACAAACCTGGGATCCCGGCAATGCGGGCGGCCCGGGTTTTGCCCCGCCGTTCCGTGTCCCGGATATCGACCCTGTATTGAAAGCCGAGGTTATCCAGATAGGCGGCTATCCTTGGGTCGATGCTCCTGCTCCTCTGAAAGTCGAGTTGGAGGATGGCCGTTCTGGATTCGCCCCTCTGGAAGTGTGGCGAGGGACAACCGCCGCCACTTTCCGGTGGCGCATAACCTACCGGCAGTCCAAGAACCAGGCGCCTCTCCGGGTGAGGTTGCACATCAGCCGTATCGCTTCCCAGACGGGGCAGCCTCTCGGGGAAATATCGGGTTCTCCGTTCACGATGGTAGAGGAAGACCCTTCTGATACCAGCTACAGCGATGTGAACGGAAAACTCTATTTCCACCAGAGAACCCTGACCGAGGGCGAATATCGCTTCTGGTTCGATACCAATGATGGAACCCGGACAACCGAGTGGCCTGGCATCGGCGGGGATGGCGGCTCTCCCGGCACCTCGCTCAATCTCCTGAACGCAAACAACTGGACAAACTCCGTCAAGGTCAATAACAAACCGGAGTTGAGCGATCCGTCCGTAACGCCCAGCAGCGGAATTCAGGAGACCCAGTACACCTATAAGGTCACCTATAAGGATCAGGATAACGACGCTCCCATAGCGGCGAACCTCTTTATAGATCAGGTGCTGACCACAGCGGTCGTATCGGCGGTGACGGCGGACACCATCACCTTCTCCGGAGTGAATCTCGGACAGGTGGCAGGATTCAGCCCGAACGGCGATGACCTGACAGGCAGCCAGATCCGGTTCAAGAGCGGTGCTGCAGAAAACCAGGCGTTTACCATCGCGGCGAACACGAAAAACGCCAGCGGAGACAACACCATCACCATAACCGGAGGCGACCTTACCGCTGCCGGAGTTCAGGTGAACGACCAGGTGTTGATCCCGGCTCACCGTGTGGTGAGTATGGAGAAGGAAAACGCCGGCGCCACCGATTTCCGGGGAGGGGTCGTTTACAGGTTCGTCACCGGGATCGATGTGCAGCCAGCTCCGGGCAACCGCCGGTACGCCTTTGCCTTTGTCGATAACTGGGGCAATGAACAGAACACGTTCAACGGCGAAACCATAAGGCTGCCTGCCGGTGACAACAACTACTTCTCCGGCCCGCTGGTGACCTTCAACACCACGCCCGAACTGACGGGCGGGACGGTCACCCCGGATACGGGGACCCCGGCAACCCTGTTCACCTATAACGTGACCTACACCGACGCGGATAATAATCCGCCGGTGGAGATCAGGGTCTTTATCGACAATACGCCTCAGGATATGTCGAAGGCGAATCCCAATGACAACATCTACACCGACGGGGTGCTTTACAAGTACCAGACCCGTCTGGCGCAGGGGGATCATGTCTTCCACTTCCTGGCAAGCGACGGATTCACCAACGGAACGGTGACAACCGCCGACCAGAACGGGCCGAAAGTCAACCCGAATACAGCCCCGACCCTGACCAACGCCGACTCCAACGATGCCGCTACGGACAAGACCGTGTTCGACAGCACCGACACCACTCATACGAAGGTGACCGGCAGCTCCGCCACGGAATTCACCTGGCGCATCAAGTACACCGATGCCGATAACAACGACCCGCAAGCCATGGCCCCCGCCCTGATGCAGGTCGTGATCGACGGCACAGCGCACGACATGGTGAAGGAAGACCCGGCGGACCTGGTGTTCTCCGATGGGATGGTGTTTGCCTACAAGTCCCAACTGGCGAGCGGGGCGCACACCTACCACTTCGAGGCCAACGACGGGTTCGATTCGGCAAGGTTCCCGACCTCCGGCGAGATCACCAACCCGAAGGTCAACGACCCGCCGACCCTGACCCTCGCTGACGTGCAGCCGCACACCGGAACGGGGACGACTTCCTTCAAATATACTGTCACCTACACCGACGCGGACAATGACGCTCCGGATGCGAACTATCCGAAGGTCTGGATCGATGACCCCAACCAGGCGGATCCGGCCAAATCGCATGTGATGAGTAAGACAGACGCTACGGACACGCTGTATACGGACGGGGTGGCCTATGAGTTCACCATCCCGAACCTTCCGGCAGGCGCTCACAGCTTCCACATCGAGGCCGTTTCCTCCGGCGGCGGGTTCACTCAGACCGTCAAATCGGAAGAGATCAAATACCCGACCGTCAACAACCCGCCGACCATGGCGAACAACAGCGTGACCCCGGCAGAGGGAAGGGCGACCGGCTCCGCCAACGGAGAGACGACCTTCACCTACCAGGTCAGCTACACCGACAGCGACAACAACGCGCCTTCCTCCGTCAAAGTTCACATTCTGGAGGACGGGGCGGAAGTGACGGGATCGCCCTTCGATATGACGCCGGTAGATGCAACTGACACTACCTACACCGATGGGGCGATCTTCAAATACGATACCAAGCTGGCGAAGGCCGGTGCGAAGTACGAATACTTCTTCGAGGCTTCGGACGGCATCGATACCAGCCGCTTCCCGACGACCGCAGCCTTCACCGGGCCGGTGGTCAACAATGCGCCCGCGCTTTCGGACGGGAAGGTAGACCCGACCAAGGGTTCGCCCAACCAGGCATATTCGTTCGACGTGACCTTTATGGACGCGGACGGCGACCTGCCGGGCAGCATCCAGGTTCACCTTATCAAGCCCGACGGCGCGACCGAAGTGGGCGCTTTCGACATGCAGCCGGTGGACGCTGCGGACACCAGCACCACAGACGGGAAGGTGTACCGCTTCACCACCAGTAACGCCTCCACTCCCTCCACATCGCCGCTGGAATTCGGCACCTATTCGTTCTACTTCACGGCTGCCGACAACCGGCCCGATACGGCCAAGGAAAGCGTGCGGCTGCCTGCCGGAACCGCGACCCTGAGCGGCCCTGCAATCAATACGGCCCCGTCGATGTCCGCGAACAGCGTGACCCCGACCGATGGCCGCGCGCAGGGTTCCGCCAACGGCGAAACGACCTTCGTGTATCAGGTGACCTACACCGATGGCGACAACAACCCGCCCGCTTCGGTGAAGATCCACATCCTGAAGGACGGAGCCGAAGACACCGGATCGCCCTACAACATGGTGGCAGTGGATCCGAACGACAAGACCTACGCCGACGGCGCGGCCTACAAGTATGAGACCAAGCTGGCGACCGCGGGCGCGAAGTATGAATACTACTTTGAGTCTTCGGACGGGGTAGACTCGTTCCGCTTCCCGGATGCCGGCAGCTTTGCCGGGCCGACCGTCAACACGGCCCCGACCCTGACGGCAGGCAGCGTCACCCCGACCACGGGCGGGCGCACCGGGGTGGACTCCAAGTTCACCTATGAAGTGACCTTCACCGATGCGGACGGCGACCTGCCGGGCAGCATCCAGGCGCATCTCATCAAGCCGGACAGCACCGAACTCGGAACCGGCTTCAATATGGCCGAAGCCGATGTCAACGATACGGACACGAAGAACGGGAAGATCTACCGCTTCCTGACGGGAGACACCACCGTTCCCTCGACCTATCCGCTCGACCTCGGAACCTACCAGTTCTTCTTCTCGGCAGTGGATAACCGGCCCGATACGGCCAAGGAAAGCGTCAAGACCGCGACTTCCAGCGGCCCGACCGTCGTGCAGCGCCCGCCGACCATCGAAGACGCGACTGTCCGGCAGACCCAGGTTTCCGGTTCCACCTTCACCTTCAAGGTGAAGTACACCGACCTGGACAACGACGCGCCCGCGGCCACTTGGCCGAAGGTGCAGATCCGCCAGCCGGACGGCTCCCTGGTCTATCCTGCCGGGCCTCAGAGCATGACGGAAGAGGATGCCGCCGACACGAACTTCAGCGACGGCAAAATCTACAAGTTCGACCGCGCCCTGACCCAGCACGGCCAGCACACCTACTACTTCGAAGTATCGGACGGTTCGAGCATCATCCGGCTGCCCGCAAGCTCGCCCGACGAGTTTACGGACAAGATCTTCGTGAACACCGCGCCCGAGTTCGCAGACGCGAAAGTGCTGCCGACGACCGGCCCGCAGAACACGAAATTCACCTTCCAGGTCAACTTCAAGGACGCCGACAGCGACGCCCCGACCTCCATCAAGGTGACGATCATCAAGCCGGACAAGAACACGCTCGGCTCCTTCGATATGACGACGAGCGATACGACCACCTACACCGCCGGGCGGGTCTTCAAATACGAGACGACCCTGGCTGACGGCGGAACCTATGCCTTTCATATCGATGCGACCGACGGGTACGACAACGGGGCGATTCGCATCCCGACGACCGGGGACATCTCCGGGCCGCTGGTGACCATCGGCAACAAGCCGGTTCTCAGCGAAGCCTCTGTGACGCCCACAGGCATCCAGGTGGCGGGAACCGAGTTTACCTACTCGGTGAAATATATCGATTCGGACAACGACCCGCCGACCGTGATCGAAGCGGTGATCACCGACCCGGCAGGGGCCGCCAGCCCGCTCGCCCTGACCACCACGGACACGGGCGCATACACGGCAGGCCGCACCTATACCGGCAAGATCAAGCTGAACGCGGAGGGGCAGTACCAGTACCGCTTCCACACCTCCGACGGCAGCAATGACGTGACCCTGCCCGAAACCGGCGACAGCAACGGGCCGCAGGTGAACACCAAGCCGGCGTTGAGCGGGAACGCGGTAGCGCCGGTGAAGGGGTTCACGACGACGGACAAGTTCACCTACAGTGTGACCTACCAGGACGCCGACGGAGCGGCCCAGACCC
>JADLDR010000028.1 GCA_020846535.1 Armatimonadota bacterium | reverse complement strand
TTTACCCGGCCCGCCCTCTACCGGGTGCGTGTGCGCGAGACCGGGCGAAACAGCTTCGAGTATTACGGGGAAAAGGAGGAGTGATGCCCATGCCATCGGAGAGCTTTGAAGACCTTTCCCTGGATATGTCCGGGGAGCCCTCCGCTCTGGAAGGGTTTTACCGGAGAATCTTGGCGGAGATCGGGGAGGAGCCGAGGCGGGAGGGGCTGGTCAAGACGCCCCGCCGGGCGGCGGAAGCCATACGCTTTCTCACCAAAGGCTATGAGGAGGACGTGAAAACCATCCTCAACGGGGCCGTCTTCGAAGAAGACTATCAGGATATGGTGATCGTGAAGGGTATGGAGTTCTACAGCCTCTGCGAACACCACCTGCTGCCCTTCTTCGGCAAGACCCATGTGGGCTATATCCCGGACGGCAGGATCGTGGGGATCAGCAAGATCGCCCGGCTGGTGGAGATGTTCTCCCGCCGCCTCCAGGTTCAGGAGAGGATGACCGAGCAGATCGCCCGCGCCCTGGAGGAAGCCCTGCGGCCTGTCGGGGTGGCGGTGGTGATGGAGGCCCAGCACCTCTGCATGATGGCCCGCGGCATCCAGAAGCAGAGTTCCAAAGTCGTCACCAGCAGCGTCCTGGGCGTCTTCCGCGACGACCGCGCCACCCGCGACGAATTCATGGAGTTGGTGAAGCTCGATGACCGGTAAAACCGCTGTCATCACCGGGGCCAGCCGGGGAATCGGCCTCGAAACCGCCCGCCTCCTGGCCCGGAAAGGCTATCGCCTTGTCCTGGCTGCCCGGAGCGAGGAACCTCTGAGGGCGGCGGTTCAGGAAATCGAAGCCGCCGGGGGATCCGCAATGGCCTGCCCTGCCGATATCGCCGTCGAAAGCCAGGTGGAACGCCTGGTCGCCCGCGCCCTCGAAGTCTGTGGGAGGCTGGATGTCCTCGTCAACAATGCGGGCGCTTCTACGGGCGGCCTGATCCACGAATCCTCGATGGAAGAATGGGACAGGGTGATAGATACCAACCTGAAGGGGATGTATCTGGCCTGCAAGTACGCGCTCGGGCCGATGCTGGCGGAGGGCAGGGGCCATATCGTCAATATCCTCTCCATCGCCGCCCGGACCGCCTTTCCCGGCAGCGCGGCCTACTGCGCCTCGAAGTTCGGGGCCTATGGCCTGACGAAGGTTTTGGCCGAGAAGGTGCGCCGTAAGGGAATCCACGTGACAGCCCTCCTCCCCGGAGCCACCGACACGCCCCTCTGGGACGCTTCCCCCTTCAAGCCCGACCCCGCCCGCATGATTCCCCCTGCCCGCATCGCCGAAGCCGTCCTCTTTGCGCTGGAGCAGCCCGAAGGCGTGAACACCGACGAACTGGTCGTCATGCCACCTGAAGGGGTGCTGTAGCCGTTCGCCCAAGAAAATCCTCGAAAAAATTTTCGGGAACCACTTGACAAACCCGGCGAAATTGGTATAATTATTAGTGGCTCGAAAATTAGCACTCTTAACGCTTGAGTGCTAACGACGCTAACGATTTCCCCGCTCAATCGGGGAAGACAATCCATCCATATCCTGAAAGGGGGAGTTGTAGATGTTAAGGCCACTCGGCGAGCGAGTCGTGGTTGAGCCAGCCTCTGAAGAAGAGAAGACATCGGGCGGGATCATCCTGCCGGACACTGCCAAGGAGAAACCTCAGAAGGGGACGGTCATCGCGGTCGGCTCCGGGAAGCTGCTGGATAACGGGCAGCGCGTTCCGGTCGATCTCAAAGTGGGAGACAAAGTGATCTTCTCCAAATACGGCGGAACCGAAGTGAAGATCGACGGCAAAGAGTATATGATTCTGCGGGAAGATGATATTTACGCAGTCGAAGAGTAATCACGCAATTTTGAAGGAGGTTCGGATCAATGGCTGCAAAACAGCTTGCCTATGATGAAGAAGCCCGACGCTCTCTGGAGAAGGGCATCGATAAGGTCGCCAAGGCGGTCGGCATTACCCTGGGGCCCAAAGGCCGCAATGTCGTCATCGAAAAGAAGTGGGGATCGCCCACCATCACCAAAGACGGCGTTACCGTCGCCAAGGAAATCGAGCTGGAAGACCCCTATGAGAATATGGGCGCACAGCTCTGCAAGGAAGTCGCCTCCAAGACCAACGACATCGCCGGTGACGGGACCACCACGGCCACCGTTCTGGCCCGAGCGATTGTCACTGAAGGTCTGCGCGTAGTAGCCGCCGGTGCCAATCCCATGGTCGTCAAGAAGGGGATCGATAAGGCGGTAGAGGTCGCAGTTGAGAAATTGAAGAGCAACTCCATCCCGGTCGTCAGCCGCGACGATGTGGCGCATGTCGCCTCCATCGCGGGCAACGATCCCGATATCGGCAACTTCATCGCCGATGCCATGGAGAAGGTCGGCAAGGACGGTGTGATCACCGTCGAGGAATCGAAAGGAACCGGCACCACCGTCGAGGTGGTGGAGGGGATGCAGTTCGACAAGGGGTATATCTCTCCCTACTTCGTGACCGACGCGGAGCGCATGGAAGCCGTTCTCGAAGACCCGATCATTCTCATTTATGAGAAGAAGATATCCTCCGTGCAGGATATGCTGCCCCTGCTGGAGAAGGTCGCCCGCACGGGCCGTCCGCTGGTGGTCATCTCCGAGGACGTGGAAGGCGAAGCCCTGGCGACCCTGGTGGTCAACCGGATCCGCGGCACCCTGAATGTGGCCGCCGTGAAAGCTCCCGGCTTCGGCGACCGCCGCAAGGCCATGCTCGAAGATATCGCCATCCTGACCGGCGGGCGCTTCATTTCCGAGGATCTGGGCGTGAAGCTGGAGAATATCGAGCTTTCGATGCTGGGCCAGGCCAAGCGCATCACCATCACCAAAGAGGAAACGACTATCGTCGAGGGCAAGGGCACCGGCGACGCCGTGAAGGGTCGCATCGCCCAGATCCGCCGTCAGATCGATGATACCGATTCCGATTACGACCGCGAAAAATTACAGGAGCGCCTTGCGAAGCTCGCTGGTGGCGTGGCCGTCATCAAGGTCGGCGCTTCCACCGAAACCGAACTCAAAGAGAAGAAGCACCGCTTTGAGGACGCCCTCTCCGCCACCCGCGCGGCTGTGGAGGAAGGCGTCGTGGCCGGCGGCGGGACGACCCTGATCAACATCATCCCCAACCTCGCAGAAGCGAAGGCCGACGCTCAGGACGAGCAGACGGGCATCAATATCGTCAAGCGCGCCCTGGAAGAGCCGCTCCGCCAGATCGCCAACAATGCCGGTATGGAAGGCTCCGTGGTGGTCGAGCGGATCAAGAACATGGATAAGGCCGGGATGGGCCTCGATGCCCGCACCGAGGAGTACGTCGATCTGGTGCAGGCCGGGATCGTCGATCCCGTGAAGGTCACCCGCTCCGCCCTCCAGAACGCGGCCAGCATCGCCTCCCTGGTTCTGACCACCGAGACCCTGGTTGCCGAAAAGCCCGAACCCAAAGAGAAGGCGGCCCCTGCCGGTCCCGGAGGCGGCGGCTACCCCGGCGGCGGCATGGATTATTAATCCGCAACCAAGCCGAGACAAAAGGGCCAGCTCCTTCGGGGGCTGGCCCTTTTGTGGTTGAGGTTTTCGGTCTAAAACCCTTTGTAGATTAGTCCTACAACGATGGTTTCAAGTCTTGCCTCATTGGCGTAGGGTGCAGCATACCTGGGGTATTCTCCAAGAGGGTCGTTTGAGGGTGTTTCTCTTGTGAGGGTACCCCATTTCAACAGAGGAAACCACACTTCGACTATCGGTTCAACCGAACCATCGTTGTAAGATTAGGCAGGCGAAAAAGGCCTATTACGTTTGTTAATTTCCCCGCTGGTTGTTGCGGAAATCGCCAAGGCTCCTCAGATCGTGCAAAATCATTACAGCTACATTAAACCTTTAGGTGAAATAATTAATATTAAAACAGAAGTAATTGAATTATAGGAGGCTTATTTAGCGTCCGGCTTTATCTCGGAGTGGGGCAGCCGATGCCCACCCTATTGCTCTGGCAACCGTTCATCGCGCCGTGAGTTGGAATTTTCGCCATATTATCAATTACGACAGGATAAAAGGTTATAACGCGGTGAAGGTTATCCCCAGATCGAAATGAGAATTCCGGGGGGGTAATCAACGATGAAGACTGAAACATTCGATTGTGTGGAGATGCAACATCAAGCCCAGCGCAAGGTGCAGTGCGATATGGAAGATATGATATTAGAATAGAAGCTGTCTTACTGGTACAAAGCATCTGAAGAAATGAAAGCCCGACAAACAAAAGCCCGCGCTCAGCGTAAATTATCGGAGGCGATAGAAGAGCATCCAGAGTGAAGACCGTTGACTGCTTAAAAGCAGTTTTGGAAATTGGACCTTGAAACCCCGAAAAGGGGTTCGCCGCCATGGTCTATAAGACAAAGAGGAGGCAAATCAAAATAATGGCCGTCATCAGAGTCTATGCGGATGCGTCCGTGTATGGGGGTGCTTTTGATGAGGAATTTGAATCGTATAGCCGAAGATTCTTTGAGCTAATACGAGGAGGACGATTTTATCTGGTAACCTCAGCTCTTGTCTACCAGGCACTTCATCTTGCTCCTGTGCATGTACAGGAATTTTACAGGGAGTTGTCAGTGAAAAGTGAATTGATAAGTATTACGGACGAAGTTTTGGCTCTTCGCGACGCTTATATCGATGCTGGCATACTTACAGAAAAGTCTCTAACTGATGCAACTCATGTCGCTGTTGCTACACTATCAAGATGCGATCTCATTGTTAGCTGGAATTTTAAGCATATTGTAAACTTTAAAAAAATTCCCATGTATAATGCTGTAAATATATTGAGGAATTGCGGGCAAATCTCAATACATTCCCCACAGGAGGTGATCGAAATTGATAGCGAAGACTTTTGACTGCGTTGAAATGAAACAGCGGGGGGCAGAGCGCGTATACGAAACGGTTAAAGGTATGTCTGTTGAAGAAGAGTTGGAATTTTGGCGTCAAATAACGGAAGAGATGCGTAACTGGGGGAAAGCCGAACGCACTCAAGAAAACACCCTGAAAAAGCCGTAATCCATCACTTCTCGACCGCTGGATAACATTTTCAGTAAATCGTTGATCCATTGCGGTCCTGAAAATCTATCGCAGATTGACTCTTATCTGAAAGCGTGCCTATAATCTGTTACATATCCCTCTCCACCACGCTATCGGCCAGCGCGTCCAGCGCGTCCACAGCGGGGGAAGGAGGGAGGGCGGATAGATGCTGCCTGGCGGTGCGAATGTAATCTTTGGCCGTGGCGCGGGCGCCGGAGATGCCCTGGTAGGCGTGCATCATCTCCATGACCCGGCAGACCTCTTCGCCGGAAATCTCCTCCTGGTGGATGATGTTTTTCAGCCATTCCAGATCGCGGCCCCTGGCGTTCCGGAGGGTCAGGATGAGGGGCAGGGTGATTTTCCCTTCCCGCAGGTCCCCGGCGACCGGCTTGCCGAGGCGCTGTTCGTCCCCGGTGAAATCGAGGATGTCATCGATGATCTGGAAGGCCAGCCCCAGGGCCATCCCGAACTCCTCCAGCCGGTAGACCGGCTCCATCCCGTTCTCGCCCAACAGAGCGCCCACTTTGCAGCAGGAGGACATCAGAATCCCCGTTTTGCTGGTGATGATAGAGAGATAGGTATCGATGGTGGTCTGGAGGTTGCTGGATTCGCAGATCTGGATGACCTCGCCCTCGCACATCTTGATGATGGCATCGCAGATCACCCGCAGGATGGCCGGGTCGCCGTCCTGGCCGATCAGGCGGAAGACTTTGGAAACCATGAAATCGCCGATGAGTACGGAGGTGGCATTTCCCAGAAATTCGTTCAGGCTGGCCTGGCCGCGCCGGGTGGTGGAATGATCGATGATATCGTCGTGAATCAGGGTGGCGGTATGCAGAAGCTCCATCATGGCGGCAAGCGGGTAAACCCGCTCGCCCTCATAGCCGACGGCCCGGGCCGAGAGGAGAACCAAGGTAGGCCTCAGCCGCTTGCCGCCTGCGGAGAGGATGCTTTCGGCGGCGTTCTGGATGAGCCAGACCGAGGATTCGGACTCTTCTATCAATATCTGCTCGACTCTTTGGAGGCCTTCGCGGGTAAGGTCTGCCGGGTGAACCGGGGTCCGTAGCTTATGCTGAGATGGCGAATACACTCGTGTTGCTCCTTGTGCCCGCCTCCGGGGCGGGGAGTATGACTTCGAAAGTGCTGCCTTGCCCTTCCTGGCTGGAGACCGTGACGGTCCCGCCGTGCAGCTCGGCGATCTGCTTGGCGATTGCCAGCCCCAGCCCTGTGCCTTCCCGGTCCACCGAACGGGCCCGCTGGGTGCGGTAGAATTCCTCGAAGATATGGGGCAGATCCTGCACCCCGATACCGATGCCCGTATCGGATACCCGTACGATCAATCGCTCCTCCTGCTCGAACGCTGCCACGGTCACCTGCCCGCCGTCGGGGGTGTATTTGATGGCGTTCCCGATGAGGTTGGTGAATAGTTCGTTGATCGGCTCCCTGTCGCCGGAAATCATCAGGGGTTCGCCGGCGATATCGGTATGGATGGCAATGGATTTTTCGTCCGCTCCGGCTTTCAGCAGGCCGATAATCTCCCTCAGGATTTCGGCAGCGTCCAGCGGTTCGGGCCGTCGCTTCAGGCTGCCCGACTTCATCCGGGACAGGTCTAAAAGCTCGTTGATCAGTTGGAGCAGTCCCTTGGCCCGGTGGTCGGCGCGTTCCAGCAGTTCCTTCTGGTTGTCGGCCACAGGCCCCAGATAGCCGTTCATCACGATCCCCAGGTTGCTCTGGATGGCGGCCAAGGGGGAGCGCAACTCGTGCGTAACGCGCAGCAGGAACTCGGTTTTCAATTTGTCCAGGGCCAGCAGCTTTTCGTTGGCGGCCTGAAGCTCATCGGCTTTGCGCTCGATCTCCTGCATCAGTTGCACGATCCGGGCACGACGCTGGCGCAGCCTGGTGGTGAGGGAGGTGGCTATAAAGACGGCAATCGCCAGGGTGCTGGCGACTACGAACGAATCGCCGAGGAGGTGAGCCATCTGGCGATAGGCTTCCAGGTCGGCATAGTTTCCCAGTGGGTAGTGCCTGATCCAGCCCGCATATTCGGCGACCGCCATCGCCACAAAGAGCGCCATCGCCAGCCCGGCCTGCATGTAGGCGGCTCTGCGCGAAAGCAGGATGCTGGCGATTATGATGTGAAAGATATAAAAGGACATGAAGGGATTGGAAATCCCTCCGGCAAAGTGCAGCAGCAGCGTCAGGGCGGCCAGGTCCAGGGCGATCTGCACATTGGCGAAGACCTGGACGAAGCGCACTCGCAGGTCGTCTCCGGAGTTCCCCTTCAGCACCCGCCCGGCGTCCCAGGTGAAGAAGAGATTCAACAGACCCAGCCCGGCCAGCACCAGGTAGAGCGGCCTTTCGGTAAGCTCCACGCCCAGCCCTTCCCGGGCCAGCCACATCGCCGCCAGCACGCCCCCCAGGGCCACCCAGCGAAACTGGATCAACCACCAGATGCGCTCGATCAGTTCCCGTTCTTCAGGCGTTCTCTCCGGCATCGTCTCGCCCTCCGGCAGATCACTTGTGCAAGTTTGCACGAATGCGGGCAATCAATTAAAGTATAACAGAATCCGGGGGAGAGGTCAAGTTTTGGATAATCGGGGCAGCGGTGTCGGTTTTCAAGATAGGGGTAGGGGTCATTACACTGGGGGCCGCGACCTTACCGCCAGTTTCGGAACGGGCTAGGGAGCGGCCGGCTGGCTATCCTCGGCCACACAGCCGGAGACACCCTCTTCTGAGCAGGGCCACGACCCCCTAGCCTGGATTATTCATGAAGCTGTGTTGGCATCCTCGACTGCCTCGTTACCCTCTGGGGAAGAGCCACCCCTGAGGGTAACGAGGGGCGTTGCCGGCCAGGAGACCCCTGGGCCCCCCCGTCCGGTCTCTCAGGACACGGCTCCCTGCGGGGGACCAGTTCCCCGACACCCACGCCTCCCTTCGGCTCCCGCCGCCCCGCTGCCTCGGCTCTTGACGCTCTCACCGGAGTGGGTGTCATGTCTGGCCCGGAAGGAGTTTCCGGAAGAGCTGCTCCCAGGGGTCCTGGTCGGGGTAGGCCATCGGCAGATGCACCCCCATCTTGCGACAAGTCGTCATGATCGAGGTGCCTACCTTCAACAGCCGCAGCCGCACGGTCGCCACCTGCGCCGTGGCCCACCGGGTTCCCTGGAGCCTTTCCTGCCGGAGGCTCATCCCGACACAGGCGGCGGTGGCCAGCAGCAAGCGCCCCTGGTTGGCCCCAAACCGATGACAACTCGTCCGCCCACTGTCCAGCCCCAGTTTCATCGCCTTGGTCCGGTTCTCCCGATCCCCCCGAACACAGTAGCGCTCATAAAGGTCTTCCGGGTCGCCTTCCAGGTTGGTCACGACATACCGGGGATTCAACGCCCCGCGGGGGATCTCGGCTTGGACAATCACCCGCCGCTTCTTGGGCCACGACCCCGCTTTATAGCGGAACTCCCCATATTCTTTGCACCCGTCCCCTGCCCACCGATACGTCAGGGCCGCATCCATCTGGATCGGCGTGGAGAGCGTCTGTAGCCGTTGGTTGCTCCTCAGGCCCAGCAGGTAGTCGATCCCGTGCGCTTCACACCAGGCCATCACGGAGGCCACCCCAAAGCCGCTGTCCGCTCGCAACAGGAGCTGCACCTCAGGAAAACGCCTCCGCAGCCGTTTCACCGCCCGCCACAACAGCCCGAACAGCCCTTTCGTCGCGGCGGCGTTCCCCGGCCGGAGCAAGGTTCCCAACAGGCGTTGCCGCCCCTGCCCATCGGTCACATGCCGATACAGGGGCAGATACCAATGCTCATCGTAGTAGGCGTTGAAGGCTTCGCCCTCCTGCTGTCCATGACATTCATCATCCGTGGCATCCACATCCAAGGTCACGGCTCGCGCCTCCTCTGGCAACTGCGCCATCACCCGCTCGGCCAACCCCAGCCCCATCCGCAGCGCCTCCTTGGACCCCACCCCGTTCTCGAACCGCGATACCGTCGGTTGACTCGCTAACCGACTCTCCTCCCCCGGCCGCTGCCCACACGCCACCTGCAAGGCCGGATCCTCCCGTAAATAGGTCAGGTCGTTGGCATCCGGATACCCCGCCAGCAGGGCATAGACCCGCTCCCGTAGGATCTCTTCGAGCCGATGCTTCACTTTCCCCGCCTGCCGCCGATCCACGATCCCCCCTGCCAACGCTTCCGTCACCCCCAGTTTCCGATCCGCTTGCGCGACCCACACCAGCCCCGCATCCGAGGTCAATGGCCCGCCATCAAACCGGGCCACCACTTCCCGCCCCGCTAGCGCAGGAAATCTGAGATCCGATCCCGAACTCTTCATCAGAAGCACCTCCGTCACGTTGAGTTTGCTGACCTTTTTATTCGACAGAGTGGACTCCTTTTACTCATTTATGAATAATCCGGGCTAGCGCCGTGCCCCTCCGGTCAGGAGCGGGGCAGCCTCTCCCCCAGACGTACACCATCCTTCCCGAACCGTCCTATTGAGTCGTCAGGTGCCGGGATGG
>JADLDR010000027.1 GCA_020846535.1 Armatimonadota bacterium | reverse complement strand
CATCTAGATTATAAAACTTAACCTCCATCGGCACCCAATTACTGGAGGGATTCTGATATTCGTATCCGAAGACATAATAATCCACGCCCATATCTTGATGCGCTGTAGGAACATGTTTGATATAATCATCCGGAGGGCGGTAGTGACTCTTAACGTTCTGAGGAAAATAGGGCTGTAGCATAATATTGAGAGGCGTTGCTGATACCGTCCCTGTTTGGCCGCCTGGCATCTGCCGCCACGTATAACTGCCTTCAGTTCGGTAGTTGCCATAATGCCAGCTTATCGCTGGAAATGTAGCGCGATAGTCCTTGTTATTCGATGGGGTCCAGGTTTTGTAATAAGACGCTGGCAAGCTATAATTTAATTCACTATGCACCGATGTATCCAATTCAATGCACTTGACTGTAGTGCTTACGATTTGCCGGTTTTCCCCTGCCAGAATACGCAATCGTATAGTTAGATTGAAAGGAAAATCGCCGGATGTGCGCCAGCCGACAGTTTCCTGTGTGGCCGAAGGCGGATTATCGGGGTCCGCAATATCCAATACCGCAGCCCCTTGAACCTGACAAACCAGCACCGTTAAAAGGATCGCAACCCAGCCACAGCACAGGATTGTAGTTGATTTCACCGGTTTCATGATGGAATCCTCCAACTTTTCATAAATAACGGTTACACGCTCATTCAAAAGCCGCGTGATTTGCTTCACCACGGTGCAGCCTCTTCAATTGCCGCTCGCATTGCCTGCGAATGATCGGGGATGGCCGGGTCGAAAGCAACCGTTGGATGGCTCGGATGGCTTCTTCCCGCCTCCCCAGCGTTTTGAGGCAGAGGGCGCTTTGATAGGTGGCGCGTTCCCGGAGAGAAAGGCCCGTCTGCGGCTCGATGACCGAGGCGGTTCGCGGGCTGGAGGCGATTCGCTCGAACAATGCAAGCGCCTCTTGAGTTCGGCCTATTTCGGCCATGCGAAGGGCCTGACGATAGCCGATCTCTCTGGGGGCGCTCGCAACGGCGGAACCCGCAGAGGGCGCTGAACGCATCGAGTATATCCCCACTCCCAGCCCGGCCAGCAGCATAAAAATAACGCTGAAGCTGATATTAGCAGCTATACTGCGCCAAAGATTTATGCATGGAAAATGCAATTTCGACATAAGATCACCTCTCTATACTTTTTTGAGACGGGACGGAGAAGGAAAAGACAATGAAATCCGGATGCGGGCGCTTACAACGCCCGCATCCATTGATTGTCTCTATCAAAAATACTTTCGGGAGGTATTTCACATGGGTTTTGGCTGTCAGTGATTACCTAACGGAATGACTCCTTTATTTATTTAGACGCTGGAGCCTACTGAAACCTTAACAAGAGGAAAAAAACATCCGGGGCCATTGCAGAAACCGGTTGGGAGGCGGTCTCAACGGAGGCGAACGGTGCGTTCTAACGGGATTCTATCGTTCCATCCTGATCGAGGAGGGCTTGCAGGCACCGCCTCAAGGCTTGACGCGCCCGGTGCAGCGCCACAGTGACGCTCTCTTCCCGGATGTCGAGCCGCCGGGCGATTTCCCTACAGGAGCAGCCTTGCCCGTAGCGCAAAAGCAGCAGTTGCCGCTGGTGGGGCGTTATCTTCCTGAAGAGCATTCGAATCAACTGCCGATCCGCTTCCCGCTGCATCCATCGGTCTATCGGTTCCCACAGGGAGAGCGTTTTTCGGACCGCCCTCAAGCTCCGGGTTTCCGGCAGCGACACCTCGGAGCGGCGATAATGCTGCCGGCAGAGATCCCGGTAGCAATTGAGCAGGATGCGGTAAAGCCAGGTGGAACGCTTGGCCTGGCCGTGAAACGATGCGGCATGAGTCAAGCAGCGGCAGCATACCTCTTGCCGCAGGTCTTCGGCTTCATCCGGGTCATGCGTGAGACGCCTCGCCCAGCGGAGCAACTGCCGGCGGCATGGCTCTCCCCCACATGGCAGCGGAAGGTCGGAAGAGGCGTCGGCGTCATTGCTCATGACGGCCTCCTCGTAATGAGAGACAGCCGTCCCGATTTTCCGGACGCAATACAGCCGCCGTTGGCAAACCTGGGGATGACCGATGATGGGAGCGCAGCGAGAACGCCGGGGGAAATACCGCTGATGCGAGGGGAAGCAAAGGCGCTGTGCCCGAAGGCGAAGACGGATGTCAGAGGATAACGAGGATCATGGAGCGAGCCGACGCGCTGCGTACCCCCCCCCCCGTCAAAAGGGCTGCCTTAGCGATGGTCCACCGTATCGCTGGCGGCTTCATCAGGCGATTATCGTTCTGATGGACGGTTGGGCCGAATACGAACCTGTGTTGATGCAATCGGAACCTCATGTCAGGCCACCTCGCCGAAAAGGCCCTCGCCTGCCGGCGCAATCGGCTGCCGGCCGCTTCCTCGACCCGATTTTCACGCCTCCATTATAGCACAGTCGGAACCTCTTGTCTATGAAATACTTCACCATCCGAGTGTGAAATTGGTCACACTTTTACGATATTTCGACAATGATTATGTATGCCATTCAGCCTGATTCCCCTCGAATCGACACCGCTCCCCAAAACTAAGCAGCCCGTTGGCGTAAGCGGGCCTGTTTGCCCGGAGTCCGCGCGTAGGGGCGAACCTTGTGTTCGCCCGGCAAAGGTGAGGTGCTTTTTAACCGACCTTCAAACAGTCCGTCTGCTCCACCCGTCCCTCATGTCAAAATTGCTGATATTGTGTATAATTAAGATGATCCTGACACTGCCTGAGAAAGGAGAGGTTTCATGTCCCAAACCCTGAGTCTGCGTCTGTCCGAGGAACTGATCGAACGTATCGACCGGTTCGCCCGACGGCTGGGCAATGGCATCACCCGGTCCCGGGCCGGGACGATTCTCCTCGATGAAGCCCTGCGGGAAGAGGAATTCACCGGCATCGAGTTTCGCAGCAGCACGGTGGGCCGGCAACCCTATGTGAAGCGTACGGGCATGGCCGTCTGGGAGTGCATTATGGTCGCCCGGCGATTCGGCCTGGGCGCGGATGCTACCGCCGCACATCTGGAACTGCCCGTGGAGCTTGTTCAGGCCGCCCTGAACTATTACGCTGCTTACCGGGACGAGATCGATCTGGCGCTGCAGGACAACCGGCTGGGCGAGGAACGGCTAAAACGGCTCGTTCCGAACCTGCGCGTGATCGAAGTCCCGGCAGCCGGAGAGGAGGCGGACGGAGCATGCCCGGATTCCTGACGGACGCCCACCTCTCTCCCAAAGTGGCGGAGCAGGCGCGGCTCAAGCGTCCTGACATCCCGGTGGAGAGCCTCAGGGCGTGGCGGCACGGCGTGCTGCTGGAGGCCGGGGACGCTGCGATCCTGGCCGCGGCGCGCCAGGACGGGCTTGTGTTGGTTACGTATGATCAACGAACGCTGATCCCGCTGGTCGTCGAGTGGATGAGCGAAGGGCGAGATCATGCCGGCCTGATCGTCATCGATGAACGAAGCATCGCCCAGGAGGACATCGGCACGCAGGTATACGCGCTGATCGCGCTCTGGGAAGCACACCCCGGAGCGGGCTGGACCAATCGGGTTATCTATCTGAAGCCCTGTGCGCCATAAAGACGGCTGCCCGGCCCCCAAATCCGGATCCAGCTGGCCTCCGCCTCTTGTCCGGCCCTCAAAAAACGCAATGTTGCCTGCCCCTGTGTGTCCTGAATTCCAGGCAACATTCAAACAGGCGGAATAGCGTTTGGCGGCTTCCCCGCAGATGAGCGCCCTCTGAAATAACTGACCGGTCGCTGGAAGCGATGGGCTATCCTGTCACCGATGAGCGCGCCCGCCCGGGTTCTCTGAAAGGATGGAGCCTTTGGCATCCGTCAGCCGGTATAGGAAGCGACCCATTCGGAAGCAAGCCTCTTGCGGGCGGCCCCAACCTCTTTGCCGGCAAAACGGGCCAGCGAACCACTCCATAATCCTTCAAGACGTGGTAGCCTGGCAACGGCCAGCGACAGGATAGAACGGCAGGAGCCAAGCCATGAGTCTGGCTTGGCTCCTGATCCCTATTGTCATTTGGCTCCTGCTCTCTATCGGGGCGAATCCATTACCTCCCCTTTGCTATCGTGCAATATCCTGTTGAACGGGCGGGTGCGCCCTTGCTCATCCACAATCTTGCTTTTCACAAACCATATCAACTCCCCGGCTCGGTCCACGGTTAAGATGGCGTGATTGATCTCAACCTGGCTCGATCCGCTTTTCTGAGAGATCAGGGCTTTGATTGCATCCGCATGAAGGGAAGGGCGGCGACCAGCCTTTGGGGGAACCGCCACATACCGAGCCTGATAGCTCCAGATTTGACCATCCTTGCGCGATAAGTCCAGGGTCACTCCATTATCTGTATACGCCCCATTTTCAGGCAGTCGCTCCATATAATAGATTCTCCAGCCTTTACTATGCTGGTCCCTCATAATATTGTCTTACATATCGCAGCGCCCGACGCAGGATCTCTTGCTTCGACAAATCGAGATTGGAACGCCATTCTTGAAACTCAGTTTCGTTAATGGGCTCGCGCCGGTGCTTCGAATTCATACAGAGAACCTTGCCTGATAGTCGGTCCACCGTATAAGTAGCGTCCTCATCTTCAGCCCAATACGAGTGGGGTTGCGCGGGCATGAAATCCGTGAAGGAAGTGCTACACATAATAATAGGAGAAATAATATTTTTCTTTTCATTTATATATCTCCTCATCTATCACCACAGGACTGCATCACCAACTCCATAATAGTCTGCGCTTGTTATACCTTCTTCGAAACCGCCTTAAAATTGAGCGAAGCATGACATCGCCTTACGATGCTGGAGATTGCCGCGTCACTGCGCTCCTCGCAGGCTGCATCGCTGCGGACGCCTCATAGAACAAAACCGGGATGGCTGGATGAAGCCATCCCGGTTCTCTCACAACATACCACGTCATTCGGGTCGGCCTGACGGGCCGGCCCTCTCGGTCAACTCCCCGGCTTCCCCGCAGTTTCCCGGGCCTCTTCCAGAACGGGGGCTTTGGCCCCGCGCATCGCTTTTCGGACGCCGGAGACCACTTTGGCCTCGTTCGGGATGGCGGCAAGCTCCAGATTGCGGTTGTAGGGGAGCGGCACATCCTCTGCGGCGATGCGCTCCACCGGGGCGGCAAGGAGGTCGAAGGCTCCCTCGTAAATCCGGGCGGCGATCTCCGCGCCGACGCCGTAGGCTTTCCAGGTTTCCTCCACCGTCACGGCCCGGCGGGTTTTCCGGACGGACTCCAGCGCCGTTTCGCTGTCCAGGGGCTTGAGGCTTCGCAGGTCGACCACCTCGCAGTCGATGCCGTCTCGCTCCAGCGTTTCGGCGGCCCTCAGGGCCAGGCCGGTCAGCCAGGAATAGGAAACCAGGGTGACATCCTTGCCGGGGCGGAGGATGTTGGCTTTACCGATAGGGGTCAGATGTTCTCCGGAGGGGACATCGCCTTTGGTGGCATAGAGGCTGCCATGCTCCATATAGAAGACCGGGTTATCGTCCCGGATGGCGGATTTGAGCAACCCCTTGGCGTCTGCGGCGGTATAGGGCAGAACGACTTTCAGGCCGGGGACATGGGCGTACCACGCCTCCAGGCTCTGGGAATGCTGGGCAGCCAACTGGACGCCCGGGCCGCCCGGCCCCCGGATAACCATGGGGATGGGAAACTGGCCTCCGGACATATAAAGGTATTTGGCCGCATGGTTCACGACCTGGTCGATAGCGAGCATCCCGAAGTTGTGGGTCATCATCTCCACCACAGGGCGCAGGCCCAGCATGGCGGCCCCGATAGCCACCCCGACAAAGCCTTCCTCTGCAATCGGGGTATCGACGACCCGTTCGGGGCCGTATTTCGCAAGCAGGCCGTGGGTTACCTGGAAGATGCCCTCATAGACTCCGATCTCCTCGCCCATCAAAAAGACATCGGGGTCGCGATCCATCTCTTCCTGGAGGGCCTGAGAGATGGCGCGGCGATAGGTTATGACAGCCAATGGAAATTCCTCCTATACGTAAACATGCTCATAGAGGGCGTCAGGTTCCGGCTCGGGGCTTTCCTCGGAAAAGCGGATCGAACCTTCCACCACCTCGTTGACCTCGGCATGAATCGTTTCCAGATCGGATTCGGTCGCCAGTTTTTGCCCCAGCAGGTAGGCCGCATAGCCCTGGATCGGATCGCGCAGCCGCCATTCCTCGATTTCCTGGCGGGTGCGGTAGCGGTTCGGGTCCTGGGCCCCGTGCCCCAGATAGCGATAGGTGATCGCCTCGATGAAATAGGGGCGGCTGTTCTGCCGCACATAATCCACCACGCGCCGGGCGGTGGAGAGGACGGCCCGCACATCCATCCCGTTCATCGCTTCCCGCTCGATCCCATAGCCTGCGGCCCGTTCGACCAGGCTTTCCAGGGATGAGGACTTGCTGACCGGGGTACTCATCCCATAGTGGTTGTTTTCGCAGACGAAGATGATCGGCAGGCTCCAGAGGCTTGCAAGATTTAAAGATTCGTGGAACGCTCCCTCGTTCAAAGCGCCGTCCCCGAAGAAATTGACGCAGACCTGGCTGCCGCCCCGGTATTTGATGGCAAAGGCCGCCCCGGTTCCGATGGGGATGCCCGCCCCCACGATGCCCGTGCCGCCCAGGAAACGCCTCTCTTTATCGAACAGGTGCATGGAGCCCCCCTTGCCCTGGCAGAGACCCCTCTTTTTGCCGTGCAGCTCGGCCATGACCAGGTTGGGGTCGGAGCCGAGGGCCAGGCAGTGCCCGTGGTCCCGGTAGGAGTCGATCACATAATCCTCCGGCGTCAGAATGGCGGCGATGCCGACCGCGATGGCCTCCTGCCCGATATAGGTGTGAAAATAACCGCCGATTTTGCCGTCCTGGTATCGGTCGCTCGCCCGTTCCTCGAAACGGCGGATCAAACACATCTCCCGGTACAACCGGATCGCTTCAGATCGTTCCATCCGAACCCTCCTCTTTTAATCCGCTTAAAGTATACCCAATCCCTCGACTTTTAGCAACCGGTTCCGCGTTTGTTTACAGATTGAGAAGGCTGTGTTATAATGAGATAGAATCAATGGACAGCTATCGGATTGAGCTGTCCGAGGAGGAGATTTTCCATGAGTAAATCTCGTGTGCTTGTGGTGGACGACGAAGAGAACGTCTGTCAGCTCGTCAGCCTTTATCTCGAAAAAGAAGGCTTTGAAGTGGATATCGCCTACAACGGGCGCGAGGCGCTGGAGAAGGTGCGCGAGCAGCAGCCCGACCTGGTGGTGCTGGACCTCATGCTTCCGGAAGTGGACGGGCTGGAGGTCTGCCGCGAAATCCGCAAGAGCCTGAATATCCCGATCATCATGCTGACCGCCAAGACCGAAGAGATCGACCGCATTCTGGGGCTGGAGATGGGCGCGGACGACTACATGACCAAGCCCTTCAGCCCGAGGGAGCTGGTGGCCCGCGTGAAGGCC
Source organism: Armatimonadota bacterium (assembly GCA_020846535.1). Taxonomy (GTDB): domain Bacteria; phylum Armatimonadota; class JADLDR01; order JADLDR01; family JADLDR01; genus JADLDR01. The sequence continues at coordinate 3,671 of JADLDR010000027.1, read as the reverse complement.
GTCCTGCGCCGGGCCAGCTTCGTCCCGGCCTCCGGCGAGCAGGTCATCAACTATCCGGGCCTGAACATCAATATCGCCTCTCGCGAGGTGAAGGTCAACGGCGAAAAGGTGACCCTCACCCCCAAGGAGTTCGACCTGCTCTGGCATTTCGCCACCAACCGGGACAAGGTGTTCACCCGTGAAAAGCTGCTGGAACAGGTCTGGGACTACGAGCGATTCTACGGCGACGAGCGCACCGTCGACCAGCATATCAAACGCCTGCGCCGGAAGATCGATTTCCCGAAAGCACCCTTCCGCATCGCCACCATCTGGGGCGTGGGCTATAAATTCGAAGTCTCCGAATAGCGAAACCGCACGCAGCCCGCAGAGGCGCTGCCGGAAGCGTCTCTGAATATCAAAGCGCCGGGCAGGTTTTATGTTCAATCGAAGTCTTTTTCAGAAGCTGGTCATCGGCTATATGGCGGTTCTTGTCCTCACCGTTGGAACGCTGGGGATTGTCGTGCCACGCCTCTTCCAGAAATATTATGTGGAAGACAAGGCGAGCGAGCTTCAGTCTCGCTCCGACCTCATCATGGCAATCCTCAGCCCGATGTATCTCCAGTACCGGCAGGAAAAGAAACATTCCCCCCAACTTCTCAGGATGATCCGCAACCTGGACGGCGCGTTCGGGGTGCGGATATGTTTGCGCGATTCCCGCGGCACGATTGTCTCGCGCACCGACGCCGCCGGGCCGGAGACGGCGGTTCCCAGCCTCTTCCCTATCGATGCCCCCCGGCTCCAACGGGACAGCATTTGCGTGACCAGCAAAGACCCGGAGCCGACCCTTTCGATCCTCAACCTCCCCATCCTGGACGAAAAAACCGGAGCGACCGCCGCCTTTATCGATATCCACGCCTCCCTGACCGGCATCACGGCCACCGCCGCCCGGATGCAGTTGGTGATCATCGCCACCGGCCTGATGGCGATCCTCCTGTCGATGGGCTTTGCCTTCATGCTCTCCCGCAAAATCCTGCACCCCTTGCGCCAGATCCAGTCCGCCGCCGCCGATATGGCGAAAGGCGATTTCAGCAAGCGGGTGGTCACCAATCTCTCGGACGAGGTCGGCCAACTGGCGGTGTCTTTCAACCACCTGACCGACAGCCTGGCGAAAAGCCTCAAGGACTTGAAGCAGGAAAAGAGCAAGATGCAGGCCATGCTGGTCAGCCTCAGCGAAGGGGTGGTAGCGGTCGGCGTCCAGGAACGGATTCTCCTGATGAACCCTTCCGCCCAAGAGATTTTCGGCTACAGGGCGGAAGAGCGGCCCCCGGAAAGCGTCCCCCATCCCTTCCTCCGCCAGCTGTTCCACCAGTGCCTTACGACTGGCGAAGAACAGGTCGGCGACCTCAGCGCGGGCGCGCTGATCCTCCATGTCCACATCTCGCCCATGTTCGACACCGATGGAGATATGATCGGCGCGGTGGGAGTGCTGCGGGATATCAGCCAGTCCGTCAGGCTGGAACAGATGCGGCGCGAGTTCGTCGCCAACGTCTCCCACGAACTCAGAACCCCGCTGACCTCCATGCGCGGCTTCGTGGAAGGGATGCTGGACGGGATGATCCGCGAGCCGGAGGAGGTGCAGAAGTACCTGGCGATCATCCACGACGAAACCCTCCGCCTCACTCGCCTCATCACCGATCTTCTCGACCTGTCCCAGTTCGAGTCGGGGCAGGTGTCTGTGGAGATGGCCCCGCTCGATATCCGTAGCATCGCCGAGCGGGCGCGGCGGAAGCTGGAGATCCAGGCCGACCAGCGCCGCATCGAAATCGAGATCGACATCCCTGAAACTCTCTCCCCCGCCCTAGGAGCGGAGGACCGGATCGAGCAGGTGATGATCAATCTGCTGGCGAATGCCATCAAATTCAACCGGGACAGCGGGCGCGTCCTGATCTCCGCCTCCGAACGGGACGGCTATGTCCGCACCGAGGTGTGCGATACCGGGGTCGGGATCACCGAGGACGATCTGCCCCAGGTCTGGGACCGGTTTTACCGGGCGGACAAATCCCGCGCCCGCGTCAGCGGCGGGACCGGGCTGGGGCTGGCTATCGTCAAGAGGATCGTGGAAACCCACGGCGGGAAGGTTTCCGTCTCCAGCCGAAAAGGGGAGGGTTCCTGCTTCGCCTTCGACCTGCCGCGCTGCCCCGGCGAAAGCTACGCCTCGCCCGAAGACGCCCATGCCGCCTACCGAGCCTGACCGCCGGGATCCTCCCCTCGACCCCGACCGCCCGGAGACGTGGCCCGCCTCCGCCCTCGCCTACCTGCGCCGCCGCCAGGAAAGCCGAGAGGGGAACCCTGCCCTGATCGAACTCCTCAGGGAGCGCATCCGCAGGGAAGGCCCAATCCCCTTCCCTGCCTTCATGGAAACCGCCCTCTACCATCCCGAACACAGTTATTACCATGCCCCCGGAACGCCCATCGGGCGCTCCGGAGATTTCCTGACCTCCCCGGAAACGCACCCGGCCTTCGGCCTCCTCATCGCCCGCAGGCTCCACGAGTTCTGGAAGGGCCTGGCCTGCCCGCCCTCCTTTACCGCAGTGGAAGCCGGAGGCGGAAGCGGCAGCCTGGCCGCTCGGATCCTCTCCGCCGCGCCCGGCATCGATCCCGATTTCGGCAGTGCGCTTCAATACATTCTGATCGAGCCGTTCCTTCCCCTGCAGAGGAGCCAGCAGGCCAATCTGTCGGATCATGCAGCCCGCATCCGGTGGGCGAACGGCCTGGGATCCGTGCGAAACCTGACCGGCTGCATTCTCTCCAATGAACTGGTCGATGCCTTCCCGGTTCACCGCGTCCGCATGGAGGCGGGAGGGCTGAAGGAGTATTATGTGGATTGGACGCAGGAGGGCTTTACGGAGGTGACAGGCCCGGTCTCCGATCCGGCGCTGGAACATTACTTTCAAACCGTCGAAAGCCCTCTGCCCGAAGGCTGCCGGGCGGAAGTGAACCTGCGCGGCGCGGCCTGGATCCGGCAGGCGGGCACGGCCCTGAAGCGCGGCTTCGTCCTGACCATCGACTACGGCTTTCGGGCGGAGGAACTTTTCTCGGGACGATTCCGTGAAGGAACGCTGCGCTGCTATTGGCGGCACACTTTCTCTGACAATCCCTATATCCGGGTAGGCCGCCAGGATATCACCTCCCATGTCGATTTCACCTCCCTCATCCGCTTCGGGGCCGAAGCGGGCCTGAAGCCGGTTCAATATGACACCCAGGAACACTTTCTTCTCAGCCTGGGCATCCGGGAACTGCTCCAAAGCGAGCCGAGAGGGCCGGGCTATTCGGCTCTGAATGCCCTGATCGATCCGGAGCGGCTGGGGAAATTCAAGATTCTGGCGCAGTTGAAAGGGCCATAGCCATTTTTCAGAATGGGGCAAATCGCTCCCCTCCGAAATCCGGCCACCGGAGAAGATCAAACACCTGCCTCCTCCCCAATCTTCACCATCATTTTCATCCAATGTAATGCTCATGTAATGGCGGTGTGATATAATAACCCAGGTTGCTACCCATAAACAAGTGAGGCAGGATCGTAAGGATAGATCGGGCGACGGGGGAGGGGTTACCTCTCTCCCCTAGCCCCTCTCCCCGAAACGGGGAGAGGGGGACAGATCGTACGGTTATTTACGGTGCAATCCGCTCCCCCT
>JADLDR010000026.1 GCA_020846535.1 Armatimonadota bacterium | reverse complement strand
GCAGGGGACATTTGGGGGCGGCGGGCTGGTGCCGTCCGCTCCTTATTTCAGCGAGCAGACCTGGGGGGCGTTTCTAGGGCTGTTTGTTACCGCCATCCTGGTCTCGCGCCGCTACCTGAAGGAAGTCTGGCGGGCCGTCGTGAAGGGAACCCCGGACGCGGAGGGCGTCTCCCACCGCCACGCCTTCCTGGGGCTGGCCTTTAGCCTGATCGCTCTCGGGCTGCTGGGTTCCCAAATCGGGCTGCCCTTCCCCTTCGTGGCGGGCTATCTGATGATTTACCTGGCCTTCAGCATCGCCCTGACAAGAATGCGGGCGCAGCTCGGACCGCCCTCTCACGAGATGGCCTATATGGGGCCGAATCAACTGCTGGTCGATGCGGCGGGAACCGGAGGGCTGTCGGATGCCATGATCGCACGGACGGTCACCGTGTTTCATCTGATGAACCGCATCCACCGCTCCCACCCCATGCCGCACATGCTGGAAGGTTTTAAGCTGGGGGAGCGCACCGGCCTCAACCAGAGGGGCCTTTTCCTGGCGATGGCCGTCGCCATTGTTGCAGGCGCGTTTATGGGGCATCTTATCCGCATCTATATCGGCTACCGGTGGGGATCGGTCGGATGGGATGCCGCCGGGGAGACGGGAAGCGTGGTCCAGGAGCTTGTGAACCGCCGCCGTCCCCCCAACCCGACCGCGCTTCTGGCCGTCCTGGGTGGTTTTGGCCTGGTGATGCTCCTGGATGCTATCCGGCTCCGCTTCCCGACCTTCCCCCTGCACCCCGTGGGCTATGCCCTCTCGATGAACTTCGGGGTGGATTACTTCTGGTTCGGCCTTTTGATCGTGCTGGGGGTCAAGGTGGTTGTGCAGCGGTATTACGGCCTGAAGGGTTACGACCGGCTCCACCACGCGGCGCTCGGGGTCATCCTGGGAGAATTCGTGGCCGAAACCGTCTGGTCGGTCTACACGATGTCCACCCACATCGCCACCTACAGCATCTCGATCAACGGGAGGCTGGGCTGGAACCAGTAGCCCGCCTCTCAAGCATTCCGGACGGCCACCTCTGCCAGCCATCGTTCGGCTTCTTCCGGGGAGGCAAAGCGGACCAGTTTGAGATGAGCATATTCGGGCCGCATAAGGAGCAGGGGATAATCCCGCCTGCGCCTGCCGTAGGACTTTAGAAGCCAGATAAAAAGCGACTCGCGGCTCAGGAAGGCGGCGATGAAGCGTTCCCGGTTGCCGTTCCAGAGTTCCTCCCGGATGAAAACACACCGGGCCGTTCGGCAAAACAGCCGCTTCAAAACTACCGGAAACGAATAATCGAGCCAGACAGCCAATTGCACCCGGCTCCACACGATATCGCGCGCCTTGCCGTAGTTGCCGTCCGTCACCCAGGCCGGGCCGGACAGCGCCTCTTCCACCCGCGCCCGGAAAACCTCGGGCGGGGCGGGCGTCCAGCCCGGATCCCAGTGCAGGGCATCCAGTTCCACATGCGGAACCCCCAGACAACCGGCCAGGCTCCGGGCCAGCATGGTCTTCCCGGAGCCTGTCGTGCCGATCACGATGATGCGGTTGGGCAGGTTGGATATCATCTCAGGTCGCTTCGTTGTCGACGATTTGCCTCGTTTTCATCTCACCGTCAGGGTATCGGATATTTTCAGTCCGGCCCAGGCAAGTTCTTGTCGCAGAGATTCCAGTTGTTTGGCGTCCACCAGGAGGGCATTGGCGGAAAGGATGCCGCGCCAGAAGCGGCGAAACTTGCGGCTGGTGGAGATGGCCTGAAAAACCTCCTGGTTGGCGCAGTGCAGCACGATGACCGGCTCGATCTCCAGTTCCGCCGCATCCCCGGCCCAGGCTTTGAGGACGACATGCATCAAAGGGGGGACAGGGCGCATGCTCCGCTCCCCCAGGAATTTGAGCAGATCCGCGGTCCGACCGCCCGATTTGATGCCTGCTGTCACGCTTTCCCGGGTGAAGAGGCCGCTGCCGCCGGGCGTCGGCTCCGTCCAGCGGTCGAGGAAAGCCCGGACCATCAGGTCAGGGGCTTCTTTGGTCAGCCTGACGATGGCATCGTCTTTCAGGGTGATACAGGGAGGAAGCGGTTCGGCGTAGTCCACCACTTCTCCCACCCACTCCCGGGCCGACCCTTTGGGCGGCAGGAGGACGAACTTTTCCCCGACAACGGTTCCCTGAAGCCCCTTGCCCAGGGCCGCCTGCCGGGACGGGGCATCCAGGAACTCGACCAGGGCGGAGCGTCGCCTCATTGTAATCTGCTCGCGCCGGGCGCTCCACTCGCGGATTTCCACCAGGACGTTCTGCGGCAGCTCCGTTCCCGCCCCGGCCTGAAGCCCTGCGATGAGGTCTGCGGGGGTGGAGCCGCTTTCGAGTCCCCGGTAAACCGATTCCCGGGTCAGCTTGTATTGGGCCACGTACTGCTGCGCCTGCGCCCGCTCCGCATGGCGCTCCAGGAAGGCCAACTGGTCGGGCCGCGTCCGGTCCAGGTAGACCACGATATCGAAATTGGGCTGCACTACCCAGGCGGCCTGGCCTTCCTCCATCGCCATGACCGGGGATTCGGCGATCTCCGGGTGGAAGACGGACAATCCCAGATCGGTCAGGCGAAGGCTGACGGGCCGGCCCTCCTCCATCCCGAACTCCACCAGGCCCAGGTAGAAGAGCCATGTCCTGAGGGCGCTTTCCATCCAGACGCGCTCCCGGGCCAGCCAGTCCCGGCGGCGCTGCATATCCCAGTTCTCGGCCTCTGGCGTCTTGCGACCGGGGAAGGGAGCGTATTGATAGGGCCGGTAGGCCGAGAATCCCAGCGCGAAGTAGGCCCCGACCCGGTTGTAGAACGCCTGATCGAGATCGTCCAGGGAATAGAATCCCTCCACCCCGACCGGGAGGCTCTTGAGCAGGAAGATCAGGGCCATCCGGCCCTCCGGGTAGCGGTTGGCGTAGCCATAAGCGCCGGGCTGATCCCATTCCCGCCAGTGAACCGTTTTCAGGAAGCCCTCCAGCAGGACGCGGGCCTGCTCCGCATAGGGGCGCACTGCAAAATCCTCGACGGTCCCCCGGACGGTCAGGGTTTTGCCCGTCAGGGCCAGGAGCCCGGCGTGGAGCAGTACGCTGGCAAAAGCGGCGGCGGGATCGGAGAAGGTGAAGCCGTCCACCTCCAGGCTGTTCTCCTTCCAGCCCATCGCCCGCACGAGCTTGCGGGCATCGCCCACCCGCAGCCCTCCCGACTGGGTGATCTGTAAATTCCCGATATTGCGAATCGCCTGGAGGATGCCGATCACGTCGAGCAGCACGGTCTGGGGCGGGCGGAAAGCCGTTGCGGGCGGGGCGGGAACAGGCGTTAGATCGAGCGGCTCGTATTCGGGGCGGCCCGCCTGGGCCAGCACGCGCTCATCGGCAAAGATCATGCTCGGGCCGATGGAAGCGTAGATGTAGGTCGGGCTGTAGATGTAGGTGCCCAGGAACAGCCCTTTTTGAATGAGGTAGTGGGTGAACGATTCGTCTCCCGGATAGCGCGAGGCGGGCACGGAAAGGCCGGAAGCGCGCAAGGCCAGGGCAAGCTGCCCGGCCTCGATCTCCCCGCCCATATCGCGGCAGAGGGCCAGGGCGGTGCGCTCGAAGGGGCGAAGGCCAGCGATCATCCGCTCCACGGCCTGGGGGTCGGCAAGCCCCTGGATGATGACCCGGAGAACCTCTTCTTTGCGGGTGGGAGGCTTGTCCGTCCAGAGTTTCGCCATGGAGCGGAGCTCGTCTACACGCAGGCTGGGCAAATACGGGTCGAAGCGACGGGGAACTTTCAGCATCTACTCTTCCAGCACTTTCGGCAGGTGGCCGAGCTTCAGGAGGCGGCCCAGCAGCACTTCGAAGCGGCCCGGGGCGACCACTGCCGCCCGGTCGGAGAGGCGTATCAGAATGCACTGGAAGGTGGCGCTGTCGGTCAGGAGGGTATCCAGGATCGACTGGTCGGCTACCTCGATAACCGGAAGGTTTTCATGGAGGATGGCTTCGGCTGGCGTCAATTCAAAACCTCGTGATCGTATAGGATTTCATACTGGTAGCCCTGTTCGGTGAGAAACCTTTGGCGGTTGGCGGCAAAGGTCTGATCCACTGTGTCCCGGGTGACCAGGGTGTAGAAATGGGCCATCTGCCCCCCGGATTTGGGCCGCAGGATGCGTCCAAGCCGCTGGGCCTCCTCCTGACGGCTTCCGAAGGTTCCGGATATCTCGATGGCGATATTGGCATCCGGCAGGTCGATGCTGAAGTTCGCCACCTTCGAGACGACCAGACGCCTGAACTCCCCTTTCCGGAACTGCTCGTAAAGTTTTTCCCTTTCGCGCACCGAGGTCTTGCCGGTGATGAGGGGAGCATCGAGCCGGGCCGCGATCTCATCGAGCTGGTCCAGATACATTCCGATGACCAGAAGATGGTCTCCTTCATGCTTTTTCAGGAGGGCGTCCAGGACGGTCAGTTTACCCGGGTTGTGGGCGGCGATGGGGTACTTCTCACGCGGGCCGGACATAGCATAGGCCATCCTGAGTTCTTCGGCGAGGGCGATCCGGACTTCGTGGCAGACGGCGGTAGCGATCCAGCCCTGTTTTTCCAGGTCGCGCCAGGGCATATCGTATTTCTTCGGGCCGATGAGGGAGAATACGTCCACCTCCAGGCCGTCCTCCCGGACCAGGGTGGCGGTCAGGCCGAGCCTGCGCCGGGCCTGGATTTCGGCGGTGATGCGGAAAACCGGGGCTGGAAGGAGATGCACCTCGTCATAGATGATCAGGCCCCAGTCGCGGGCGTTGAAGAGAGCGAAATGGGGGAATTCATCGTCCGCGCCGCGCTTGCGGTGGGTCAGCACCTGGTAAGTGCTGACCGTGACCGGGCGGATGTCTTTTTTCAGGCCCGAGTATTCCGCGATCTGGTCTTCCTGAAGCTCGGTTTTGTCGAGCAGTTCGGCGATCCACTGGCGGACAGCGACCGTGGAGGGGGTCAGGATGAGGGTCGAACACTGGGCTTTGTCCATGGCCGCCATGCCGACCATCGTTTTCCCCGCCCCGCAGGGCAGGGTGATCGTCCCGCTGCCCCCCTGGGAGGCCCCTCCGGCGTAAAAGACATCGGCGGCCTCCGCCTGGTAGTGCCTCAAAACGAAGGGCAGGCCCGATAAGGCTACATCGCGGACGCGGACGGAGAGGGCCTCGCCCGTAACGTACCCGGCAATGTCTTCCGCCGGGTAGCCGACACTGACCAGAGCCTGCTTGACGTGCCCGCGCCGACCGGGAGCGACTCTCAGGGTGTAGGGATCGATCTGCTCCCGGATGAAGGGCTGCGCCCGCTTGTGGCGTGCGACCTCGGCCATGAGAGCGGCGTCGTCTCCCACCAGGAAAAGCTCTCCGTCCCGGCTGACCAGCTTGATTCGCCCATAGCGGGCGATGTATTCCTGGATATCGCGCACCACGTTGCCGGGCAGGTCGTATTTCGAATACTCCCGCAGCCCGCCGAGGATGTCGTCCACCGAAAGGCCCGATGCCGCCGCGTTCCAGAGGGAGAGGGGGGTGATGCGGTAGGTGTGGATATGCTCCGGCGATTTCTCCAGTTCGGCGAACCGGGCCAGGATGTCCCGCGCCGGAGCGTAGCGCTCGCTGGCAACCTCCACCAGCACGGTCTGATCACCCTGCACGATCAGCGGATTGTCGGGAGTGGGCACTTTGCGCGTCTCCTTTCTCCGTTTTCGAGGCGTAAGCGGTCTGATACTATGATAAGCTACTTTTTGGGGGAAGTCAAGCGAGGTTTGGAAGCAGGTTGGCGAGCATACGGGTTCCTTTGAAAGGCCAGCCGTAGGGCGCATCGATACAGCCTGCGAGGAGCGTCAGCACCAGAGCAATCTTGTCTTTGTGGTTGTAAAAATGAGATTGCTCCGCTTCGCTCGCAGACTGCAGCGATATAGATATTATATGGTGATATTTCCGGTTGACAGGCTCATCCATGCGGGGTAGAATATAAACATGGTTGCTTTCAGAACCACCTCTTCCGGATGGTTTCTCCATCCATGACTACAGAAAGGAGTCCCCAATATGACAAAACGAAGGAGCGTTATCGGACTGCTGCTTCTGGCTCTGGCGCTGGTCTGGAACGGCAGCCAGAAGGCCGTCTCCCAGCAGGGCAATGAGCCGACACAGACGCTGGTGATAGGGTATCCAACACAAGGCATCATCATCAACGGCAGCGGCACACGATACACCGGAGTGATATATGTCAAGATATATCCGGCCAGCGAGTCACTGGTCAAGAAATACGGCTCCGGCCCCATCGCGTCCGCAGAATTGGCGGCCAGCCAGCGGGATGTGCGCCAGCTGCCCCTGGGCAATTATGAGGTGCATTACGCCATGCGAACCGGCGGGGAACTCAAGACCTTTATTCTCAAGGATGTGATCTTGCGAGCCGACAGAGCGAACGCCCTCACCGTGGAGATGAACAGTGACGCCCAGACAACGGTGATCGGAGGCGATATGACCGCCCGGCAGATGTCTGAAAGCATCCGGCAGTTGCAGGCCGAAGCCGCCTCGCTAAAAAGCGATATCGCCGAACTCAAACGTAAGTAGCCCGTCACGGAAATCTTCATTTCAAGGCAACATACACCGGAACGAGTGGCGGTGTATGTTGCCTATCTTCCGCATGTGTGCTGGTGTCAGAACTATCGGCTGAGGATATCCTCCGCCAGCCGGGATATCTTTCCGAACTCATCGGGCCGGTACAGGACTTCTCCGATCTCCCTGGAGAAGATGCGGGCGCTGCCGGCCATCGTAGCCCCGTAGATCTCCGCCCCGGTGGCTTTCCCCAGCAGGCGGAGAGCCTCCCGCACGGCGATGTCGGCATTCCCGCCCTCCCGCGGGCTCCCCGAAACGCCGAGGATTCTGGCATAGGACGGCATGTTGCGCTCCTTCCTGAAGCCGTTACCTCCCCCACCGATCCTTCAGCCAGGCTTCGGTGCGGCCTCGAAGACGGGTCAGCATATCGGCGGCGCGGGGGTCGCCGGAGAGATGGCGGAGCATCCAGCGGCCCTCCTCGTAGCAGAGATCGTCGTGGCGGGGGAAAAGCTCGCGCATGAGGAAGAGGGCGTATTTGACGAAGCGGAAGGGGCCGTAGGCTCTCGGCATCTCGCCGGGCATGGCCTCCACCGCCACCGAATAGAAGCCCTTGACGCTCTCCGCCAAGTCAGGCAGGCCGGAGGAAGGAGAGAAAACGATGGTGTAATACCACCCGAAGAGATCTCCGCGGTCGCAGCCGTGGGCGTCGCTGACGCCGACAACAGGCATCTCGCGCCCCTGACTGCGCTCCTCGTGGTAGCGGGCTACTTGCAGAGTGTTGGATTCGGCCTCGAAGCGGTGGTAGCCGCCGATCAGCTCGTAGGCGTCGAAGGGGCGGCGCTCGAAGATGGCGGAAGTCAGCGCCCCGGAGATATGGTAGCGGTTATCGGTGAACCAGTAGGGGTGGCAGAAGATGCCCAGCCCGCCCCCTTCCCGTATCTTCTCGAAGCAGAAGACGCAGGAGGCGTACTGATAGGGGGAGGCTCCGGGCGGGAGTGCGGGCAGTTTTTCCTCGATGGCTTTGACCGCCGCATAATAGCTTTCCTTATCCCGGAAGAGATCGTTCACGCTGAAGCTGCCTCCGAAGTTGATCATATGCACCGGGTTCTGCGGCGGGTGAACCTCCTCGCCGGGATAGATACGCAAATCCAGATCGATCCCTTCGAAAGCCTTCTGCGATTCCAGAGAAGGGGCGAACTGGCCGTGGTCGGTGAGGGCCATGAAATCCAGCCCGATCCGACGGCAGGCTCCGGCCACATAGCCCGGCGATTCCTGACCGTCGGAGCGGAAGCTGTGCATATGCATATCGCCCTTGTAGGGGTAGCGGCTGTAGAGGTCGTCATGCAGGGAATAGACGCGGAAATCCTGCACCGGCTTGCGTCTCTCCCCCTGCGCTTCCTCGACGCGCAGCACATGCTCCTGCTCCCCCTCGAAATACCAGGGCACGGTCAGGACGCCGTTTTCGGCCCGGAGCGCCATTTTGTTTTTCTCCGGCCAGCCGCTCCGGAGGGAGAACTCTTCGCAGGGATAGTAGGTGACTTCATAGACCGCATCGCTTTTGAAGGCGACATGCTCGAACAAGGGGTGGATTCTCACCGCCGTCTCGCTGTCGGCGCGGACGATTTGCGGGGTCAGGTCGTAGTAAAGAGGATTGGAAGGCATCACGGTTCCTTTCTATGAGTTTTCAGGTTGTTCGTACAGGCGGCGGTAGACTTCGGGATAGAGTTCGCGGGCGCATTCGGGGCAGATGCCGTGGCTGAAGCGGGCCTCGGAGCGGGAGCGGATATAGATTTCCATCGAATGCCAGTGCCCTTCGTCATCCCGTATCTTTTTGCAGGCCGCACAGACGGGGAGGATTCCGGTCAGCACTTTCACCTGATTCAGGGCTTCCCGAAGCCGGGCGATCAGTTCTTCCCGCTCGGCCTGCGCCTGCCGGAACTGCACGATCCGCCCCAGCATAGTGGCGAATATCGCCACCAGTTCCTGCTGGCTTTCATTGACCGGCGCTCCGGTGGTGGCCGCATCGTTGAAGAGGATACCTATCGGGCCGGTGGGAGAGTGGAGCAGCATCGTCGCCAGCCACCCGCGGCGGATCACGACATATCGCTCTCCGTCCCACTCCTTGAGATCGCAATCCTCCCGCACGAACCAGCGGTAGGGGTCGGGTTTGAGGAAATCGAGGATCCACTGCCAGTTGCTGCTGGGGTCGCGGTGGAGGCGTTCGTCGGTGAGGCGGCCCTGACGGTCGATGCCGTAGGTTCCCACCATCTCATGAGTTTCCCCGTCTTTCAGAAAGAGGCCACACCGCTCCACGCCGAACCTGTTGTGCAGCAGTTGGACGGCCCGCCGGAGCAGACTGTCGATATCCGGGCTGGCAAGCACCTCATCAGCGGCGATCAACACCGAATGGAGGCCCTCGGTCAGCGCCCTCTTGCGCTCCCGCAGGGCTGCCGCCTCCTGTTTCAATGATTCAAGCTCTTCCATAAGTTCCTTCGGGATGTTCGAGGGGTCTTCCATGGGGCCTCCGTCTATAGGAATCATGCGGCGCGTCAGTCGGGAAGGCCGCAGAGATCGTCCACCAGTTGCGAGATAGCTTCCACCTTTTCGATCTGCCCGACCTGCGAGATCTCGTCCGAGATTCCCAGGATGAGCCGGGGTGCGAACATATCGATGACTCTGCAGGTAAGATCGAGCAGCTCGTTCATAGGGCGGTATTCCAGAAAGTCGATGGCAGGCAGCAGATCCAGCACCACGATCCGGTCGCCCACGGCGACCTTGATATTTTCGAGTGTCATATCGGCCATCGGGGCGGGCGTCAGAGCTTCCACGCCGTCCAGCCGGGTTTCCCTGAGGAAGGGCAGGATGTGGCGGGAGTTGCCGTCCCAGTGCGTGTGGACGAAGCGCCCGTGTTCGTGCAGCCGGTCGGCGATATGCCGCCACCGGGGCAGCAGGTATTTCCTGAGTACCGGGGGCGGCGAGAACTCGTTGGTCGCATGGTCGCCCAGGTTAAAGATGCGGCAGGGCAGTTGCAGGGCGGCGTCCAGCAGCCGGTCGTCGCGCCGGGCGCAGGCTTCCAGATAGGCTTCCACCTCCGCCGTGTGATCGTAGAGAAGATAATAGGCGTCCAGCAGCCCGCTCCAGAATTTGATCAGATCGGTAAAACCCGAGCTGGACAGAAAAATCGTCGGCTCCGCCCGCTGCCCGACCGCCTCTTCCGCCTTGCCGAATGCCTCCGGGTTGGCCCGGTACTGCTGGTGATCGACAATATAGGTCAGCGCCCGCAAATCCTCCACGGTTTTGACCGGGAAGCCTTCGATGCGGTGGTTGATATGCCTTCCCTCGATCCAGATGTCCCGATACAGGGTGCGAAGCTCTCCTGCGGGCGTTCGAACGATCTCCAGTGTATAGTCATTTCCCCGCTCGGAGGAGCGAGCGATCTCCCCGTCCTCGAAGCCCTCGATCCCCGCCGAGGCCGCATACCGGACGGAGCAGCGGAGCGCGTCGTAGATGTCGAGATAGCCCATCCCTCGATACCGCTCCGGCAGCGTCCCCATCGCCGTATGATGTCCGATCCAGGTTTCCAGCCGCGGTTGCCAGAGAACACCTTCGGCTGTCCCCTCGAAAATCGCGAGATTCAGTTCCCTGCGTGTCATCAGACAGATGCTCCTTTGGTGTCAAGACCCCTGCTCATCCAATGTCAGCACCTGGCACTGGCTGGGAGCAGCGGGAACCGCCACCGATCTGCCTTCCACTTTGAGTGTGACCGGGCGGGTGTCGGATGTGAAGTCGGTGCGGCGCACGAGGAGGCGGCTGCCCAGGCGGAGGGCGGAGAGAACCGTGCCGGGCCTGGCAGGAACATCGAAGGTGACCGGCGTACCTTTCTCCAGGAATTCGCCGTATTCCTGGGCAGCGGCCCAGACCGGATGGAGGAGGGACACTTCTTTGACCTGTTCCTCCGCCCCGCACCAAAGGAAGAAGGTGTCCGTCCCTCTGAGAAGCATGTGCCAGAGAAGCTCCTGGTAGGCCCATTCGCTCATCTGCTTCACGGACGGGTCGGGCTTGTCGGGCGGGGAGGTGGTGTGCCAATGGACGAATGTGATGACAGGAATCGAGGGCGGAGTGTATTGGCCGGGGTTGCTGGCGACGAGAAGCATGTTGTAGAACCAGCGATAATCGGGCGCATCAAAATCGTACCAGAGGTAGGTCCCGTACCAGGTATAAACGACCGGCATGGCGAAGGTGTAGCCTGTCTGCTCGAATTCGTTGGCCCAGTGGCGGTATCTGGCCCCCTGATCGGCAAGCGCAGGCTGGCCTTCCCCATACTTCTCGAAGTAATCGTACCAGTAGCGGAACCCGTTGTGGGGATAGACGGCGTAATTCCCCACCAGAGCCTTCGGAAAGCGAAGCAGGATCGGATCGGCGTAATTGTCCTTTTGAAGCCTGCTGCGGATATCCCGAAGGTCTTTCTGGAACTGGAGGAAGTTGGTATCGATGCCGGGGATATGTTCCCGGCACCGCTGGCAGCGCCGGGAGGCTTCCCAGGCGTCGTTCCACTCCAGCGGCCCGTCAATTTCCCAGTCGGCGAAGACAAAGCCGACCTCCAGCTTTTCCTTGGCATAGGCGTCCGCGAAATACTCGATCCGCCGCCGGATGTCTTCCTGGCGGAAATCGAGGGCAAAAGGGCAACCCATGTCCTTTTTGCCGAAGGATCCGTCCCAGAAGGGCTTGCCCTCCCGGTCTATGTGTGCGGTCCGCTCATCCCCGTTAAAAAACGAGTAGAGACTGGAGGTGGCGTCGATGTTGATGCGCTGCCCCAGCTTCTTCTGAGCGCGGGCCACCGACAGCGCGGCGGCCAGACTCTCCTCCTTCCGGTTCCAGTCCCACGCGCAGACCAGCCCGACGCCTCTTCTGTCCAGTTCGCGGACCAGCTTTTCCGCATCCGCCGCTTCGAGCTTGCCGGGATTCATCGCAGGCCACAGGTACAACGGCAGCCTGCCCCCCCGCTTGAACCGAAGCGGCCTGGTATTTTCCAGAAGCCTCTGAATGGTATCCGGCCACGCCATTTTCTTCCCCTCCGCCTTCACGTCGACATTCCCGGCCACCAGGCAGGCGGCCAGAAGAGAGATAGCGGCTCTATATAGCATTGATCTCCTTTGTGGGGTGGTTTTTCATCTATGCTTCAAAAAGCAGACCTATTCCCCCGAACGTTCCGCCTCGAACCGTCTGGAGGTGGTGTATATGTGAACCTCGGAGCCGCGGATGCCGTCACGGAAGGATCGGCCGGAGACGGTCCGGGTTTCATCGGTTCCCAGGCGGTAGAGGGTTTTACCCTCCAGGGTGGCGGGGAGGTTCCGGACGGTGAAGGCCAGGCCCTCTATGCCGTCATTGAGGAGGACCAGGGCGTAATCCTCGCCCACCTGCTTGAGCGCCAGGCGCAGGCCCTTGCCGTCATTGGAGCCGGGGCTTTCCTCGACCTTCATTGCAGGGGCGGGAGCAACAGGCGGAGCCAGCAGGACAGGCTCCATGGCCCTCAGTTCCCTTGCCAGCCGGAGGGAGTCATTCCAGAGCTGCGGCCTGTTTCCTCCGGCCTCGGCAGGTTCTTCCGGCTTGATATAGGCCGTGCCCCAGTAGAGGATGACGTTGGCCCCGTGCATCAGGGCGTCGTACGCCATGAAGCGCGATTCGGCGAAGGTCGGGCGGCGGCCCACCGAGAGTTCATCAGAATGCTCGTCCGGCTCGGCGAGGTCGCGCCATCCGAAGCCCTGGAGGACCATCGCACACGCTTTGCCGGGAGCGGCGGCCCGCATTCGGTCGGTGTAGGCCCCTACAGAGCCGGGGCGGGTATTCTCCAGGTCGCTATGGCCGTTCAGGAGATTGTAGGGGATGGGGTAGATATCGCACCCGGCCATATCGGTGGCCCGGTTGTAGAATTTGAGGCTTTTCAGGCTGTTGCGCGGAGCGTGGTTGAGCCAGACGATGTGGCCTGGGTCAGCCTCCTTCACGGCCCGGATGCCTGCGGTCAGGCCCTCCCCTGTTTTGCGGGCGCTTTCCTCCATGGCGTCGAAGCGCAGGTCGGGCCGGGGGTGGACCTTGCCGGAGAGCTGCCAGAAGCGGCTGCGTGCGGCCTCCATCTCCTTCCAGAGAGCGCGGCTTTTGAGGTCACGGATTTCGGCCAGCAGTCGCTCCAGTTCGGGCCGGCCCTTGGCCGCTTCCCGCATGGCAGGATGTTCGGAGGTTTCGAAATAGTTATCCACCCCGTACCAGGCGTTCCAGAGAGCCTCATCCGGCCCCTCCCAGATCAGCAGGGCCGGATGGCCCTTGAAGCGGTTGACTGTCTCCAGCAGGGCTGCTTTCCGCTTCCCGGCATCCTGGCTCAGATCCAGGTTCCCGCCCAGGTTGATCCATGCCCGCGCCCCGAGAGCTTGCACCCGGTCGAGGGCCTTCAGGTCGGGCGGGCAGTAAATGAGATTGAAACCGGCCTCCACGGCTTCCTTGAGCTTTGCATCCTCCGCAGGATTTTCGTAAAGCCCCAGCAGCAGGCGCGGCCTCCCGTCGACCAGAGGCATATTCCGCGCATCGAACAAAGGCTTCCCAGACCCGGCTTGCGCCATCATCGCTCCCCCCAGGCAAATCAGCATTAAGACATAACGCATTCGCTCAAAACCCCTTTCGCGTCCTTTCGATATTCTTCGACGCGAACCCCGGAATGCCTTCTCGAACTGTCGGAAGGGTCTGATGATCAAAGGAATGATGAAAGTTGACAAAACAATCCAGTTACGAGAGAGGGGTACCTCTCTTGCAGAGACAGCTATAATATATTAAATACAATTTTATATATTATAGATACCATTAGACTCCTCTCCCCGAAACCCAAGGGATGCGTCGGAGCGCCTCCTGGGAGAGGGGTGTAGATAGTGCGGCGCTCTACGGCCCCAACCACTCCCCCTTCCCGTTTCGGGAAAGGGGCCGGGGGGTTAGGTCACCCCGCCCTCGTTTGACCAGATTATTTTTTCAAGATTCATCATTCCTTCGCTATAGAGCCTGAGGCTGGGCGTCCCGGAGGGGCGCATAGCGCGAACGCCCGTAAGCTTCGGAATTCATTCCGTCGCTCCCCAGAATGTCGGAGGGATCAGTTTAGCAAGACGAGGGGCCGGAAGGGGCGGTCGAGTCTATGGGGCCGGTTGCGCTCATACCTTCGCTTTCCTATATTCCACCAGCAGCGACCCGGGCTGTTCTTCTATAGATACCGTAAGGCGCTGGAGATCGCTTCCCTTCATACGAGCAGGGCGGGGGCGGCGGTAGCCGTGGGACTGAGTGATTTCGTAGAAGGCATCGGGGTCGATGCCGCGCAGGACGAGTGTCCTTTGAGAAGCGGAGGATTCGTGGCGGCGGAAGACCAGGACCATCCCTTCCCCTTTGCCGGGCAGGTAATACTGATAAGCGCACCAGTCCCGGGCGTCGGTGGTGACGGGGAGAAGCGGGTAGAAATTGCCCTGAACATATTTTCGGAGCCGTTTGACCTCCGTAAGCGCCTCTTTGAGCCGGGCACGATTCGCCTCCGGCAAAGGGAGGTTGCTGCCGCAGAGCAGCCCACCGTTGAAGCCGCTGCGGATGAAATACGGTTCCACGCCTATCGTCCCGCACAGGCTGAAGGGAACGTACCGGTTCAGCCCGGCGGTCATGCTCTGGTTGAGAATGGCGGTCCGCTCGGACCTTCCGGCCTCGATGTGACCTACGGTCACATCCGTGCGCCACAGAGGGAGGGAGCGGGCGGAGGTCTCCAGATCGATGCGGCGGCCTCCTCCGTAGCAGTTATCGATCACCAGGCCGGGATGGGCTGCAAGAAGATCGTCCCACATACGGTATAGCCCCTCCACGTAGCGGGTTTCGGCCATCCCGACCCGCTCCGGCTCCCGGTCGTTGCGGTCGCGGGCGAAGGCGGTGATCATGCCGGCATCCATTCGCAGCCAATCGATCCTGTAGGCCCGGATGGCGTCGCTCAGGTAGCGGGTGATATATTCGCGGGCTTCGGGGATGCCCAGGTCGAGCTGGCACCAATCGCCCAGGGGCTTGTCCTTTTCCCAGCGGGTCACCCATTCCGGATGTTCCACCGCGAGGGCGCTGCCCTCCCAGGGAGACTCGGGCGCGAACCAGAGCAAAAATTGCATCCCTTCCCTGTGGACGGCCTCCCCGACGGCACTCATACCGCTGGGGAAGCGGTCGCGATCCTCCATCCGCTCGATGGGGAACCCGTAATTGCCTGCCCCTGCCGGGTAATGGCCCTTATGCCACCAGGCGTCCTGCCAGAAGACCTCGAAGCCCAGTCCCCGCATGGCCTCCAGGTGCGCCCGTATCTGGGCATCGGTCTCTGTCATGGAGGAGTAGGCGACAGGCGGGGTGACGGCCTTCTCGCCCTTGCGGGGGAGAATATGGGCCAGCATCACCTGCCGAAATCGGTTGGCTCCCTCCAGATCGTCCTCGCCGGACCAATAAAGTTGAAGGATGCGCGGGCTACGGATCGATTCTCCGGGGCGCAGCCGGAGATGGGTCTGCGGAAGGCCCACCCGGAGCCGGAGGCCGCCGCCTTCTCCTCGCTCCACGCAGGCCCTCCAGGGCGCGGACCAGCCGACAGCGGTAACCACTCCGCCGCCCTCCCACCGGAGGTTAAAAAACGGGCAGGCTCCTGAAGACGAATTCGCCTGCTCTCCATACGGCCCGAATTCGATTTTGTGGTTTATGGGAAGGGGATCTGCGAGGGGCAGCCAGTCTTCCTCGCTGCCGGTACTCCCGTTCAGGCGGTGCAGAACAGGCATGGCATTCCCATGAGGAGTGAGCCGCATATCCAGGGCCTGAATATCTTCCAGGATCGGGGTATCCGTCGAGCCGCGGTTGGTGAAGTGAAGCGTCCAGTCCACCCCTCCGGTATCGGTGTAGACGGCGGCCTCTGCGCGTACCTCCAGGCCCGTTTCCGGGTCGGTCAGGGTCAGGACGCGTAGACGTCGGTTCCGGCCCGCACTCTTCTCGCGGACCTCTACCTTCCAGCGGCCCACCAGATCGGCGGAATGCCGCCCGCTGTAGATGAAAGAGAACGGGAGCGCCCCTTCGTGGCGGGCTGTCCGGCTCTCCCAGGGAGACGGCTTCCCCGGCGGCGCGAAAAAGCGTACGGCCCACTGCCGGGAAAACGAGGCGGCATCGGCCTCCGAGGGGGCCGCTCCAACCGGAGACGGAGACGCCGCCACAGCGCCGGAAACAACCAGAGCCACGCCCAGGCATCCTGCGGCACAATGCATGATTCCCTCCTTGATAGATTAGCGAGGCGGGTGGGCGACCCGACGGATCGCCCCTAAGTCATATCCCCATCTCTGTAGGGGCGACCGATGGATCGCCCTCTTCCGCTTCGACATTTCAGGCGGGTTCAGACCTGATCCAGCGCCTGCTCCAGGTCGACGAGAAGGTCGTCTATATGCTCGATGCCTACAGAGATGCGGATCAGGTTGCCGGTGATGCCGGCGGCGGCGCGGGCCTCTTCGGGCATGGAGAGATGGGTCATCGTCCAGGGATGCTCTATGAGAGATTCCACCCCGCCCAGCGATTCGGCCAGGATGAAAAGCTTCACGGCGGAAAGCAGGCGGAAGGCTTCCTCTTCCCCGCCTTTCACCTTGAAGGAAAAAGTTCCCCCGAACCCGCGGGCTTGCCTCAAGGCCAGTTCGTGCTGGGGGTGGCTCTCCAGGCCGGGATGCAGGACGGCCTCGATCTTGGGGTGCGCCTCCAGCCAGCGGGCAATCGCCAGGGCGTTCCTGTTATGGGCTTCCATGCGGACCGGGAGGGTTTTGAGGCCGCGCAGCACCAGGAAGCAGTCCTGCGGCCCCTGGCAGGTTCCCATGGCGTTCTGGTAGAAATAGATTTGTTTTGCCAGGGCCTCGTCGCTGACGATCAGCGCCCCGCCTACCACATCGGAGTGGCCGTTGATGTATTTGGTGGTGGAGTGCATGACGATATCGATCCCCAGGACCAGCGGGTTCTGATAGTAAGGGGAGAGGAAGGTGTTGTCGCAGACCGTGAGGACATTTCGTTCTTTGGCGATCTCCGAGATGGCGGCCAGATCGAGCAGGTTCATCAGGGGATTGGTGGGGGTTTCGGTCCAGATGAGGCGGGTGTTGGGCCGGAGGGCCTCCCGGAGCCTGTCCAGGTCGCGCAGGTTCACGAACTCGACATCGATGCCGTTTTTCGCCACCCAACTGACCAGCAGCCGGTAGGTGCCGCCGTAGAGGTCGTCATGGACGATGATATGGTCGCCCGCGCTCAGGAGGGCCAGCACAGTGGCCTCCGCTGCCATCCCCGTCCCGAATACGAAGCCGTGAGTCCCCCCTTCCAGGGCGGCAAGGCAGTTTTCTAGCGCCTGTCGGGTGGGATTGCCGGAGCGGGAGTAGTCGTATTTCCCCGGCCCCTTCACTTCCCTGTAGGCAAAGGTCGAAACCTGGTAGATGGGGGTCATGACCGCCCCGTAAGCGGGGTCCGGGCCCTGTCCGGCGTGAATGGCAAGCGTCTCGAATTTCATGCGAACCTCCTTCGCGGCAAATGGTAATGATCACAAGCATACTATACCTTTATAGCCGGAGGTTTGTCAAGGATCAGTCGGTCCCAATGCCGAATGCCAGGGAGGGCAGTGTCCATTCCGGGCCTTCTGAAAATCTTATCATCTGCCCGGGTCAAATCGCGACTGCCTGGTTTTCAAGGCGCTTCCAAAGCTCCACGATCTCCAGTTCTTTGGCCCAATAGCGAAGATAATCCGCATCGAGAGTCGGGAATTGCACTTCATAGACGCGAAGCGCATCGGTAAATTGTTTTTCGCTGCCTCCCGCCAGCTTTGCCCACCTGAGTTTGGACAGAATGGTGTCTTCAGGCCGGGTGACATAGAGGTCCATCCCTGCAATCCGTTCGATATAGCGCCTGCCGAAACGCGACAGATCGAAAGGCTCCTCCGACAGTATCCAGAAGTCGACCTTCTCCCCTTCCTGCATATCGATAAGGTTGAACATCCGCCCGGATTCAACAGCCTCTACCATGCTTTCTTTGTCCAGATAAAACTCCTCCGATCTCAGAAAGTCATAAAAGAGGTCGGCCTCCGGCCTCCGAATGGCAATGACGATATCGATATCATGTGTGGAACGGGGTTCGCCCTGCAAACTCGATACCAGCGAGCCGGTCAGCATATATTCGACGCCGGCCCGCTCCATCGCCCGGACTGCCTGTGTCAGTAATTCCTGTTGTGACATTTTTCGAGCCGCTCCAGAACAAGCTGGCGGAACCGGTCTTCAGGCATATCGGGGAACCTGCGGCGAAGACCCTGGATGAAAAGCCGTTTGCTGAACTCGGACAGCTCGAAGGCTTTCATCAGCCTCTGCTCCGGGGTCATGCGCCGCAGGATCCGAATGTATACGGCATGGTTGGGGCGGGGTTTGATGTCCATCACCAGTCGTGCACGCTGCCGTCGGCCCGGCGGGTGGTCGGGAGATAGGCCGGGCTGTAGGGATATTTCCGGGCGGCCTCCTCATCGATGTCGCAGCCCAGGCCCGGCGCTTCGGAGGGCCAGAGCGCCCCCTGGCGGCACTCGGGAGCGCCCGGCATCACCTCATGGACGGCCTCGGGGAAGAAAACCATCTCCTGCACCCCAAAATTGGGGATCGCCACATCCAGGTGGACGTTGGCGGCATGGGTGACCGGGGCAATGTCGCCGGGGCCGTGCCAGGCGGTCTGGACATAATACGATTCGGCGATGGCGGCGATCTTGCGGGCCTCGGTCAGCCCGCCGATGTGCCCCAGGTCGCACCGGATGAAATCGATCAACTGCTCGGTGAGGAGGGGCAGGCATTCCCAACGGGTGTGGAAAAGCTCGCCCATGGCAATCGGGGTGGTGGAATGGTGGCGCAGCACGCGGAAGCTTTCCTTATGCTCCGGACGCAGAGGGTCTTCCAGGAAAAAGAGGTGGAACGGCTCCAGTTCCTTCGCCAGCCTTGCGGCCTGGATGGGGGTCAGGCGCTCGTGGACATCGTGGAAGAGTTCGATTTCGTCGCCCAACCGCTCCCGCAGGTGGGCGAAGAGGCGCGGGATCGTCCGCAGGTAGGGCGCAGGCTCCCATATCTCCTCCGGCGGGTAGTGGCCGGTGAAGGCCCCGCCCGTCCCCCCGTAGGTTCCCTTGCAGCCTGGGATGCTCACCTGCGCCCGGACGACCTTGAAGCCCCGCTCCGCCGCCTGGCACACGCTGTCCTCCACCTCCGCGAAGTCGCGCCCTCCGGCGTGGGTGTAGCACAGAGCGCCCTCCCGGCATAAGCCGCCCAGCAGGGAATAAACCGGCAGATTGGCCCGCTTGCCCTTGATGTCCCACAGGGCTAGGTCTACCCCGGCCAGGGCGGTCATCAGGACCGGCCCGCCGCGCCAGTAGGTTCCCCGGAAGATATACTGCCAGATATCCTCGATCCGGTCGGGGTCGCGCCCGATCAGCAGAGGGGCGATATGCTCCTGCAAAGCCGCCGCCACCGCCAGTTCCCGACCGTTCAGGGTGGCGTCCCCCACCCCGTATAGCCCCGGCTCATCGGTCACGATTTTGAGCAGCACATAGTTGCGCCCCGGGCAGGTCACGATCACTTTCACATCGTTGATTTTCATGGGTAGTCTCCGTATCCGTTATTCTTTCGGTGGCTCGCTGTCCTCCCCTGGATTGCTTTTCGTATGCCTCCGCTCCGAGCGCCAGGGGATGCACAGCAGGCCGAACTGCTTCAGGGAGCCGCTTTTGATGATAATGGCTTCGGGCCGCAGGACCGTGGCGTACATCGTCATTCACTGATATTTGCTTCTTTGCTTGGAGCGATGCCAGAAACAGGCATGGGGATAACGTATCCCCATGCCTGTTAGATGTTATCTTCTGCTATATTCTCAGCCTTATGGTCCGGGCGGTTTAGGCGGGCCGAATTGTAGGGTCGCTTCTTGCAGGATACCGATTTGCACATTGACATCCTGACTAACTTGCCCGCGCGGAGGAGCGGTTCCCTTCAAAGTATATGCTCCTGGCTGGAGTTGGCAGAAAGAGCAGGTATAGTTCCCAGAACCATCTGAAGTCGTACTCTGTGAACTAAGCTGGGTGGTTCCCTGCCACAATGAAACAGTTGCTGGAATTCCGTTCCCATTCTGATCTTTGGTATACACCTTCAACTGCAATAACACTTTTAAAGTGTTATTTATATTTACAGTTGAACCAACAGGAGTCTGAAAATTTACAGTGGAACCCTCATATCCCTGAACGTTTATTTTACCGAATACTGTCCACTTGAAGCCTTTGGGAATATCGGCTTTTGCAGTTCCGCCAACATCAAAGGACAGGTTAAACATAGAGGGATTAGCTCCTGGCGGAGATGGCGTAGTCCATGCCTGAACGATGTTCACTGTTCCGTTACCGGATTTATTATTCCCTGGCGGAGCGATATTAGGGACCAGTTGGAAAGTGACATTTTCTGTGATGTTTCGCAAGCAGTCGATCTTTTTAAATTTCTCCGAGGAAATCAGCAGATAAACATCTCCTAGTGCAGAAACCTGCCCAGGCTTAAGACCAGTCTGCTGCTGTTTAATAACATCCTGGAGAAAGATATTGAGGGCTGTTGCAGCCAGCTTCGACAACCAATCTTGCTGTGGCGCTACACCTACAAGCCCGCCTAGCAGAGCAGTTAGCCAACCAGATACTCTCCTGACCCGCATGTAAGGTACATAAAGCACTGATGTGGCCTGTCCTTTGATTTGTGCATTCCAATGGGCACAGCCCTGCGAATAGGGTAGAGCTTGTATGTTTGTGACGGCCGGCGAAAGATCCTGAGAATCGGTAATACTTTTGATCGTGTTCACAACCGCTTGAAGGTCGGCAGGGTCGCTTACGTTTAACGTACCCAGAGCTGTAGAGGCTGTATTCTTGATTACCTCTTTCTTACTCAGCACGGAAAGCGAACTGGGAGGCGAATACGGATTTTCAACAGAAGCATCATTTGTGATGTCCAATAAAGCGCAACCCTCACTAATACCGACAGCCCCCCCTGTCATAGCTACAGTTCCATCAGGACTGCGCGGGTCGCCTTCAGATCCAGCAAGGCCAGTGCAGCCTTGTGAGTGCTGGCAAGCCACTGTCACCGGGCGACAAGGTTTGAATCCCCCGCCTATAGTAAAAGGTATTACCTTATCTGATGGAGGACGCCGTGAAAGCACCTGGAATACGTTGGATCCCTGGGGTGTCACGCCCGTCATTTGGTAGTATTCGCTATTCCAGGTGATCGTAAGATTCCCCTGCACACTCCCATGATCCGCTGAAGCTGTAATTTGGCCTATTACAGCCCCGCTGGTGAAGTCTTTAATCACAACCTTGCCGAGTCGCTTCTGGCTGTCCACCACATGCACCACAAGCGTCACCGTATCGCCTGTCGGGGCAAAAAGTCCCCAGTCTGTCTCGTCCGGTGTTGTAGCCCATACAAACATGTGATCGGCCATTGTGGAGACACTCGGTGCCTCGGAAAGTGTATAGGCAGCCAAATCCATCGACACCTCCATCTGCCGTGTTGCCTGCGTATACATACTGATGAAGGTGCTGGAAGTGGCTGCATACATCGTAATCCTGGAATCGGTTGGGAGAGGCTGAAGCGTTTCGCCCCATGCTGTTCCACACCAGACTCCGGTTGCTAAAACGGTGAGAACCACAAAGGTAATGATCGTGTCTCTATGCATTACAGTTTCCTCCTTACAGAAGAAGCCCCTCGGGTCCATCATTGGGAAGATCGCTCCCATCTGAGGGGGGCAAATTATGGGTCTTGTTTTCTCACAACAAGATCGAAGATAGGACCTCATACTGATAACTTGACAACCATCACCACCTTTTCAATATCTTAAGCGTTTGGTTTCTTTTACAATAGTCACCTCCTTAAGGTTCATAGCATATAAGTATATTATACAAATACGGGCTAGCTTTGTCAAGGGTTTTAGACAATAATTTTCAATTTTTCCATGCCTCCTTTCGAGTAGGTCAAGAAGAATAGTCCGAAGAAAAGATCCTTATTACGCCCCCTCTACTTTGGGCCTGGCGGCTCTCCGCTCCGAGCGCCAGGGGATGCACAGCAGGCCGAACTGCTTCAGGGAGCCGCTTTTGATGATAATGGCTTCGGGCCGCAGGACGGTGGCGTACATCGTCAGGAGGGAGATGGTGTCCAGCAGGGAGCGGTAGCCGGACAGGCCCGACATGTCGATATAGACTTTGGTGAACTGCCTGCCGAGATCCAGGGCGGCCCGCACATCGAAGGCGTCCAGCACCTCGAAGCGGATGTCCGGGTGCTTCTGCCTGGCCCGCTCGATGCACTCCG
>JADLDR010000025.1 GCA_020846535.1 Armatimonadota bacterium | reverse complement strand
TAGGATCATGGTATGGGGAAAAGGAGAAGCCTCTTCGATCCACAGGGCATAATCCACAAAGACTTCATGGGGCATTGCCAGCAGTCACCAATCCCGCCCTATCGCCAGGGCCTGCATTTCGAACCGCAGCGCCGGCGTCTTTCCGAGGCGCGCCCTGGCCACAAGGTCCTGAAGGCAGCCGACCGTATCCTTCAGATGCCACAATTCTTCCGCATCCGAAGGGGAGTGTTTTTCCTTCTCCATGAGGCGAGAGCGCATTTCGTCGAGCGTCGCTTCGCATCGGCTGTAAGATGGGTAGTCCTCCAGGGAAGTTCCAGAGTGGTCGAAGCGGTTTTTAGCGCAGAGTCGGGGAGCCGCTGGCTCGCGCCCCAGGAACGGAGGGCGGCTTCGCCCAGCTGCCGGCCCGCCTCTTCCGCCGCCGCGTGTCCGGCCCGGAGCGGTTCCCCGTTGATGTTGGCTCCGCATCCCTGGGCAAAGAGGGCGGCCACGTCATCTCTCAGATCGCTTTTGATGGAGGCCACCGCATGGCCCGGGTAATCCGCGCTGATCAGTGTGCTGGAAGCGCGAACGATGGCAGGATGGGCCGCATGGCTGAAGAGCAGGGCAAGAGGATTTCCCGAGTCGGTGTCAGCCCGCAGGGGGCAGACCCAGGGCGACACAGGCCCTTCCGGGTTGGGCCTCATGGTCACTCCTTCGCCTGTCGGGAGCCTGCGGTTGACCCCGGCCTGCGCCGGATGCCGCCCCGCATGAAAAGAGGCGGCTTGCTGGCCCGACGCGGCCTCCTGAACCATAGCAGCTACATTCGATAGCATGTCCTAACGCCACCGGGAGCCTTCCTTCAGGCAACCCTCCCAGCCCGGTACGCTCCAGATCCCGGTCCGCCCGGCGATTTCGGAGCGCATCTCATCCGCTGTACGCATATCCAGCCCGACAAGATCGAGGCACACCACAGCGGCGCTGCATGTTTCATCACCGATGATCAGGGCGCGGGCAAAGAGATCGTCATGGATGCCGGTCGCAGGCTTCAACGCGCCCAGAAGCGGCAGCCCCAGCGGAGGAGTGATGGTGATTTCGCCGGTCCCTGCCCAAAGTTTTGATTTCATCTTACCGATCCGCGCAAAGACAGGCAAACGGGAACTCTATCGTCATCTCTTCGAAACCTAACGTGGAGGCCAGATTTCCACAGTCGCGCCGGAGGGACGCGGGCCGGTGGGCCGCCAGGGGATTGTGCCATAGGAGCGATAGGCGATACCCAGATGTGGTGTCTCCAGGCGCTCCTGGCCCTGGTAGCGAGAGCGCATTACCGCATCGATGAGGCCGGTGGTCAGAAGGGTGCGCTCCACCGGGTAGGTCGGCTGCCCGGTCACGAACATTTCCTCGACATTCAGGCTCAGGTAGCTGAAGTGGCCGAAAGGAAAGCCTCTCTGGAGGTAGAATTCGCAGGCTTCCACCTGTCCCCGCGATTTTCCGGCGTAGGCGAAATCGGACACATACCCGTTCAGCATCAGAACGGCAGCCCGCAGGCCGTCCCGGTATTCGATGAGAAAGGCGGCGGGATTGAGACAGTGCCTTTCCATCGGGCCGTCCGGCTTTTCCTCGATGGCGGCGCAGGCGGCTTCGGCCAGCCCCTTGGACCACCGCCCCTGTCGCCCGGCCTCCCAGACGGCCTCCCCCTCCAGGAACTGCACGTTGACAACGCCCGTCTCGCCTCCGGGCCGCCTCTCCACCATGCACTGAAGGGTTTCCAGGGCATGATACCCGTAGGCTTCGATATCGCTGTAGCCGATAGCCAGCGCCTCATCGACCGGCGCTTCCGGAGGGTATTCCAGGAAGGGCTTGCGCCAGCCGAGGGGCAGTGAGGAGCCTGCCATGAAGGGAACGCTCAGATCCTTTGCCCGGTCGTACATCCACCTGGCGTCCTCCCAGTTGTATGACAGGTGCTTGTCATTGAAGACCGGCACGCTCCGCCCGGAGGAGGCGAAAACCCCGCATATCTGCTCGAAGAGCGCCCGGCGGGGGTACATGTGCCGCCCCATCTCATCCTTCGGATAGTCGCCGTGCTCGCCGATAAGCAGCACCCCATCGACTGCCAGTTCGTTCCCCCCGAGCGTCAGGGCGGCCCGGATGCTCTGGTAGATGGGAACACCATGCCACCAGGCCAGGCTCTGCCCGATATCCCGGCGGTCGATCTGATCCAGATAGATGGAAGCGATCTCCACACGCGGCTTGACCAGTCCTGCATCGGTCGGGATGCCTTTCAAGAACTTGGTAACGATTACATCCGCATGGGAATAGGGGAAATAACTGGTGATGACAGCGGCTATTTTTTTGCGGTCGGGCATGGCAGTCTCCCATAGAGAGCAGGGCCGTTGATATAAGGGTTATACCTCACTGCTCGTTGACGGTTTCGATCAGGGCCATGATGTTCTCCGGGCGGGCGTCTCCGGGGATGGCGTGGGCGGGGGCCAGGATGTAGCCGCCGCCCACGCCGATCTCGGCCATCATGCGCCGGGCCTCGGCCCGCACCTCGTCGGGGGAGCCATAGGGCAGAAGCTGCTGGGTGCTGATGCCGCCCCAGAAGCTGAGCCTGCCCCCGAACTGGCGCTTCATTTCGTACGGGTTCATGACCTCCGGCTGGAAGGGATTGAAGCAGTTCAGGCCGATTTCGATAAGCTGGGGGAAGACCGCCTGTACCTTGCCGCAGGAGTGGATGGTGACGAACTTGCCCGCTTCCCTGGCTCTGCCGTACTGCCGGGCCAGGCGGGGCATCAGGAACCGTTCCCACTGCCTGGGGCTGATAATCAGCCCTCGCTGCGAACCCCAGTCGTCCCCGAAGTGAACGGTATCGATATCGTATCGAAGGGCCTGCTCCAGCAGGGCGATATTATAATCGCAGATCGCGTCCAGGAGTTCGTCCACGAACTCGGGGGCCTCCACCATATCGATCAGCAGGTCGCTCATGCCTCTCAGCGTCCAGGCTCTCTCGAAGAGGGAAAACCCGATGCCGAACTGGATGCACCGGCCCCCGCCCGCCCGGCACTGGTCCTCGAAGCCCGCGAACTTTTCGGGCGCTCGCGGGTCGGGCATCTCCAGGGAATCGAGATTCCGCTCAGGCAGCACGCAGTTGCAGACATTGCCGATATCCCGGTCGATGCTCCTGTCCCACTGCACCCCGAACTCATCCTGCCAGACGGCATCGCTCAGCCACATCTCCTTGGGGCCGGGGCGGGCGGCTACGCCGTGAAAGCAGTTGTCGATTTGCCCGAGAAAATCGTGGCTCCCGTAATATTGCACCATGGCCTCCATGGCCTTTTCGGTGAATCCTATGGTATAGGGCACTTTATCGGGCTGTTCGTGCCGCAGGGCGGCCAACACCCGTTCTTTATGGGTCATATGGTTCTCCTGCTTCTAAATAATCAGCGCACCGCGGCGAAGGCTTTGCGGGCGGCGGCGATGGTCCGGTCGATGTCCTCTTCGCTGTGGGCCAGGGAAACGAAGGCAGCCTCGAACTGGGAAGGAGCCAGATATATCCCTTCTTCCAGCAGGGCGCGAAAATAGGCCGCATAGCGGGCCGCGTCCGAGCGTTTGGCGGAAGCGTAATCGCTGACGGGGCTTCCGGTGAAGAAGGTGGTCATCATGGATCCGACGCGGTTGAAGGCGGCGGGGACGCCGGATGCGCGGGCGGCTTCGCGCAGCCCGGCTTCCAGCGCGGCAGCGGAAGCCTCCAGGCGGTCGTAGACACCCGGCCCGGCGAGGATGGACAGGGTTGCCAGGCCGGCGGTGACGGCGATGGGGTTTCCGGAGAGGGTTCCAGCCTGGTAGATCGGGCCGACAGGGGCGATCCGCTCCATAACCCCGCGCTTGCCTCCATAAGCCCCTACCGGGAATCCTCCGCCGATGATCTTGCCCAGGATGGTAATGTCCGGGTCGATGCCGTACCGCTCCTGAGCGCCCCCGTAGGCCACCCGGAAGCCGGTGATCACCTCGTCGAAGAGGAGCAAAACCTCGTGCTGCCGGGTCAGCTCGCGCAGCCCTTCCAGAAAGCCCGGCTGCGGCGGGACGACGCCCATATTGCCGGCCACCGGCTCCACGGCGATACAGGCGATCCGGTCGGCTTCCTGCTCCAGCGCGGATTTCACGGCTTCCAGGTCGTTATAGGGCAGGGTGATCGTCAGGGATGCCAGCCCCTGCGGCACGCCGGGGCTGTCCGGCAGGCCCAGGGTCGCCACCCCGGAACCGGCCTTCGCCAGCAGGGAATCGGCGTGCCCGTGGTAGCAGCCCTCGAATTTGACGATCTTTTCCTTCCCGGTGGCTCCCCGGGCCAGCCGGAGAGCCGACATCGCCGCCTCCGTGCCGGAACTGACCAGGCGAACCATCTCCACCGACGGAAAGGCCCGGCAGATTTCGCGGGCGATCCGGACCTCGTTTTCCGTGGGAGCGCCGTAGCTCGTGCCCCGCGACAGCGCCTCCCTGACGGATTCGATCACCCGCGGGTGGGCATGGCCCAGCGCCATCGGCCCCCAGGAGCCGACGTAATCGATAAACTCGTTGCCGTCCGCATCGTAAATGCGCGATCCTTCGGCGCGGGCGATGAAAAGGGGATCGCCGCCCACGGATCGGAACGCCCGGACGGGGCTGTTCACCCCGCCGGGGATATATTGTTTCGCTTCCTCGAACAATGCTCTCGAACGTACCGGCGCTTTCATGATCATCTCCTTCGTAGGGGAAGTGAATTTCCATTGTTTATTGCTGTGTCATTCTGGGGCTTCGGCCTGGCGACAACCAGAAGATGTTCCGAAGCGTATTGAAAAACAGGTTCCTCTGCGTTCTCGAGGACAAAATCCATCCAGGCTTCTCGAACCGCAGGATCGTCCAGTTCGTGATACCGGTCCATCCGGCCCCCGAATGCGCCTTCCATATCTGCGATGTGCAGCGTATCGAATCCGGCCCGTGCGATCAGAGGGCGAATCTCCTCTACCGCGCAGAAGTAATAGCTTTCGAAGTCGCTGGCGTTCCTGGCAAAATTGAAGCCCTGCCCGGACTGCATCAGCCGACGCACGCTGTCTTTCCGGAGGATGCCTTCCGGCCATCGCGCCAGACCGCCCCAAACAGCCGCCACCCGGCTGCAAAAAGCCACAAAGAGATAACCTTCTCTGTCCAGATGCTCATATGCCTGTTTCAGGATGGCGAGGCGGTCTTCGTAAAGCGGAAGATGATAGATCGGCCCCAGCATCAGCACCGCATCCCATGGGCTTCCGTGCCACGCATCTGGATCGAGGCCATTCCCCGTGCGGCAGAACAAGACCTGAGAGGAGCCGCCTCCCGTCTGAAGCCGTTCTCGCGTCTTTCGGACGTTCTGCGGGGAGAGATCGTTCAGACCGACCCGATATCCTGCTCCCAACAGCTTTTCATCATAGCGGCCCGTTCCACAGGCGATATCCAGCATCCTGGAGCCTGGCGGAATATATCGCTGGAGATAATGCATAGTTACCGGCATCTCAAATGCCGCCCAGTCCAGACGGGCATCCTCAATATCTACAACGCGATCATAATAATTCCGCACGAGCGTTTCATGATCCATGCCGGTCTCCATTCTCTCCGGTTTATGAAGAAAATGCAGCCCAGGGCTGGGTGGTTGTTGTAAGAGTTTCCCCGGTCGCCACAGCCTGATCGATCATCATGGAAAGGTAGTGATCCTGGGATGCTTCGGCGAGGGGGTAAAAGTCCGGGCCGCCCCGGGCATAATCGGCCATCTTTTCCAGGCAGGTCGCGATGGCGATCTCGTCATCGGTCAGGCGACCGGGGATGAAAGGATTCCGGTAGGCCCACTCCGGCCCGGCCAGGATGCCCTTGTGATAGCCGCCTTCCAGGTTGCCGTCCTCTCCCGTGTTCTGGCGCAGGAGCTTCAGTGTGATGGGGGTACGGAAATCCTGGAGATATCTCACCGTGTCGTCATGAATCTCACCCCGGTCGCCCCGCACCAGCACCCTGGACGAACGGATCCAGGAAAAGTATTGATCCCCGGTGAAATCGTAGACCCCCAGCCTGTCCCCGAAGTCCAGAGAGGCGATGACCTGGGTGGATTGCGTCACCGATTCCTCCGCAGGCGGGCTGTCACGGCCCGGCCCGGCGACCAGAGGAGCGGAGAAGCGGTAGCCGGAGATCCGGGCGTTTTCATAGGTCGCTCCCAGAAATTTTCGGATGAGGCTGACACCGTGGTAGCCGTGCGCCGAGGACACCTGAGCCTGGGAGATTGTTCCGAGCCGCCCGGAGCGGGCAATCGCCAGCCGGGCGGCGTGAAGAGGCTGGAAGGCGTACTGCTCCGCCACCTGGATCCGCGCCCCCTGCCCGGTCAGCCGGTTTACCGCAACCAGGCCGTCCAGGTCGGGCGCGGGCGGCGTTTCGGCCAGGGCGGGCACGCCCCGTTCGGCCAGTTCGCCAAGGATCATCGGGGTGACGGCCCAGGGGACCGAAACCACCGCAAAGAGGGGGTTGTCGGCCAGCGATTCCTCCAGTCGGCGATAGGTCGGCACATGCCATCGAGTCTCGATGGCCGCTCCTTTCACCGCATCGCGCACCAGCATTCTGCTCACCTGAAAGCGTTCCGGCAGCGCCCGGGCGATTCTCAGAAAGAACTCCGCCCGCCATCCGCCGCCGATCAGGGCAAAACGAACCGGACCGCTCATCTCAAAGCCTCCTTCCGTCCCGTCCCCCGCCCTGACCGGAATAGGGTATGCCGGGGTCCCAGTCTGACGGGGCAGGCGGCGCGAATCCCTCCAGAGGCAGCCTGACCTGGCAGCGGTGGCGGCTGGAAAGATAAGCCCCTTCGCACAATTCCAACGCCATCAGGGAGCTTTCGGGAACGGTGTAATCGGGGACGCCGCTGTCGATCATGGCGGCCATATTTTCCAGGTGGCGGCGGTGGCCGGTGATCGGATATTCATCGGGGATGATGAGGCGGCCCTCGGGATGGCGGGCGTTCAGCAGCAGGTAGCCGTTCTCCCAGCCCCAGAATTCGATCTGACCGCCGGTTCCCACCAGCCGGAAGAGAAAGCTTTTGCCCTCGCGGTTGATTTTGATCTCATCGCCGGTGTGCATGACCACGCGAACGCCGCTCCGGGTCTGGGCATAGGTGACGGCCACGGTTTCCACCTGCATTCCGTCCCGGTAGGTGCGCGTCCCGGCATCGCAGAGGGCCATCACCCAATCCACCGGCTCGCAGCCGGAGAGCATGACGAAGAAATTGAGCCAGTGGATCCCGGCGTTGATGATATCCCATCCGGCGCACTGGATCTCCACCAGCTTCAACTCGCCGATCTCCCCGGCCTGCACCCGCTCGATAATCTCCAGGGAGGTTCGCTTCGCCAGAAGCCCGTGCGGCACCGCCATCGGCAGGCGGCGCTCCCGGATCGCGGCCAGGATGCACCGACCGGAGGCTGCGGTGTGGCCCAGCGGCTTTTCTACCAGAATGCCCTTGAGCGGCAGCTTCAGGGCATCGAGAGCCACCTCCTCGTGGGTCGGCGGGTAGGTGCTGACGCAGACAATATCGGTCGGGCAGGCGGCGAACATATCCCGGTGGTTTTCGAACACCTGCAAACCCGGATATTTCTCCTCAAGGTTTCGCCGCGCTTCCGGCATCAGGTCGGCTGCCGCCGCCAGATCGAACCGGGCCGACGCCTGGAGCGCGCTGAGGCTCAACTGTCCTCCCGCCCCGCCTCCCACGACGCTTGCTGTAAAACGGGCTGATGCGGCCATAATATCGCTCTCTCCTATGCGGGCCATTATAAAATGGGCCTGTCTTATTGATCGGGTGAGGAATCCTATTCGGCATCGGGAAAGGAGTTCCTTTTATGCCGTTACTCTGGAGATTGCCGCGTCGCTGCGCTCCTCGCAAGGACATTCTGGCAAATACATAAAGCCACCCTTCCCACGCCGATAGGAAATCGGAGGATACCCGCGAAGTAACATGCATCAGACGCCACGACGAGGAGACCGGGAAATAGAGCGCGAGATGTTTTGCATACGGATTCGCTGCCGCCTGATCTGCTGCGGGACGGCAGGCCTTGTGATGATCGCTTTTTCGTACGCTCTTCTGTGGCGCGGCGGCGCGGACGAAGGGTCTGCAAACCGCCCTTTGATGGTGGCGCACTATATGCCCTGGTTCCAGTCGTCAACGGTATACTGCACTTTGATCGTGTTGCGGAGCGGGTTGTCGGGATCGAACAGACAACACGCCTCCGGTTGCCCGGTCGCCCCGTTCTTCACTTGGGTCAGCAGGAGATTGCGGGTCGTGATACTCACCGCTTCCAGGG
>JADLDR010000024.1 GCA_020846535.1 Armatimonadota bacterium | reverse complement strand
TGGAGGAGATGTTACCTCCGCAAAAAGTGACGGCGGATTTCTCTCAAGTCCAAAGGGTGGCGCTATAGTTGAGTTTTCACTGACCCAACGCGGATGAGCATCGCGCCGCGCGCCCAGGGAAACTTCTCTTTGACCTTTGTGGCCAGGTCTCCGTCAATCAGTATCTCGGCGGTGCCGGTGAGCAGACACCCTTGCCCAGGGCCGTGCGTTCCCTGAACTTGACGGGACGCGGCCAAAACCTGCACCCGGGAATCGCGTCTGAGATTCGCCTCGGTTTTTTGCATAGATCCCACGGGAACGATCAAGGTATCATTGTCGATTCCCATTGCTCGAATGTAGTCGCCCCAAGTCGCCGAAACGTGCGGTCCTGCCTCTCCCTGGGTGACAATGGTCACAAACTCCGTGGCTTCAAGCGTTTGGCGGCATACGTTTTCGATCATAGCCATCGTTGTATTCTCGTTTCAGGTATAAGCCGGGATTACCCGTATAGGATTTAGGTATCCCATTTGCTGCTGATGTCTCGGCTCACGTATTCAGAATTGACGGCGGTTTTCTCTCAAGTCCAAAAGAACCGCTCCACTTGAGGAGGTCCGTCTGCTATTCGCAGCGACCCTCCTGCCTCATTATACCACACTGCTTGAGGTAAAATCAAAAAGTGTGTAAATTGAAATAAAAGGCAGGCGGTGGTATCCTTTCCTATGAGAACAAAAGCCGGCAGAGACCGGAGAAAGGACACCCCTATGAAGCAAGATACCACAAACGGGGCAGAAGCGCAAGGGGTGTGTGGGGAGAGCCTGGAAGGGCTGGTGCGTCAGCAGATCCAGGGGTGGCTGCAAGACTTGTTGGAAGCGGAAGTGACCGAGTTTCTGGGGCGGACCAAGCATGGACTTGCCCTTCCCGATCCAACAGAAGATTCGGGCCTTGTTGATGCAACGCCTCGAATAACCTTTCCGAATCGCAGGGGACCAGTCCCGTTTTCCACTGTAGGGGCGCGATTCACCGCGCCCCATATGTATCAAGTTAAGCCTCCATGGGGGAGACCGAACAGGAGTTGATAGGTATGCGGCTGCGCTTTGCGTTTGTTGATCCGGCAGGCGACTTGGACGCTGCGCGCAATCGCCCCCAGCGCCTCGGTCAACCGGAGCGGATCGGCTAGGGCCAAGGCCAGACAGATGGCGTGCCGACGCACCGCGTGAGCGGCTTTGGTCCAACTCCGATCCGCATCCTGCCAACAGGTGCTTACCAGCACCCAGTGCTGGATCAGCATCGCCAGCAATTTGGCATAGACTTCGCACAAGATACGCCAGGGCTTGGCGCTGCGCCATTGATCGATCTGGCCCAGGCTCTTCCAGAGTTTGAAGACCAGTTCGATCTGCCAACGGGTGCGGGCCAAGATCAAGACTTCCTCCAGGGTCAGCATCGGGGCAGGCACATTGGTGATGAAGACCGTCCAATCGGCCGTGGCCAGCCGGGCTTGGCTGACCGTTTGCCCCTTCTTGCGGGCGGCCTGATGGAGCTTCCGACGGCGGGCTTCGGCCACCTCGGGGGCCACCCGCACGGCCCGCAAGCGAGCGGCCACCGGATGCGCCACGCCCACCGTCACGGCCATCTCCAGCGTATCGCCCGTCTGCCCCCGCAGCAGAGTCTCCAGCGTCCCGCGTTGCCCTTGGGCATCGGTCAGGGTGGTCCCCGCTGGCAGACGAGTGAGCCAATAGCTCCCCTCGTCCGCCAGCCTCTCCCATACGGCCAGGGAGAAGCAGCCCAAATCGGTCAAGCGCAACGCCCCGACCGGCACCGACGCGGCCTGCAAACCGCTGCTGCGATCCGAAGCCCGGCCCGGCTGCAACTCCGGCCCGGCCAACGCCCCAGCGGCCAGGTCCAGGCGTACTTGCAGCTTCAAGGCCGCTTGCGTCCCGTCGCCGGTGCGCCCCCCACACCCCCGCCAAGGTGTCCGACAAACGGACGGTGCTGCTGTCGAGTCCATAGACGCCCGTAAACCGGGACAGAATCGGAATCGCCACCGGTTGCGCGGCCACCACCTGCCCGATGGCCGCTTCCAAGACCCCTTTCAGGCAGGTCGCTGCCGCCTCGGTGAAACGGTCTTCCAACCCTTGGGAGGTCATGGACACCCCCAAACCGGCCGCCATTTGCGCGATCTCTCCCAAGCTACTCTGGCTCTGGGACAGCCAACTGAAGACCAACGTCTGCACGAACACCGAGCCCGTCAGTTTCCGTGGCCGCTGGATGAAGCCACTCTCCCGCCCCATCCGGTCGGCTACCTGCGTCAAGACGGTTTGCATCGCTTGGCTGACTTGTGTTAGAATATCCATCAGGAAGATCCTTTGGTGGATTTGTCTTGGGATAAGATTCCTTATCCCTCCAGGAGCTTCCTGGCTTTTGCCTTAACTTGATACCCATGGGGCGCGATTCCTCGCGCCCCTACCCCGCATCGGCCTCAATGCGGGTAGGTAGCAACTTGGGTTACTTTATGATTTTTCACATGAATGCAGGCTTGAACTACCCGCGAAAAAACATGGCGGAGATGTTCTTTTTCTTTTTGATGACCGGTTTGCAGAAGTGAACCCACGAGGAGGCTGATATGAACTACTGGCAGGGGAAAAAGGTGCGGCTGAGGGGCGTGGAGCCTTCGGACGCCGAAATCTTCTTCCAATGGAACCAGGACAGCGAGATGGGGCGCAACCTCGAATTCCTCTGGCCCCCGATCTCCCGGGAACTTGTCCGAAAGCAGGTGGAAGAGATGGCCCTCAGGACGATGGAGCAGGATCGCTTCCGATGGGTCATCGAAGACGCTTCGGGAATGCCCGTCGGGCAGATCGATACCCACCACTGCGACAGCCGGACCGGAAATTTCAGCTACGGCCTCAATATCGCTCCCGAACACCAGCGCCAGGGCTATGCTTCAGAGGCAATCCGGATGATACTCCGCTATTATTTCGAGGAGATTCGCTATCACAAGGCGACTGTGGAGATTTTAAGCCACAACCATGCATCCATCGCCCTGCACGAACGGCTGGGCTTTATGCAGGAAGGCAGGCTGCGCGATATGGTCTTCACCGGAGGCCGGTATTATGACCTGCTCTACTACGGCATGACCCGCAAGGAATGGGATGGGCTTGCGGGCAGGATGAATGAGGAAGATGCCGAATAGGTTCGGAAATGATTCCGCAAGGGAGAGAGCCGTCATGCGTGAAATCCTCATCTGTCTGTTCCTGTTGCTGGCCTTCTGTTTCGCCTGCCGTGCGGCGGACAGCCCGGCCCCCAGGCCGGATCTCGGAAAGCCCGGCCCGAAATGGCTTGTCGAATCGGAAACCTACGCCATCGGGGTGAACGACTGGGACGCCCTCGCCGCCTCCAAAGTGGCCTTCGCCACCCATGTGCCGATCAACCGGGAGTATTTCGATCGGCTTCACGCCCTGGGCATCCAGGCGCTCCCCTACATCACTTTATACCAGGGCTTTGCCTATATGAAATACGAAGGGGTCGACCTGCGAGAGCATCCCGAATGGATCGAGGTGTCCGAGGACGGGAGCCTGAAGCGTACCGGCTTCTGGGAGTCCGAGGACGCCAAGAACATGTACACCATCTGCCCCAACACGAAGGGCTACCAGGATGCGATGGTAGCCTGGGTGGAGAAAATCATGGAGCTGGGAGCCGATGGTGTCTTCATCGATAACCTCGGAACGCGACAGCCCTGCTTCGGCCCGAAATACGGCAAGCACCGGCATATCCATAAGGATCAGAACCACGCCTTCGCTATGATGCTTCGCCGCGTCTGGCAGGCGATCAAGCGGCACAAGCCCGATGGGGCGGTCCTGGCGAACAGTGCCCACCCGCCTTCCCTGCCGCTCGAATACTGGAAGTATATCGATGCGGAGATGCTCGAATCCTATATCTGCACCTGGGTCAGCAAGGAGCGGTGGATGGACTGGCACAAGCACTGGCATGAGATGGGAAATCTCCTGAAGCCCCACCTCCGCGCCGGGAAGCAGATCCAGGCCCTCAGCTATGTCGGCTTCACCCCCTTCGGGGTGAAGGAGGATTCGTATTTCTGCTACGCCACCGCCCGCCTGGCCGGTTTCGTCTGGAGCGGGGGCGGTCTGCAAAAAGGCAATCCTGCCTCCCTTCTCTACCAGATCCGCCTGGGCAAGCCCCTTGCTGACGAGCAGGAAAGCAACGGCGTCTATTATCGCCTCTTCGCGGGCGGCATGGTCGCCGTCAACCCGGAAAAGAATCCGGTGAAGATTCGACCGGACGGCCTTCCCGCTGACAGCCTCTACGATTGTTTCAACAGCCAGGCCATCACCCTGAGCAAGGACAGGCCGAAACTCGAAATCCCTGCGAACTCGGGCCGGGTCTATCTCTACGGCAGCCGGATGAACGCCGACCTGGATCCTCCGGCCCTGAAACTGACCGTGCAGACCCAGCCTACGATGGGCAATATCCGGTTCCGGGTGAACGGCTTCGATTTCTGGACTTACAGCGGTCGCTGGACCACCGAATACGTGACCGGCCCCGATTTCGGCAAATTCTTCATCAACTTCGACAGGCCGGGCAAGCACACCATCGAAATCGTCGATGTCGTCCCGAACCCGATGAAAACCCCGGCAGGCTACTCCGGCGGCGAGCGCCTCGGCCAGTTCATGGACCCCGCCCGCCCCACCGAGCCGATGGGTCAGAAAAAATACCGCTTCACCGGCTGGACAGGCGCAACCACAGCCAGCCAGCCCAAACTCGAAATCGAGATCAAAGGCGGAGAAACGCTGTTCGCCAACTTCACGGAAGAAACCGCGCCCTAGAGGGATGGTGGGGTGAGGCTCTTTTCAAACCATAGATGCACATGAATCAAAGCAGGATAGACATAGATGAATTTGGATCTGTTTTTATCTACGTTCATCCGTTCTGATCGGTGTGCATCTGTAGTTGAAAAAGAGTCCCCCAAATTCGCAAAAGCCTACAGGAGAGTGAAATGAAATGGTGGGAAAGACCTGTCCGCATGATGCGGCAGGATTATATTACCGATCTTCAGAGGGTTAAGGAGGTGGACCTGGACGCTCTGGCCCGGCGCAAGCGGGAGGAGTGGCATATCAACTGCGAATGGGTCATCGGGACGCCCGGCGTGGCCCCCGGCCTGGGCTGGCAGACGACATTCGATACCCCCAAGTTCCCCAAGTTCGAGGCGCTCGGTGACTTCGATCTGGTTCGCTCCTACCTGCCGCATGCCCGGAAATACGGCATTCATGTGCTGGCCTATCTGAACATGCACTGGTTTTCCTATGACTTTGCGGAAGCCCACCCGGGATGGGAGCAGGTGCGGGCCGACGGCTCCGCTTACGGCAGGCACTACCCCCTTTATGGCAATGGCACGACCCTTTGCGTCAATTCCCCCTGGCGCGACTGGGCCTTCGATATGATCCGGGAGGCCATAAAAACAGGTATCGACGGCTGCTTCCTGGACGGCCCGGTGATCTACCCCGGCTGCTGCTACTGCCCGGCCTGCCGCGAGAAGTTCCGTCAGTGCTACGGCCAGCCGATCCCGGAAGCCGAGGACTGGAACAATCCCCTCTGGAAAGATTTCATCGATTTCCGCGAAAACTCTATGGCGGACTTCCTGCGGGACGCGCAGAGCGCCATGCGGGAGATCGATCCGCAAGGCGTCGTCTTCCTCAATGCCGGGAGCTGGCACGGAGGCGGCTGGCGCGTGGCGCGGGATATGGAAAAGGTCGGCCCTTATCAGAACTTCAACGGGGCCGAAGCTTTCTTCCACCCCGGCCCGGACGACCACGCCCTCCTCTTCTGGGCCACCGCGGCCAAGCACCTGGTGGCAGGCGGCAAGCCTGCGGTGGTCTTCAGCCACCACGCCCTGGGATCGTATCACTATATCCCGCTGCCGCCGGTGGAGGCGGCGCTCTCGGTGGCCCAGGCGGTGGCCTGCGGGGCCAATCCCTGGTTCGCCATCTTCGATTATGCGATGGATCACTCCGCCGAGAAATCCATCGCCCCTATGCGCCGCATCAACGGCTTCCTGGAGGCCCGGGACGAATACTTCACCAGAACCGAGTCCGCCGCCGATATCGCCCTCCTCTACTCCAGTAACAGCAACAAATATTACCTCTCCGAACAGGCGGAGATGTACCGGGACCCCGGAACCGGCAGGGAGCAGGACTTGATCGCCGATACGGGAACGGGCGAGATCCAGATCAACTGGTCTGTCCGAAAATCCATCTGCGACGCCGTGCAGGGGAACGCCTACCTGGGCTATTTCAACGCCCTCACCCGCGCCCACCTGCCCTTCGATGTCATCCTGGGCAGCGGCCTGAACGCCGAAGACCTGAAGCGGTATCGCGTCCTTATCCTCGGCAACGCCTCCTGCCTGAGCGATGACCAGATAGCCGCCGTTCTTGGCTTTGTCGATGCGGGCGGCTCCGTTATGGCCGAGTTCGAAACCGGGGAATACGATGAACGCGGCCAGAAGCGGATGGAGAATCCCTTACGCGCCCTCTTCGGGGTCCGTTCGGTAGACGGGATGTTCGCTCCGGCCACCGCGGAGGAATATATCCGGGCGGATGCCCATGACATCACTTCCGCCTTCGGTGATGGCGAGTGGATTCCCCGGCCTGTTTTCGTGCTGAAGGCCCGACCCATGCAGGATGCCACCACCCCTGCGGAAGTTTTGGCCCCTATCGGCCAGGTATACACCGCGCCCCAAGGCGGTTCCGGCTATCCCGCCGTGATCGCCCGGCAGGCCGGCCAGGGGCGAACCGTCTATTTCCCCCATCTGCTGGGCGATTTCCTGGGCCGCAGCAAGATCCACCAGGCGGAAGACCTCATCACCGGGGCGGTCGAATGGGCCTACAACGCCCCTCTGCCCCTTTCCTGCGACGCCCCGCCTTCCCTGCAAGTGGAGCTACGCCGCCAGGGAGAC
The DNA here is from genome assembly GCA_020846535.1 of Armatimonadota bacterium. Taxonomy (GTDB): domain Bacteria; phylum Armatimonadota; class JADLDR01; order JADLDR01; family JADLDR01; genus JADLDR01. The sequence goes on along the minus strand of JADLDR010000024.1, from coordinate 5,202 downwards.
CGCCTGCTGGTTCACCTGGTCAACAACACCGGCGACATGCAGCGCCCTATCACCCAGACCATCCCGATCCGCGATATTACCCTGCGCCTCCCCTGGCAGGGCATCGCTCGCGCCTACCGACTGTCCGACATGAGCGGCCTCCCGGCCCGCATCGAAGCAGGCAGTTTGGAGATCTCCGTCCCGGTTGTCGAGTTGTATGAGGTGGTGGTGATCGCGAAAGGGTAGATCGCTCGAACTGGCGGACTTTGCTGCGACAGCCCCCCATCCCACCTATCACAGGAGTTATCATATGGTTATAGACTGCCATGCCCATCTGGCGCATCACAGTTCGCCTTCCTGGGCACAGGAAGACGAGCAGCTGATCGACGCGGCGGACAGGCTGGGGATCGAGCAGCTCTGCTGCTCGATTCTAACCCCCACCCGGCCCGCCACGGCGGACGGTTTTCGCGAATGCAACCGCTGGGCTGAAGAGGCCATGCGGCGCTTCCCGGGGCGGGTGCTGGGGTACTGCTATGTCAATCCCGGCTACCAGCGGGAATCCCTGGAGGAAATCCGCCGGTGCATCGAAGACCGGGAATTTATCGGTATCAAGCTGTATAATGAGTATGCCTGCAACGAGCCGGTCGTCTGGCCGGTCATCGAGCTGGCTATCGAGATGAAGGTTCCTGTCCTGGAACACGCCGGCCATCTGCATTACCCCCTGCCCGACCAGCCGCGCATCTCCGACGGGGGCCACCTGGCGGAACTCTCGGCGCGATATCCGGAGGCCATGCTCATCTGCGCCCATGTCGGCGGAGGGGGCGACTGGGAGTGGACGATCAAGGCGCTGCGGAATGCGCCGGGGGTCTATCTGGACACCAGCGGCAGCGTCATCGATGAGGGGATCGTGGAGATGGCAGCCCGGGTTCTGGGAACCGACCGGCTTCTTTTCGGGTGCGATATGTCCATGGCCGCAGGGATCGGCAAGCTGCGCGGGGCCGATCTGGGCCGGGAGGCCAAAGAAGACATCCTGGGCCGGAATATGGAGCGGATTCTGATGAAGCGAGGTGCGCGATGATCGATGTGAACGCCTATCTCGGCCACTTTGCCTTTCGGCAGTTGCGCCACAATACCGCCTCCGGCCTGCTCGATCTGATGGATCGGAAGGGCATCGAAAAAGCCGTCGTCTCCAGCGCCAGCGCCATCACCTACCGCAACCCCCAGGCAGGCAATGAAGAGGTGGCGGCGGAGGTGGAAGGCCATCGCGACCGGCTCTTGCCCTTTGCGGTCATCAACCCGTCCTATGCGGGCTGGCAGGACGATCTGAAGATATGCCGCGAGGGGTTCGGAATGAAGGGCCTGCGCCTCTACCCGAAGTGGCACAACTACAGCCTGGCCGACCCGCGCTGCATCGAACTGGTGAAATCGGCTGCCGCCCAGGGAATGCCTGTCTCCATCCCCATCCGCGCCGAGGACTACCGCCAGAAAAGCTGGCTGGTGGATGTCCCCGATGTGCCTCTGGCCGAAATCGCCGCCCTGTCGCAGGCCTGCCCTGAAGCGGCCTTTATCCTGGTCAACGGCATCGGTTTTCCCCACTCCGCGCTGGGCCGCAAAGACAGCGGCCTGCCGCCTAACTACTATATCGAAATCTCCCGCCTGAGCGCGGTTCTCGCCAACGAGATCGGGCAGTTGATCGCCAACCTCGGCGCGGAGCGCATCCTCTTCGGCACAGGGATGCCCTTCAACTATCCAGACCCCTCCCTGATCAAGCTGGAAGTCCTGGACGCCTCCGAAGAAGAGAAAGAGCTGATTCGGCGGGTAAATGCCGCCCGGGTGCTGGGGCTATAGGATGAAATAGGCGCAAAGACGCGGCCCGACGAAATCAAGGGAGGAGACTACTACCGCTCCAATTTCCTTACCCCTCCCACAAGGAATTTCCTTTCCGACGCCTAAGTCGATAGGGAAACCGGCCTGTGCGCCGGTTCATCAAGCCCGTTTGGGACAGGGAGGAACTCGTAATGGCGAAAATCAAGACTCTGGTGTTTTCCGGCGGAGAGATCCACGATTACAAGGGGAACGGTCAGGCCATCCTGGAAGCCTTGAAGGGGATGGGCGAACTGGATATCACCTATGTGGAGAACGATCTCGACGCCCTGATCGCCCCGAAACTCGATGCTTACGATGTGATGGTTTTCTTTAACACCGTCGGCGAAATCACCGACGCCCAGAAGAACGGCCTGCTAAACTGGGTAGCCTCCGGCAAGGGATTCATCCCGATCCACTCCGGAGCCGATTCATTCCACGACTGCCCGGAATACAGGGCGATGGTGGGCGGCCACTTTATCACCCATCCCCACTACCGGGACTATCAGGTGAGCGTGGCGGACCAGTCTCATCCCGTCACCGAAGGGCTGGTCGAGTTCGTGGTGCGCGACGAGCAGTACATCCTGGACTATGATCCCCGGGTGCATGTCCTCTGTGCGGCTCTCTACCAGGGCAAGGCGATGCCGGTCGCCTGGACGAAAGGCTGGGGCAGCGGCAAGGTTTTCTACCTGGCGCTGGGCCATGACCCTGCGGCCTGCGGCCACGAGATGTTCAAAACCCTCCTCCGGCGCGGCGTCCTCTGGGCAGCGAAAAAGGAATAAGGAGAAGAGCCGTCCCTCCCGACAGGGGGGCGGCTCTTTCGCTTATATGAAACCATCTGCCTCTATCCGAATCATTTTGTGGCTTGCGGCAGGCTGCCTCTTTTGCGCTGCGGGCAGCCGGACCGGCCATGCCTCAAGGAATGGAGATGGAAAGCAGAGCGCAGGCAAAAAGAGCCGTAAGGATATGGCGTATCGTATCGTGTCCCGGGATATCGGTATCATGGGAACGGGATCGAATATGTTCCGGACAGGGATCGCTCATTCTTCGGGGCAGGTGTTTGTCGGCACTTACGGCCCTCCGCCAGCAATCGTCTGGAAATACAGGCCCGATGCCCGGCATCTCGAAAAGGTGGGAGCGCCGGGCGAATACCAGCTCGACAGCATGGTAGAGGCCCCGAACGGCAAGATTTATATCGGAACCGCCTACAACGGGCTGGTTTATGAGATCGATCCTCGAACCGGGCGGATCAAAAGCCTCGGATCGCCGCCGGTGGATTCGACCCCCTGGATTTTTACCATGATTCTCACGCAGGGCGGCGAAATTTACGGCGCGAAAGGGGTCGGCATCTTCCGGCTGGACTGGCTCACAGGCAAGATGGAAAGCTGCGGCATCGTGCCGGGAGAGCATGCCACGCCCGCCCCTGGCTCCAGTTCGCCCATCATCCGCACCCTGGAGGAGCGCCCCGACGGGCTGCTGTGGGGCGACACCAACCGCTGGGTCTTTACCTTCGATCCGAAGTCCAAAAAGATAACCCCTGTGGCCGATATCGCAGCCCTGGACGATGCCTGTTATGCCGTCATCCATGGCTTCGGCAAGGCCCCTGTCTCCGACCTCTATTTTCAGGTCTATTCCCGCTTCAGCGGGCGAACGCCCCGCCATCCCTTCCATAAGCTCAGGGCCGATACCGGCAAAATCGAGCCGCTGCATATCGAGGGGCTTCAAAATCCCTATTGGGTCAGCGGGTGGTGGAATGATCGCGGCCAGCCCCGCTGGCTCATCACCGAATACGATCCCGAGACGGCGGCCTCCTCTGTGGCGGTCATCGATATCGAAAAGCGCAAGGTTGCCGACCGCTGGGCCGTGGACGGCATCGATACCCCTCCCAACCGCATCGCCGGGCCGGGACTGTGGTTTATTTCCACCGCGCGGGGCACTCTGTACCGCGCCGACCCGGGCAAGAAGCGCCTGGAAGCCCTGGCCGCCAACCCTGTTCCTGTGGAGTGCCGCAGCCTGGCTGCTTCCGCCGAAGGCTTGCTCGGAACCGATACTTATGACTGCGGCTTTGTTTTCACCCTGAACCCCAGAACAGGCCGGCAGGCCGACCACGGGCGGGTCTGGCTGGACGACCACCGATGCAACTACGGCCCGGCGGCTTTCGCAGGAGACGGCGGGCGCTATTTTCTTGCCAACCACGGGGAAGGCATGCCCGCGCTCTGGGCAACCGATATCCAGCGCAACCGCCACTGGCGGATCGGCGAATCCGCAGCGCAGCTTGTCCGCTTCCGTGACGGCTCGGTCTGGGGCGTTCAGGGGCCGAACCCGCCGACAGTGGAGTTCGACCCGGCGCAGTGCTGGACGCCTGTCCGTGTCTCCGCACCCGGAACCCTTTTCCGCTATCCACCCGGGGGCAAGCAGGTAGAAGTGATAGCGGAGGCCGGGCCGACCGGCCCCATAGCCGAGTCTCCGGCTCCGACCGGCAGGGCGTTTCTGGCCGATGGCGATACCATCCGCCTCTACGACCCTGACAAAAAACAAACCCTGGCCCGGCGAAAATTACCGGCAGCGATCATCCATCTGACAGCGGATTTTGCCCGGAATAAAATCTACATTCTCCTACAAGGCGGCAGGCTCTTCAGTTGTTCGGAAACCGACCTTCAGCCCCAGGAGAGAGCAACCGGCTTCGGGGCCGCAGAGAGGGGCTTCTTCATGCTCTCTCGAAGCGGTCGGCTTGCCGGTCTTTCCCCGGATGGAACCGTCAGCCTTTTCGACCCGGATCAAGCCATCCTCACCCATATCAAAGGCCAGCCGCCTCTCCCCGCCGGGCCTGCGGTTGACTCGCATGAAGACGCATGGTATTTTGCGGGCAGAAGCGTGATGAAATACAGCCTGGAAAGCGGGCATTGATAAGCAAGGCAGAAGCCGCAGAGGCGGTTGCCAATCTCATGAGGCCAAGCGCGCAAATCTCCTCCGCGATCTGAACAGGCGGCTCATGAAAATGAGGAAGGTTCTGGAAGCTGCCACAGCGCGGATTCGATCTCTTTAAGGGACGCTGACCGCCGCTTATCAATGGGCCTGACAGGTCTTAAGGTTTCTGGGGCCTCCTTTCTCCTGGCGTTTTGTGGTATAATGTCTGTGAAAGGAGGCGATTTCCATGACAGTGACCCTGGATATGCCTGAACCTCTGGCCCAACAGCTTCAAGCCCGATGGGGAGCGGAGGCGCTTTCTCGCCGGATCCTGGAAGCATTCGCTGTCGAAGGGTATCGTCAGGAATTCCTCACCCGCCACCAGGTAGGCGAACTGCTCGGGTTATCCCTCTGGGAGACGGAAGCATTTCTGAAGGCGCATGACGCGCTGCT